>NZ_CP089746.1:7605007-7916675 GCF_029541745.1 Streptomyces sp. LX-29 | reverse complement strand
CAACGCCAGCCGCCCACCCACACCCGTGCCCGAAGCGCCACCGCTTGAGGTGGCGGCGGTGGCGGTGGGGACGCTGCCGGTGATGACCCGGTCGGCCGGTTCGCCGGTGGCCAGCTGGTGGAGGCCTTCCAGCAGCTCCTCCCGGTCTCGGCCCAGGACCACGGCGCGGTGCTCGAACGACGACCGGGTGGTGGCCAGCGACCAGCCCACATCCGCCGGCCGAAGCTCCGGACATGCTTGCGCATGCGCCCGCAACCGCACCGCCTGCTCCCGCACGGCACCCTCATCGCGTCCGGAGATCAGCCACGGGACCACCATCGGCTCCGAGGAGGGCTCCCGCGCCGACTCCGCCCCTGTGTCCCCCTCGCCTGCCTGGTCAGAAGCCCACCCAGGTGGCTCGACGGAGGTGGGAGACTGTTCCAGAATGAGGTGGGCGTTGGTCCCGCTGACGCCGAAGGAGGAGATCCCCGCGCGACGGGGCCGATCGGTCCGTGGCCAGGGCTGCGCTTCGGTGAGCAGGCTCACCGCTCCGGCGGACCAGTCCACATGCGGCGTGGGCGCATCGACGTGCAGGGTCTTCGGCAACACCTCTCGCCGCAGTGCCATGACCATCTTGATCACCCCGGCCACACCGGCGGCAGCCTGGCTGTGACCGATGTTCGACTTCAGCGACCCCAGTCGAAGGGGCCGCTCGGCGGGGCGGTCCTGACCGTATGTGGCCAGCAGGGCGTGCGCCTCGATCGGGTCCCCCAGCGCGGTGCCCGTGCCGTGGGCCTCCACCGCGTCGATATCGCTCGTCGCCAGACCGGCGTTGGTCAGGGCCTGGCGGATCACCCGCTGCTGAGACGGACCATTCGGCGCGGTCAGACCGTTGCTGGCCCCGTCCTGGTTGACCGCACTCCCCCGTACGACTGCCAGAATCGGGTGGCCGTTACGCTCAGCCTGAGACAACGGCTCCAACAGGAGCATGCCCGCGCCTTCGGACCAGCTGGTCCCGTCCGCGCTCGCGGAGAACGGTTTGCACCGCCCATTGGCGGCGAGTCCTCGCTGCCGGCTGAACTCCACGAATCCGCCCGGCGTCGACATCACCGTGACACCGCCGGCCAGGGCCATGGAGCACTCGCCAGTACGTAGGGCCTGGCAGGCCAGATGCAGGGCCACCAGCGATGACGAACACGCTGTTTCCACCGTGACCGCCGGGCCCTCCAAGCCCAGGGTGTACGCCACGCGACCAGAGGCGACACTGGTCACATTGCCCATCAACAAGTAGCCCTCGACGCTGTCCGGCGCCTCTTGGATACGTGGGGCGTACTCCTGGGACGCGACCCCCGCGAACACACCGACCTGGCTGCCCTTCAGCGAGGTCGGGTCGATGCCCGCGCGTTCCACGGCTTCCCAGGAGGTCTCCAGCAGCAGTCGCTGCTGTGGATCCATCGCCAGCGCCTCACGCGGCGAGATCCCGAAGAAGGCCGCGTCGAACTCAGGCGCCTCATGGAGGAATCCGCCCTCGCGTACATAGGACTTGCCAGGCCGCCCGGGGTCTGGGTCATAGAGTCGTTCGACATCCCAGCCGCGATCGACGGGGAAGCCCGAGATCGCATCGGCTCCGGCGGCCACCAGGTCCCACAACGCATCGGGAGACGAGGCTCCCCCTGGGAAGCGGCATGCCATGCCGACCACTGCGATCGGTTCCGCCACCACCGCGGCGACCTCGGGAACCAGCGGAGCCTTCTCGCCTCGGTCCCCCAGAAGCTCGACACATAGGTGAACGGCCAGCGCCTCCGGGGTGGGGTGGTCGAAGAGCAGGCCGGCGGGCAGCCGCAGCCCGGTGACGTCGCTCAGCCGATTGCGGAGCTGGACGGCGGTGAAGGAATCGAAGCCCAGGTCAGCGAAGGCACGACTCGCCTGAAGGTCATGGGGTGACGCGTACCCGAGGGTGTTGGCGGCGTGCGTGCGGACGATGTCCAGGAGGAGCTCGTGCTGTTCCGGTGCGGCAAGGGGGGCGAGGCTGACACGAAGGCTGTCGGCGTTGGCGGCGGTGGGTCGGGCTGGAGCGGCGGAGCCACGTCGAGTGGGGACGAGACTCCGGAGCAGGGGATGGAGGGCGATCTGAGTCGCTCGGTCGCGTAGGCCCGCGGAGTCGAGGTGGATGGGCAGGAGGAAGGGGTGCGGGGTCGTGTGGGCGGTGTCGAAGAGCGTGAGTGCCTGTTGGTCGCTGAGGGGGTGGATGCCGGAGCGGTTGAGGTGGGTTGGGCCGGTGGTGTCGAGTTGGTTGATCGTGCCGCTGGTGGTGGCCCAGAGTCCCCAGGCGAGGGAACGGGCGGGCAGGTGGTGGGTGTGGCGGTGGTGGGCGAGGGCGTCGAGGAAGGTGTTGGCGGCGGCGCAATCGGCCTTGCCCGGTGCCCCGAAGACGCCGGAGGCGGAGGAGAAGAGGGTGAAGTGGGCGAGGTCTGCGTGGCGTGTGAGGTGGTGCAGGTTGAGCGCGGCGTCGACTTTCGCCCGCAGGACAGCGTCCAGGCCCTCGCAGGTCAGGTCATTGAGGCCACCGCCCTCCAGCGCACCAACGACATCGGCCGCGTCCGCGGTGTGGATGACCGCGGTGATCGGGTGCTCTACGGGGACAGTGGCGAGAAGGTCGGCCAGGGCATGGGCGTCGGTGGCGTCGCAGGTGCTGATAGTGACGTGAGCGCCCGCATCAGTCAGTTCAGCCTGTAGTTCTGCGGCGTCGCAGGCCCGCTCGCTGTCGGTGTTCAGGAGCAGCACATGGCGTACGTCGTGGTGGGCCACGAGATGGCGCGCAAGCAGGGATCCAACAGTGCCGGTGCCGGTGCCGTTGGTGATCAGCACGGTGCCTTGAGACCCGGCCGACCAACCCGCCTCGGTCTGCCCGCTCACTTGTGAGGTGCGGGTGAGTCGGGGGGCGTGGAGTGTGCTGTGGCGGAGGGCGAGTTGGGGCTCTGTGGTGTTGAGGGCGGCTGTGGGGGCGTGGGTGGTGGAGGTGGGGTGGGTGTCGAGGTCGAGGAGGTGGAAGCGGTCGGGGTGTTCGGCTTGGGCGGAGCGGATCAGTCCCCATACGGGTGCGTGGGCGAGGTCGGGGGCGGGGTCGTCGGGGCCGGTGGTGACGGCGCCTTGGGTCACGATGACCAGTCGGGTTCCGGTCAGGCGGGGTTCGGCCAGCCATGCCTGTACCCAGGTGAGGAGGCGGTGTGCCACCGTGCGGACCTGCTCGGCTGTCTCTTGAGCTGCCACGGCCCACTCGGGCGGATCCCCATCGCCGCGGGTGGCGGTGGCGATGTCGGCACCGGTCTCGTTTTGGGGGTGGCGGGTGTGGGTGTGGGTGTGCCAGTGGTGGACGGTGAGGATGGCGGTGTCGGGGGGTGCCGCGCCGGAGTCGAGAGTGTGGATCAGGGCGGTGAGGTCGGTGTGGGTGTCGACGGGGGTTCCGGTGGCGGTCAGCGCGGCGCTCAGGTCGAGGGGGTCGTCATCGATGACGGCCCACTGCCCGGTGAGGGTGGTGGTGGGCGGTGCGGAGGGAACGGCGGTCCATTCCAGTTGGTACAGATGATCGTGCGTGGTGGCAGGGCAGGTAGCCAAGAGCTGTTCGGAAGTGACGGGGTGAGTAACAAGGCCAGCGACTTCGGCCACTGGTGCGCCGCGGCCATCAGTGACAGTTACGGCGACCGTGTCCGGTCCGCTGGGAGTCAGACACATGCGCAAGGCGCCCATGCCCTTCGCATGCAAGGAAACACGCCGCCAAGAAGACGGCAGCCGGTCGTGGCGTTCGGACGTCGACCGGCTCTCGGGGGCGGCGGCGAAGGTGGCGGCGTGCAGGGCGGCGGCCAGGAGTGTCGGATGCAGGGCGTACTGGCCGGCCTCGTGGGCGTGATCTTCGGCCAGGGTGGCCTCGGCGAAGACTGTCGTACCGCGCCGCCAGGCGGCTTGGAGGCATTGGAAGCCGGGGCCATAGTCGAATCCGGCTTCGGCCAGGCCGGTATAGAGGCCGGTCAGATCGATGGGTTCGGCGTCAGAAGGGGGCCACATCCCGTCCAGCGGTGCCCGGACCGGCGCAGCATTCTGGGCGGTTGTGGTGAGAACTCCCGTGGCATGGCGGACCCACCCGCTCGTCTCCTCCAGAATGCCGTCCCGGGGCAGCTCGACGCGTGAGTGGATGGTGAGCGTGCGTCGCCCGTCGTCGTCGGGGGGATCCAGGGTGAGCTGGAGTTGCACACCCGCCTGATCTGGCAGGACGAGCGGAGCGTGGAGGGTGAGTTCCTCCAGATGGGGGCAACCACTCTCGGCACCGGCGTGCAGCGCCAGCTCGACAAAGGCCGTGCCAGGCAGCAGGACCGTGTCCATCACCGCGTGATCAGCCAACCACGGATGCGTGGCCAACGATAGACGCCCAGTGAACACAAACCCATCGGACCCCGCCAACTGAACAGCCGCACCCAACAACGGATGCCCCGACACCTCAAGACCCGCCGCAGACACATCCCCCAGCCCCGCAGAACCATTCAGCCAATACCGCTGGCGCTGGAAGGGGTAGGTGGGGAGATCGACCCGTTGGGGTTCGGTGTCTGTGAAGGCTTGTTCCCAGGTGATGGGCAGGCCGTGGGTGTGGGCTTGGGCGAGGGCGATCAAGAGGGTGTCGGTTTCGGGCCGGTCGCGTCGCAAGGTGGGTGCGATGACAGTCGCCTTGAGTGCCTGTTCCTCGTGGTCCACATCTGTGTTGTGGAGGGTGGTGTGGGCGAGGGTGGTCAGGACGGCGTCGGGTCCCAGTTCGAGATAGGTGCTGGTGTCGTGCTCGGCGAGCCATTGGAGTCCGTCGTGGAATCGGACGGTGGCTCGGGCTTGTTCGGCCCAGTACTGGGGTGAGCAGGCTTGTTCGTCGGTGAGAGGCCGGCCGGTGAGGTTGGAGACCACCGGTAGCCTGGGCGGCTGGAACGACACCCGCTCCAAGGTGGTTTCGAACTCGTGGAGCATGGGGTCGATGTGGTGGGAGTGGAAGGCGTGGCTCACCCGCAGGGGCGTCGTCCGACAGCCGGCCTCACGCCAAGTGTGGCGTAGCGTGTCGATGGCGTCTGTGTCGCCGGAGACCACCATGGCGGTCGGCCCGTTGACCGCCGCCAGCGACACCCGCCCCTCAAAGCCTTCGTGCTCCAGGGCTTGGCGTACGGTCTCCTCACGGGCCTCGACCGCCAGCATCGCTCCACCGGCCGGCAGGTCCTGCATCAGCCGGCCGCGGGCGGAGACCACGGTGCACGCGTCGGGCAGGGACCACACCCCGGCCACATACGCGGCCGCCACCTCACCCACCGAATGACCCAGCAGGTAGTGCGGGGCCAGGCCCCATGCTTCCAGCAGGCGGAACAGCGACACCTCCAACGCGAACAACCCCGCCTGCGTATACACCGTCTCATCCACCAACCCCGAGCCACCCACCCCCGGCCCACAATCACCGGACCCGGATCCACCGACCTCCGGGTCGGTGAAGACCACCTCCCGCAACGGACGCTCCAAGCCTGCGTCCAGGAACCCGCACACCTCGTCCCACGCCCGCGCGAAGACAGGGAACCGCTCATACAGCTCCCGCCCCATCCCCACCCGCTGCGCGCCCTGTCCCGTGAACAACAACGCCAGCCGCCCACCCCCACCCACACTCGTGCCCGAAGCGCCACCGCTTGAGGTGGCGGCGATGGCGGTGGCGGTGGCGGTGGGGACGCTGCCGGTGATGACACGATCGGCCGGCTCGCCAGTCGCCAGCTGATGGAGGCCTTCCAGCAGCTCCTCCCGGTCCCGGCCCAGGACCACGGCGCGGTGCTCGAACGACGATCGGGTGGTGGTCAGTGACCAGCCCACATCGGCTGGTTCCAGGTGGGGCTGTGTTTGGAGGTGGCCGCGCAGCCGTAGTGCCTGGTCCCGCACTGCGCTCTGACTTCGTGCGGACAGCAGCCAGGGAATCACCGTCGGGGCCGACCCGGTTTCCCGACCTGTCACGCGGTCGGTCGTCGGCTCGTCTTCTTCCGGTTTGGTGGGCTGGGGTTCTGTGGGGGTGGGGGGTTGTTCGAGGATGAGGTGGGCGTTGGTGCCGCTGACGCCGAAGGCGGAGATGCCGGCCCGGCGGGGTCGTTCGGCGCGTGGCCAGGGCTGTGCTTCGGTGAGCAGGGACACGGCTCCTGCGGACCAGTCCACATGCGAGGTGGGCGCGTCGACGTGCAGGGTCTTGGGCAGCAGCTCATGGCGCATCGCCATGACCATTTTGATCACTCCACCGACACCGGCGGCGGCCTGGGCGTGGCCGATGTTGGACTTCAACGATCCCAGCCACAAAGGCCGGTCGACGGGCCGGTCCTGGCCGAAGGTGGCCAGCACGGCCTGTGCCTCGATCGGGTCTCCCAGCGTGGTGCCGGTGCCGTGCGCCTCCACCACATCGACGTCGGTTGCATCAAGGCGCGCGTTGGCCAGGGCCTGGCGGATCACCCGCTGCTGAGACGGACCATTCGGCGCGGTCAGCCCGTTACTCGCCCCGTCCTGATTGACCGCACTCCCCCGCACCACCGCCAAGACCGGATGACCAAGACGCACCGCCCGCGACAACGGCTCCAACAACAACACACCCGCACCCTCAGCCCACCCAGTCCCATCCGCACCCTCAGCAAACGCCTTACACCGCCCATCAGCAGCCAACCCCCGCTGCCGACTGAACTCCACAAACACCCCCGGCGTCGACATCACCGCCACCCCACCCGCCAGGGCCATAGAGCACTCACCAGCCCGCAACGCCTGACACGCCAAATGCAACGCCACCAACGACGACGAACACGCGGTGTCCACCGTGACCGCCGGGCCCTCCAAGCCCAGGGTGTAAGCCACCCGGCCCGACACCACGCTCGTCGCGTTGCCCGCGAGCAGATAGCCCTCGACTTCAGCCGGTGCCTTGCTCAGGGTTGTTGCGTAGTCACCGCTGCTGGAACCAGCGAAGACACCGGTCTGGCTGCCCTTGAGTGAGGCCGGATCGATGCCCGCCCGCTCCAATGCCTCCCAGGCCGTCTCCAGCAGCAGCCGCTGCTGCGGGTCCATCGCCAACGCCTCACGCGGAGAGATCCCGAAGAACGCCGGATCGAACTCGCCCGCGTCGTAGAGGAACCCACCCTCACGCGCGTAGGACGTACCCAAGCTGTCCGGGTCGGGATCGTACAGCCCCTCCAAGTCCCATCCGCGATCGCTGGGGAACCCGGAGATCGCGTCGGTCCCGGCCGCCACCAGATCCCACAGCGTCTCGGGCGAGGAGATACCCCCGGGGTACCGACACGCCATCCCCACCACGGCGATCGGTTCATCGATGACCGGAGTGAGCAAGGCGGGCGCGGTGACGGCAGGCCGTCGTCCCAGGAGCTCATCGCGCAGGTGATTGCCGAGGGTGGTGGGGTTGGGGTAGTCGAAGATCAGGGTGGTGGGCAGCGCGAGTCCGGTTGCCGTGCGCAGTCGGTTGCGCAGTTCCACGGCGGTGAGCGAGTCGAAGCCCATGTCCCTGAACGCGCGCCCCGCCTCGATCCCCTCGTGGGACGAGTGGCCCAGGGTGGCGGCGGCGTGGGTCCGCACCAGGTCCAGGAGTGTTTCGAGCTGTTCGGGGGCCGACAGTTCCGCTAGGCGTCGACACAGTTGGTCCGAGGCGACGCTCTGGCTGTCGGTCGGTGTGTCGGGGTTGGTGGTTTCGGTGGCCGCCGTGATGGCTTCGGGGATGTCGGTGATGAGTGGGCTGTGGCGGATGGAGGTGAATGTTTCGGTGAAGCGTTGCCAGTCCATGTGGGTGATGGTGAGGAAGGTTTCGTCGTGGTCGAGGGCTTGTTGGAGGGCGGTGATGGCGAGTTGGGGGTCCATTGCTCGTACGCCGCGGCGGTTGAGTTGTCGGGTGGAGGTTTCTTCGGCTGCCATGCCGGTGTCGGCCCAGGCTCCCCAGGCGAGGGAGGTGGCGGGGAGTCCTGTGGCGCGTCGGTGGTGGGCGAGGGCGTCGAGGTAGGCGTTGGCGGCGGCGTAGCCTCCTTGGTCGCCTCCGCCCCATACGCCTGCTCCGGAGGAGAAGAGGACGAAGGCGGTGAGGGGGAGGTCGCGGGTGGCGGCGAGGTCGGTCGAGCGGCGGTGTGTGGCAGGCGGTGATGGTGACCTGAGCACCGAGTTCGGTGAGTTCGGTGTGGAGTTCGGTGGCCGGGTGCGTGGGGTCCGCGGCGGCTGGTCAACAGCAGCAGGTGGGGGGTGTGGTGGTGGGGTGGCGAGGTGGGGCGATGGGTGGGTGCCGAGGGCGCCGGTGCCGCCGGTGATGAGGATGGTGCCGTTGGGGTTCCAGGGTTGTGGTGTGGGGTGGTTGGGGAGGGGGGCGCGGGTGAGGCGGGCGGCGAGGACGCCTCGGGGGCGTACGGCGAGTTGGTCTTCGCCCTTCCACGGGTCCTGATCAGCGGTCTTGGTGTTGGTGGCGTGGTGGAGTGCGGTGGTGAGGTGGGTGTGGGCCGTCTGCCCGGTGGTTGGGGTTTGGGTGTGGGTGGTGGGGATGTCGATGAGGCCGCCCCAGCGGTGGGGGTGTTCGAGGGCGGTGACGCGACCGAGTCCCCAGATGAGTGCTTGGGTGGGGTGGGTGAGGGCGTCGGTGGGGTCGGTGGTGACGGCGTTGGTGGTGACGCACCACAGGGGGGCGGTGGTGTCGGTGTCGGTGAGGGCTTGGATGAGGGCGAGGGTTACGGCTGTTCCCGCGGGCACGTCCGGCTCGTCGGGGTGAGGCGTCTCGTCCAGGGCGAGGAGCGACAACACACCGGTGATCGTGTGCTCGGCGGTGTGGTTGCGGAGGTGTTGGGCGAGTGCTTCCCGGTCGGTGGTGTGGGGGTCGATGTGGGTGACGTGGGTGGGGGTGCTGAGCTGGTCGAGCGAGTTCAAGCAGGCGGTGACCGCGTCGTGGTCGGCCTGGTTTGTGGGGATGATGACGAGCCAGGTGCCGTCGACCGTGTTAGTGGTGGGGGGTGGTGTGGGGAGGGGTTTCCAGGTGATCTTGTAGCGCCAGGTGTCGAGGGTGTGGCGTTCGCGTTGGCGTTGGTGCCAGCCGGAGAGCATCGGTAGGACGGCGCTGAGGGAGTCGTGTTCCTGATCTGTCACGTTCAGGGTCTGGGCCACAGCGGTCAGGTCCTGGCGCTCGACCGCCTCCCAGAACCGGGCCTCCACACCATCCCGCTCCCCATCCACCCGAGTGGAAGCCGCCGCGCTCGCAAGCCAGTACCGCTCACGCTGGAACGGATAGGTGGGCAGATCCACCCGCTGTGCTGTGGTGCTGTTGAAGAGATGGCTCCAGGTCACTTGGAGGCCGTGAGCGTATGCCTCGGCGACGGAGGTCAGGAAACGTTGCGGACCATCCTCATCACGGCGCAGAGTCCCGATGACCAGGGGCTCGACACCATCGGTGGCGTGGGCGGGGTCGAGCGTGTCGTGGATGGTGTGGGTGAGGACGGGGTGGGGGCTGGCTTCAATGAAGGTGTGGTGTCCGTCGGCTGCCAGGGTGTGGAGGGCGTCGACGAGCCGAACGGGTTCACGGAGGTTGCGGTACCAGTAGCCGGCGTCCATGTCCGGCCCCGTGAGCCACCGGCCGGTGACGGTGGACAGCAGAGGGATGGTGGGTACGACCGGGGTGATGGACGCCAGGGCATCGCGGATCTCGTCCTCGACCGCTTCCACCTGGGGGCCGTGGGAGGCGTAGTCGACGGGGATGCGGCGGGCGCGGGTGTCCTGCTTGGCGCACTCGGCGAGGAGTTCCTCCACCGCCTCCGGTTCTCCGGAGACGATCACGGTGCGGGGGCCGTTGATGGCGGCGATGGCCAGCCGGTCCTGCCAGGCAGCCAGTCGTTCCTCGGCCTCGTCCACCGACAGCGACACGGAGGCCATAGCGCCGTGGCCGGCCAGACGGCACAGGGCACGGCTGCGGAGGGCCACCACCGCCGCGGCGTCGGGCAGCGACAGAGCACCCGCTACATGGGCCGCCGCGATCTCGCCTTGGCTGTGGCCGATGACGGCGTCGGGGTGGATGCCGCATGCCTGCCACATGCGGGCCAGGCCCACCATGACCGCGAACAGTACCGGCTGGACGACATCCACCCGCTCCAGCGACGCCGCGCCATCCGCCTGCCGCAACACCTCACCCAGCGACCAGTCCACATGAGGCGCCAGAGCCTCCTCACACGCTTCGACCTGCTCACGGAAGACCGCAGAGGAGTCCAACAGATCGGCCGCCATGCCCGCCCATTGGGAGCCCTGGCCGGGGAAGACGAACACCGTCTTACCCGCCGAAGCCGTGGCGCTGCCCGTAACCACCTGCCCAGTGGGGTCGCCCGCCGCCAGTCGTCGAAGCCCCTCGATCAGCTCCTCGCGGTCGCGGCCTAGGACGACCGCACGATGCTCGAAAGCCGTGCGCGTAGTGGCCAGGGACCAGCCCACATCAAGCGGCTTCAGCTCCGGATGCTCCTGCACATGCGCCGGTAGTCGCATCGCCTGGTCCCGCAACGCGCCCTCGCCCCGCCCGGAGATAAACCACGGCACGACCCCGGATTCCAATACCGGCTCGTGCTCTTCCTTACCCTCATCGGAAGGCGTGCCGCCGGCTCGTGTTTCGCGCATGGATGGCTCCTCGATGATGACGTGGGCGTTGGTTCCGCTGACGCCGAAGGATGAGACTCCCGCCCGACGTGGGCGTCCGGTGCGGGGCCAGGGCCGGGCCTCCGTCAGCAGCGATACCGCTCCGGCGGACCAGTCCACATGGGAGGTGGGCGCGTCCACGTGCAGCGTTTTGGGCAGCAGCTCATGGCGCATCGCCATGACCATCTTGATCACCCCGGCCACACCGGCCGCGGCCTGGGTATGACCGATGTTCGACTTCAACGACCCCAACCACAAAGGCCGGTCGACGGGCCGGCCCTGACCGTAAGTAGCCAGGATGGCGTGCGCCTCGATCGGGTCTCCCAGCGTCGTGCCGGTGCCATGGGCCTCCACCACATCGACATCCCGCGGGGACAGACCCGCGTGCCTCAGGGCCTGGCGGATCACCCGCTGCTGAGACGGACCGTTCGGCGCGGTCA
Organism: Streptomyces sp. LX-29; assembly: GCF_029541745.1. NCBI lineage: Bacteria > Bacillati > Actinomycetota > Actinomycetes > Kitasatosporales > Streptomycetaceae > Streptomyces > Streptomyces sp. LX-29. Next base: position 7,905,567 of record NZ_CP089746.1, on the reverse strand, counting down.
GACCGTTGCTCGCCCCGTCCTGATTGACCGCGCTCCCCCGCACCACCGCCAAGACCGGATGACCATGACGCACCGCCCGCGACAACGGCTCCAACAACAGCACACCCGCACCCTCAGCCCACCCGGTCCCATCCGCACCCTCAGCAAACGCCTTACACCGCCCATCAGCAGCCAACCCCCGCTGCCGACTGAACTCCACAAACACCCCCGGAGTGGACATCACCGCCACCCCACCCGCCAACGCCAACGAACACTCACCAGCCCGCAACGCCTGACACGCCAAATGCAACGCCACCAACGACGACGAACACGCCGTCTCCACGGTGACCGCCGGGCCCTCCAAGCCCAGGGTGTAAGCCACCCGGCCGGAGGCAACACTGATCATGTTGCCGGTCAGCAGATAGCCCCCGATGCCGTCCTCGGCTTCGTGGAGACGCGGGGCGTACTCCTGTGCCGCGGCACCCACGAAGACACCGGTCTCGCTGCCCTTGAGCGAGGCCGGATCGACACCCGCGCGCTCCAGCGCCTCCCAGGCGACTTCCATGACCAGCCGCTGCTGGGGGTCCATCGAGATCGCTTCGCGCGGGGAGATTCCGAAGAAGGCAGGATCGAACTCGGCCGCGTCGTGCAGGCACCCTCCCTCGCGTACATAGGACTTGCCCGGCTGCCCCGGCTCCGGGTCGTACAGTCCCTCCAGGTCCCAGCCGCGATCGGTCGGGAACCCCGAAATCGCGTCGCCTCCCGCCGCCACCAGATCCCACAACGCCTCGGGAGAGGACAGCCCGCCGGGATAGCGGCACGCCATCCCCACCACCGCGATCGGCTCATCGGCCGGCGGCGCGGACGCTTCCGCGTGCGGCATCGCCTCGTCCTCAGCACCCATCAGTTCCACCCGCAGACGGTCGGCCAGCGCGGTGGGGGTGGGGTAGTCGAAGGCCAGGTTGGCGGGCAGCCGCAGCCCTGTGGTGTCTCCCACGCGGTCACGCAGGGCTACTGCTGTCAGCGAATCGATGCCCAACTCGTTGAACGTGAGGTTCTCATCCACTTCACCCGGACGGTCGTACAGGAGGATGTCGGCCACCTCGGTGACGACCACGTCCAGCAGAATCCGGTGTTGCTCGGCCGCCGACGCGGCGCGCAGCCGTTCTTGCAAGGACGAGACAGCGGTGACACTTCCGTCGGCAGACCGGTCCCCCGCAGCGTCGGTGCCGGTTTCGGCGGCGCTCGTATCGGCTTCACTACCGGGCCCAGAGACGCTGGTATCCAGGGCGAGCGGATCGAGCCGGTGGCGCTGGCGTTGGAAGGCGTACGTGGGCAGTTCCACCCGGGATTCCGTGGCTCCGGAGATGACGCGGTCCCAGGCGACGGGGACGCCGTGGGCATGCGCCCGGGCCAGCGAGGTCAGAAAGCGACGGGACCCGTCCTCGTGCCGGCGCGGAGTGCCGATGACCAGCGGTCGCACGGCGCCGCCGGAGTCGAGGTGGGAGTCGGAGCCGACGCCAGGATTGGGGCCGAAGTCGCCCCCGGAGCCGGGGCCCGGGTCGGAGTCGGGGTCGGGGTCGGGTTGCTCAGTGTGGCGGTCGGCGAGAGCGTCGAGGATGCTGTCCGCGAGGACGGAGTCGGGGCTGACTTCCACGAAGGCGTGGTATCCATCAGCGGCCAGTGTGCGTACCGCATCGGAGAACCGCATCGGCTGGCGAAGATTGCGTTGCCAGTACGCGGCGTCCATGACCGGTCCGCTGACCCACTCCCCCGTCACCGTCGACAACAGGGGAATGTCCGGGGTCTCCGGGGCCAGGAGCGCCAGGCCGTCGCGGAGCTCACGCTCGACCTCTGCCACCGGATGAGACAGTGAGGCCGTCGCGCCGCCACGCGCCCGTCGTGCCAGGGCCCGGCCGCGCAGGGTGACCGCCGCCGCGGCATCCCGTAGGGTCAGCGCACCTGCGATGTGTGCCGCCGCGATCTCACCTGGGCCGTGGCCGATGACGGCGGCGGGTTGGACCCCACTCGCCTGCCACATCCGTGCCAGACCCACCATGACCGCGAACAACGCGGGCTGGGCCACGTCCACCCGCTCCAGCGACGCCGCACCGTCCGCCTGCCGTAGCACCTGCCGCAACGACCAGTCCGTATACGGCGCCAGAGCCTCCTCACAGGCGTCCATCTGCCCGGTGAACACCTCAGACGACTCAAGCAGGTCAGCAGCCATACCCGCCCACTGCGAACCGTGCCCTGGGAAGACGAAGACGGTCTTGTCCACGACGGCACGAGCGGTCCCGGTGATCAGGTCAGTGGACGCTTCGCCGACGCTGAGGGTTCGCAGTCCATCAGCCAGCTCGTCCTGGCTCTGGCCGAGGATCACGGCTCGGTCCTCGAAATGCGTCCGGGTGGTGGCCAGGGACCAGCCCACGTCCGCCGGCCGTAGCTCGGGACGAGCCTGCACATGGGCACGCAGTCGGAGGGCCTGGTCGCGCAACGCCTTCTGGCCGCGCCCGGAGACCAGCCACGGCACCGGCCCCGTCTCAAGCACACGAGGGCTCTCCGACTCCTGCTGCCCTTCTCCTTTCCCCGCCCTCTGGTGCTCCTCGTGCCCCTGGCGGCTCCCGTCCTTGTCATCAAGGGCAGCCTGAGCCCGTGCACCGGTCACCCGGGCACTCGGTACACACGTCGGAATCCGGTCGGACACCACGACATGGCAGTTGGTCCCGCCCATGCCGAAGGAGCTGACTCCGGCCAGCAGCGGTCGCAACTCATCCGGCCACGGGCTCAGCTGCGTCTGCACCCGCAGTCGCAGGTCGTCCATCGGGATCCGCGGGTTCGACGACTCGTAGTTGAGGCTCGGTGGGAGTTGCCGGTGTCTGATACACAGGGCGGTCTTCAGCAGGCCGACGATGCCTGCCGCCCCCTCCAGGTGACCTACGTTGGTGGTGGCCGCCCCGACCAGCAGGGGGCGTTCCGCTGGCCTCGCGGTGCCCATGACGGCGCCGAGAGCGGTTGCCTCGGCCAGATCACCGGCTTGGGTGCCCGTGCCGTGTAGCTCCACGTACTGCACATCGGTGGGATCGATGCCGGCGCGCCGACAGGCTGTACGCAGCACACCCTGCTGGGCCGACGCGGGGCGTGCGGCTGAAGGGCCATGGCCGTCGTTGTCCACCGCGCCGCCAAGGATCACACACCAGATGCGGTCTCCGTCCGCGAGCGCCTGGGAGAGTGGTTTGAGTACGACCATGCCGCCGCCCTCGCCCAGCACGTGGCCGTTGGCTCGGGCATCGAAGGTGTAGCAACGGCCGTCTGGTGACAGACCTCCGCACTCGGCCATGCCGAGGGTGGCGTTCTCCGAACGGGGCATGAGGTGCACGCCGCCCGCGATCGCGTGTGTCGCCTCTCCCCTGCGCAGGCTTTCACAGGCCATATGGACTGCGACAAGCGATGACGACTGAGCCGCGTCCACAGTGAAGCTCGGGCCCGTCGTTCCCAGGGTGTGGGCCACACGGTTGGCCGTCACGCTGCGCCGCAGCGTGGTGGCGGCGGGGAGGGAAGGCGCCCACGCGCCCTCCCCGTGTAGCAGGGTGGCGTGATCGTCCCAGATCACCCCCATGAACACGCCCACGGGGCGACCTTTGAGAGTCTCAGGGACGATTGCCGCGTTCTCCAACGCCTCCCAGCTCAGCTCCAGGGCCAGGCGCTGCTGCGGATCCATTGCGGCGGCCTCGTGTGACGAGATGCCGAAGAATCGGGAATCGAACTCGTCGATCCGGTCCAGGAAGCCACCTCGCCGCATGTTTCCCGGGCCGGCCGCGGACACGTCTCCGTCGAGGAGTGCCTCCGCGTGCCACCTGCCCTCTGGTGCCTGCACGATGCCGTCCTCACCGGCTGTGAGCATTCGCCAGAAAGCGGCCGGATCCGGTGCTTGGGGAAGCCGACAAGACAGTCCGACGACGGCGATGGCCTCGTCCGCCAGCCCGTGGATCTCACTCGCTACCACGTCAGCATCACCCATAGAGAGCACCTCGGTATCCATGGAACTCACATGCACGCATGCTCACTTCATGAGCGTTCACAGGTGTCACAGATGCGGAGGCGAGCACAGTCGTCCGAGTAATGAGGCTCTGGCGCAAGATATCCGACTTCATGAGGCTCACCGTCAGCATGAACTACGTATTCACAGGCGGGCACAGGGCCTTGACGGTATCGACGCGGTTTGACCGCCTCAACCCCTTAATCCCCCCTACCTCAATACCTGTTACCACGGAACCTCAAGTCGACGAGTGAACGCACATGCGTTCATATCCGCGGAGCCATGAACGCGCGGGATCATATCGTCATGGCCACATCTCCCGAAGGGGCCGTTCACGCAGTTCTAGGAATTCTCAAGGATCTTAGGGGTTGCCAGTTCTCTGTGCTCCCGCCAACCTGAAGAGGCAATCCATCGCTCGGTGACGGCATTCGCACGCCCTCATGCCGAGAGCCTGCTCACCACCGGTTCCACTACTCACCATTGAACGCCGGCCGAACCGGCCAGAACAAGCGATCCCCCATCGATATTCAAATCCCGACTATCGGAAATCTGCCACTCCCATATGGCGCGGATTCGGATTTTTGGAGATCACGGTGACTTCATCTGGTGACAAGGTCGTCGAAGCACTACGAGCGTCTCTCAAGGAGAACGAGAAGCTTCGGCAGCAGAACCAACAGCTTGTCACCGCGTCGACCGAGCCGATTGCCGTGGTGGGGATGGCCTGCCGCTTTCCAGGAGGAGCAACCTCTCCTGAGGCGTTGTGGGAGGTCGTGGCCGCCGGCACCGATGCGATTTCCGGGTTTCCAACCGATCGCGGATGGGATCTGGAGGGGCTTTACGACCCGGATCCGGAGCAGCCGGGTAAGTCCTATGCGCGTACCGGTGGCTTCGTCTATGACGTGGGCGAGTTCGATCCGGCGTTCTTCGGGATCTCGCCGCGTGAGGCGCTGGCGATGGATCCGCAGCAGCGGCTGTTGCTGGAGACGGCCTGGGAGGCCCTGGAGCGGGCGGGCATCGATCCGGCCTCACTCAAGGGCAGCCAGACCGGTGTCTTCGCCGGAGCCGGTTCCCAGGGCTATGCCCCGAATTCGAGTGAGGCGCCCGAGGAAGTCGAGGGCTATCTACTCGCGGGCAACGCGACCAGTGTGGTGTCGGGCCGGGTGGCCTACACCCTGGGGCTGGTGGGCCCGGCCATCACGGTGGACACCGCGTGTTCCTCCTCCTTGGTGGCTCTGCACCTGGCATGCCAGGCACTGCGGGCCGACGAGTGCTCGATGGCGCTGGCCGGCGGCGTGGCGGTGATGTCCACGCCAGGCGTCTTTCTGGAGTTCAGTCGGCAGCGAGGACTGGCCGCGGACGGACGGTGCAAGGCGTTCGCCGCCAGTGCGGACGGCACCGGCTGGGGCGAAGGCGCCGGAATGCTCGTACTGGAACGGCTGTCGGACGCTCGACGCCACGGCCATCAGGTCCTGGCGGTGCTGCGGGGCAGCGCGGTCAATCAGGACGGGGCCAGTAGTCGGCTGACCGCGCCGAACGGCCCGTCCCAGCAGCGGGTGATCCGCCAGGCCCTGGCCAACGCGGGTCTCGTCGCGGACGATGTCGACGCGGTGGAGGCCCACGGCACCGGCACCACTCTCGGGGATCCCATCGAGGCCCAGGCCCTGCTGGCGACATACGGTCGGCACCGCCCCGCGCAGCGACCTCTGTGGGTGGGGTCGGTGAAGTCCAACATCGGCCACACGCAGGCCGCCGCCGGCGTGGCCGGGGTGATCAAAATGGTCATGGCGATGCGCCATGAGCTGCTGCCCAAGACGCTGCATGTCGACGCGCCCACCCCACACGTGGACTGGTCCGCAGGAGCCGTATCCCTGCTCACCGAAGCGAAGCCCTGGCCCTCTACAGATCAGCCTCGTCGCGCCGGGGTCTCCTCCTTCGGCGTCAGCGGCACCAACGCGCACCTCATTCTCGAGCAACCTCCAGCTTCCGATGAACTGCCCTCGGAAGCGTCGGATCCGGACACGACCGAACCAACGGCCACCGATCCGAAGCGTGCGGTGGACCCGGTGCGAGCCCCCACGATGATTCCCTGGCTGCTCTCCGGACGCGATGAGGGCGCCGTGCGGGAGCAGGCGGTGCGGTTGCGGACGCATACCCAAGCATGTCCGGAGCTTCGGCCGGCGGATGTGGGCTGGTCGCTGGCCACCACCCGATCGTCGTTCGAGCACCGCGCCGTGGTCCTGGGCCGAGACCGGGAGGAGCTGCTGGAAGGCCTCCACCAGCTGGCGACCAGCGAACCGGCCGACCGGGTCATCACCGGCAGCGTCCCCACCGCCACCGCCGCCACCTCAAGCGGTGGCGCTTCGGGCACGAGTGTGGGTGGGGGTGGGCGGCTGGCGTTCTTGTTCACGGGACAGGGCGCGCAGCGCGTGGGGATGGGGCGGGAGCTGTATGAGCGGTTCCCTGTCTTCGCGCGGGCATGGGACGAGGTGTGCGGGTTCCTGGACGCGGGCTTGGAGCGTCCGTTGCGGGAGGTGGTCTTCACCGATCCGGGGGTCGGTGGATCCGGGTCCGGTGACTGTGGGCCGGGGGTGGGTGGCTCGGGGTTGGTGGATGAGACGGTGTATACGCAGGCGGGGTTGTTCGCGTTGGAGGTGTCGCTGTTCCGCCTGCTGGAAACATGGGGCCTGGCCCCGCACTATCTGCTGGGTCATTCGGTGGGTGAGGTGGCGGCCGCGTATGTGGCCGGGGTGTGGTCCCTACCCGACGCGTGCACCGTGGTCACCGCCCGCGGCCGGCTGATGCAGAACCTGCCGGCCGGTGGAGCGATGCTCGCGGTCGAGGCCCAGGAGGAGACCGTACGCCAAGCCCTGGAGCACGAAGGCTTTGAGGGGCGGGTGTCGCTGGCAGCGGTCAACGGGCCGACCGCCATGGTGGTCTCCGGCGACACAGACGCCATCGACACGCTACGCCACACTTGGCGTGAGGCCGGCTGTCGGACGACGCCCCTGCGGGTGAGCCACGCCTTCCACTCCCACCACATCGACCCCATGCTCCACGAGTTCGAAACCACCTTGGAGCGGGTGTCGTTCCAGCCGCCCAGGCTACCGGTGGTCTCCAACCTCACCGGCCGGCCTCTCACCGACGAACAAGCCTGCTCACCCCAGTACTGGGCCGAACAAGCCCGAGCCACCGTCCGATTCCACGACGGACTCCAATGGCTCGCCGAGCACGACACCAGCACCTATCTCGAACTGGGACCCGACGCCGTCCTGACCACCCTCGCCCACACCACCCTCCACAACACAGATGTGGACCACGAGGAACAGGCACTCAAGGCGACTGTCATCGCACCCACCTTGCGACGCGACCGGCCCGAAACCGACACCCTCATGACCGCCCTCGCCCAAGCCCACACCCACGGCCTACCCATCACCTGGGAACAAGCCTTCACAGACACCGAACCCCAACGGGTCGACCTCCCCACCTACCCCTTCCAACGCCAGCGCTATTGGCTGAAAGGTTCTGCGGAGAAGGGAGATGTGTCGGCGACAGGTCAGGAGCTCACCGCTGTTGGGGGTGGGATCGACTCCCGCTTCTGGCAAGCCATCGAAGAACAAGACCTCCCCACCCTCACCCAAACCCTCCAACTCCACAACACCGAACACCACACCAGCCTCAACACCCTCCTCCCCACCCTCGCCCAATGGCACCGCCAACAACGCGACCACACCATCATCAACACCTGGCGCTACACCACCACCTGGAAACCCGCACCACCACCCCCCACACCCCTCACCACCAACCACCACATCCTCCTCATCACACCCACCAACCCCACCACCACCGAACCCATCACCACCTGGACCAACACCCTCAACCACCACAACATCCCCCACCACACCATCACCATCAACCCCACCACAACCAACACCCAAACCCTCACCCAACAACTCACCCACACCACCCCAACCCCCACCCACATCCTCTCCTTCCTCGCACTCGACGAAAACCCCCACCCCACCCACACCGCCACACCCAACGGCACCCACACCACCCTCACCCTCATCCAAACCCTCAACACCACACACCCCAACACCCCCCTGTGGTGCATCACCCAAAGCGCCACCACCACCGGACCACACGACCCCCTCAACAACCCCACCCAAGCCCTCATCTGGGGACTCGGCCACACCACAGCCCTCGAACACCCCCACAACTGGGGCGGCCTCATCGACCACCCCACCACCCCCAACTACCCCCACCACCACATCACCACCACCCTCCAACACATCACCACACCCACCAACCACCCCCACAAACAAAACCAACTCGCCATCCGACCCAACGGACTCCACACCCCCCGACTCCAACACGCCACACCACCACCCACCCACACCACACCACCCTGGAACCCCCACGGCACCACCCTCATCACCGGCGGCACCGGAGCCCTCGCCACCCACATCGCCCACCACATCGCCACCCACCACACCGCCCCCCACCTACTGCTGGCCAGCCGACGCGGACCCAACGCACCCGGCGCCACCCAACTCCACGCCAAACTCACCGAACTCGGCGCACACGTCACCATCACCGCCTGCGACACCGCCAACCCCCAAGACCTCACCCAACTCCTCAACACCATCCCACCCCAACACCCCCTCACCACCGTCATCCACACCGCCGCCACCCTCAACGACGCCACCCTCACCAACCTCACCCCCCACCAACTCAACACCACCCTCCACGCCAAAAAACAAACCGCCCACAACCTCCACCACCTCACCCAAAACCACCCCATCACCACCTTCATCCTCTTCTCCTCCGCCGCCGCCACCTTGGGCAGCCCCGGACAAGCCCACTACGCCGCCGCCAACGCCTACCTCGACGCCCTCGCCCACCACCGCCACACCCACAACCTCCCCGCCACCTCCATCGCCTGGGGACCCTGGGCCCACACCGGCATGGCAGCCAACCCCACCACCCAACAACACCTCCAACGCCACGGACTCACCCCACTCCCACCCCACCTCGCCACCACAGCACTCACCCACACACCCCCCAACACCATCACCACCATCGCCAACATCAACTGGAACCAACTCACCCCCACCCTCACCACCACCCACCCCAACCCCCTCATCACCGACATCCCCGAAACACACCAACACAACCCACACACCAACCCACCCACCCCACACACCAACCAACCCACCACACCCACCACCCTCCACCAACAACTCACCACCCTCCCACCCACCAAACGACACCCCACCCTCCTCAACCTCATCCAAACCCACGCCGCCACCACACTCGGGCACCCCAACTCCCAAGCGGTACGCGGCGACCGTGCCTTCAGCCAGCTCGGCTTCGACTCACTCACAGCCATGCAACTACGCAACCGGCTGGCCGCGGCCACCGGCCTCCAGCTACCTACCTCTTTGGTTTTCGACTATCCGACGCCTACCGCTCTGGCCGACTATCTGTGTGCTGAGCTTCTCGACACCCACAGCAGCCCGGCTTCACCGCTCGCCGTGACCTTCTCCTCACCGGACGAACCGATTGCGGTCGTCGGGATGGCATGCCGCTACCCGGGGGGCGTGTCGTCTCCGGAGGCTCTGTGGGACCTGGTGGCCGCGGGCGGCGACGCCGTCTCGGGCTTTCCGACCGACCGTGGCTGGGACCTCCTCAAGCTCTATAGCGCCGACCCTGACCAGCCGGGCAAGTCCTATGTGCGCGAGGGGGGTTTCCTGCACGACGCGGCCGAGTTCGACCCTGCCTTCTTCGGTCTCTCTCCGCGCGAGGCGCTGGCGATGGACCCGCAGCAGCGACTGCTGCTGGAGACCTCCTGGGAAGCCGTGGAACGGGCGGGCATCGACCCGACCTCGCTGCACGGGAAGCAGATCGGTGTCTTCGTAGGTGCCGCGGCGCAGGAGTACGCCCCACGTCTCCATGAGGCCGCCGACGGCGTCGAAGGCTATGTCGTGACGGGCAACGCGACCAGTGTCATGTCAGGCCGCTTGTCCTACACGTTCGGCCTGGAGGGCCCGGCCGTCACCATCGACACCGCCTGTTCGTCGTCGCTGGTAGCCCTGCATCTGGCCTGCCAGGCCCTGCGCTCCGGCGAGTGCTCCCTGGCCCTGGCCGGCGGCGTGACGGTGATGTCGAGCCCCTTCAGCTTCGTGGAGTTCAGCCGACAACGTGCGCTGGCGGAGGACGGGCGGTGCAAGGCATTCGCCGAGAGCGCGGACGGCACGGGGTGGGCCGAGGGCGCGGGGATGCTGCTCCTTGAACCACTGTCGCAAGCCCGCCGCAACGGCCACCCGGTGCTGGCGGTCGTGCGGGGCAGCGCGGTCAATCAGGACGGGGCCAGCAACGGTCTCACCGCGCCGAACGGCCCGTCCCAGCAACGCGTCATCCGCCAGGCCCTGGCCAACGCGGATCTGAGGGCAGCCGATGTAGACGCTGTCGAAGCTCACGGCACGGGCACCACCCTCGGCGATCCCATCGAGGCCCAGGCGGTGCTGGCCACCTACGGCAGCGATCGCTCCGCGGACCGGCCTTTGTGGTTGGGGTCGTTGAAGTCGAACATCGGCCATACCCAGGCCGCGGCCGGTGTGGCCGGGGTGATCAAGATGGTCATGGCGATGCGGCATGAGCTGCTGCCCAAGACGCTGCACGTGGACGCGCCCACCTCGCATGTGGACTGGTCCGCCGGGGCCGTGTCGCTTCTGACCAAGGCCCGGCCCTGGCCCCGCACCGACCGGCTCCGCCGCGCGGGCGTCTCCTCCTTCGGCGTCAGCGGCACCAACGCCCACCTCATCCTCGAGGAGCCATCTCAGGTCGAAGAACCAGCCGGCGGCACGCCTTCCGACATGGGCAATGAAGGACGCGAGCGGGTCTTGGAATCCGGGGTCGTGCCGTGGTTGATCTCCGGGCGGGGTGAGGCAGCGGTACGGGATCTCGCGGTACGACTACGGCACCACCTCCAGGACCGGCCGGACCTGGACCCGGTCGACGTGGGCTGGTCACTCGCCACCACCCGCACCAGCTTCGAAAACCGCACCGTCATCCTCGGCCGCGACCGCGACGAACTCCTCAACGGACTCCACACCCTCACCACCCCCGACCCCGCCCCACACGTCATCACCGGCAACACCACAACCCCCACCGGCAAGACCGTATTCGTCTTCCCCGGCCAAGGCTCCCAATGGGCCGGCATGGCGGCCGATCTGTTGGACTCCTCAGTGGTCTTCCGCGAACACATCGAAGCGTGTGAGGAGGCTCTGGCACCTTACGTGGACTGGTCGCTGGGGGAGGTGTTGCGGCAGGCGGATGGCGCGGCGTCGCTGGAGCGGGTGGATGTCATCCAGCCGGTACTGTTCGCGGTCATGGTGGGCCTGGCCCGCATGTGGCAGGCCTGCGGCATCCACCCCGACGCCGTCATCGGCCACAGCCAAGGCGAGATCGCCGCAGCCCACATCGCCGGCGCACTCACCCTCCACGACGCCGCGGCGGTGGTCGCCCTCCGCAGCCGCGCCCTCGCCCGCCTGGCCGGCCACGGCGCCATGGCCTCCGTATCCCTGTCAGTGGACGAGGCCGAGGAACGACTGGCCGCCTGGCAGGGGCGACTGGCCATCGCCGCCATCAACGGCCCCCGCACCGTGATCGTCTCTGGCGAGTCGGAGGCGGTGGAGGAACTCCTGGCCGAGTGCGCGAAGCAGGACATTCGGGCCCGGCGTATCCCCGTCGACTACGCCTCACACGGCCCCCAGGTGGAAGCGGTCGAGGACGAAATCCGTAACAGCCTGGCGTCCATCACGCCAGCCGCTCCCAGCATCCCTCTCCTGTCCACCGTCACCGGCCAGTGGATCACAGGACCGGACATGGACGCCGGCTACTGGTACCACAACCTCCGCCAACCCGTCCGACTCGCCGACGCCCTCCACACCCTGGCAGCCGACGGACACCACACCTTCATCGAAACCAGCCCCCACCCCGTCCTCACCCACACCATCCACGACACCCTCGACCCCACCGATTCCGACCCCGCCACCAACGACACCATCGAACCCCTGGTCATCGGGACTCTGCGCCGCGATGAGGACGGCCCCCGCCGCTTCCTCACCTCCCTCGCCCAAGCCCACACCCACGGCCTCCCCATCACCTGGGAACACCTCTACACAGGGACTCAAGCTCAACGAGTCGACCTACCCACCTATCCGTTCCAGCGTGAGCGGTACTGGCTTGCGAGCGCGGCGGCTTCCACTCCACTCGGGTGGATGGGGAGCGGGATGGTGTGGAGGCCCGGTTCTGGGAGGCGGTCGAACGCCAGGACCTGACCGCTGTGGCCCAGACCCTGAACGTGACAGACCAGGAACACGACTCCCTCAGCGCCGTCCTACCGATGCTCTCCGGCTGGCACCAACGCCAACGCGAACGCCACACCCTCGACACCTGGCGCTACAAGATCACCTGGAAACCCCTCCCCCCACCACCCCCCGTACGCCCCCGAGGCGTCCTCGCCGCCCGCCTCACCCGCCCCCCCCCCCCCCCACCCCACCCCCACACCACAACCCTGGAACCCCAACGGCACCATCCTCATCACCGGAGGCACCGGCGCCCTCGGCACCCACATCGCCCGCCACCTCGCCACCCACCACCACACCCCCCACCTGCTGTTGACCAGCCGCCGCGGACCCGACGCACCCGGCGCCACCGAGCTACAGGCGGAACTCACCGAACTCGGCGCCCACGTCACCATCACCGCCTGCGACACCACCGACCGCCACGCCCTCACCGAACTCCTCGCCACCATCCCCGCCGAACACCCCCTCACCGCCGTCATCCACACCGCCGGCACCGCCCACTACGCACCCCTCACCCACACCACCCTCACCGACCTCGCCCACGTCACCCGCCCCAAAGTCCAAGCAGCCCAACACCTCCACGAACTCACCCGCGACACCCCCCTCACCGCCTTCGTCCTCTTCTCCTCGACCGTCGGGATCTTCGGAGGTACGGATCACGCACCGTCCGCTGCAGTCAGCGCCTACACGGATGCGCTGGCCCACTGCTGGCGGGCGTCCGGGCTTCCCGCTACCTCCATCGCCTGGGGCAAGTGGACGGCGACAAGGGGAAGCGAGGACCACGGCGGTTCAGAGGAGCAGCTGAGTCAGCTGGGCACGCCGCGCATGGATCCCGAGCTCGCGTTGAGTGCCATGCAACAGGCTGTGAGTCATGACGAGACCGCTGTGGTCGTGACGGATCTGGACTGGCAACAGTTCGCTTCTCGGGTGTCCTCTGTTCGGCCCAGCCCGCTGATCAGCGGCGTGCCCGAGGCAGCGCAGCAGATGCTGCAAGCCGCTCAGGAAGGCACCACCACCTCTGACGCCTTTCTCGAACTGCAGCAACACTTGTCAGGCGCTTCCAAGGCTGAGCAGCAGCGCATGCTCACGGAACTGGTGTGCCGCCATGCGGCGGCCACGCTCGGACACAGCAGCTCCAAGTCGGTACAGCCAGGCCGTGCCTTCAAGGAGCTGGGATTCGACTCCGTCGCGGCCGTGGACCTGCGCAATCGGCTTCGCACAGCCACCGGACTCGCGCTGCCCACCACCCTGATCTTCGACTACCCCAACCCCACCACCCTCGCGGAGCATCTTGAGGCCGAACTTCATGGCACGCATACCGATGTGGACCGTCCCACACGTGGCACGTCGGCGACCGGCACCGAGGAGCCGATCGCGGTGGTCGGCATGGCGTGTCGTTTCCCGGGTGGAGCGTCGTCTCCGGAGGCGTTGTGGAAGTTGACGGCGGCGGGTGCAGACGCCATTTCGGAGTTCCCGAGCGATCGTGGCTGGGACATCGAGCGGCTGTACGACCCGACTCCAGGCCAGCCTGGAATGTCCTATGTACGTGAGGGCGGGTTCCTCCATGACGCGGCCGAGTTCGACCCTGCCTTCTTCGGGATCTCGCCGCGAGAGGCGCTGGCGATGGATCCGCAGCAGCGGCTGCTGCTGGAGACCTCCTGGGAAGCCGTAGAACGCGCGGGCATCGACCCGACCTCGCTCAAGGGCAGTCAGATCGGCGTGTTCGCGGGTATCGCGGCGCAGGAGTACGCCCCGCGCCTCGATGTGGCGCCGCAGAGTGTCGAGGGCTACCTGCTGACCGGCAGCATGACCAGTGTCGCCTCTGGCCGCGTGGCCTACACCCTGGGCCTGGAGGGGCCGGCGGTCACCGTGGAGACGGCATGCTCTTCCTCGCTCGTGGCATTGCACTGGGCATGCCAGGCGCTGCGGGCCGGCGAGTGCACCATGGCGCTGGCCGGCGGAGCGACGGTGATCGCCACACCGGGTGTGTTCGTGGAGTTCAGCCGACAGCGAGGGCTTGCTGCTGACGGGCGGTGCAAGGCGTTCGCGGCTGGGGCGGACGGGACCAGCTGGGCCGAGGGCGGGGGAATGCTGCTCCTGGAACCGCTGTCCCAGGCCCAGCGCAACGGCCATCCGATCCTGGCAGTCGTCCGCGGCAGCGCCATCAACCAGGACGGGGCGAGTAACGGCCTCACCGCGCCGAACGGCCCGTCCCAGCAACGCGTCATCCGCCAGGCCCTGGCCAACGCCGGACTCACGCCGGCCGACATCGACGCCGTCGAAGCCCACGGCACCGGCACCACCCTCGGAGACCCGATCGAGGCCCAGGCCCTGCTGGCCACCTACGGCCGAGAGCGCCCCACCGAGCAGCCACTATGGCTTGGCTCCGTGAAGTCGAACATCGGCCATACGGGCACCGCGGCCGGTGTGGCTGGGGTGATCAAGATGGTCATGGCCATGCGGCATGAGTTGCTGCCCAAGACCTTGCACGTGGACGCCCCTACCCCGCATGTGGACTGGTCCGCCGGGGCCGTATCGCTGCTGACCGAGGCCCGGCCCTGGCCCCGCACCGGACGCCCACGTCGGGCGGGCGTCTCCTCCTTCGGTGTCAGCGGCACCAACGCCCACCTCATCCTCGAACAAGCTCCGGACAGCACGGTACGAGAAGAGGCCAACGAGCCCGAGGAACCCAACAAAGCGGACCCTCCGGTGCCGGTGCTGGAGTCGGCCGTGGTGCCGTGGTTGATCTCCGGGCGGGGTGAGGCAGCGGTACGGGATCTCGCGGTACGACTACGGCACCACCTCCAAGACCGGCCGGAGCTGGACCCGGTCGACGTGGGCTGGTCACTCGCCACCACCCGCACCAGCTTCGAAAACCGCACCGTCATCCTCGGCCGCGACCGCGACGAACTCCTCAACGGACTCCACACCCTCACCACCCCCGAACCCGCCCCACACGTCATCACCGGCAACACCACAACCCCCACCGGCAAAACCGTATTCGTCTTCCCCGGCCAAGGCTCCCAATGGGCCGGCATGGCCGCCGACCTACTCCACTCCTCCTCGGTGTTCCGTGAGCACATCGAAGCGTGTGAGGAGGCTCTGGCGCCTCATGTGGACTGGTCGCTGGGGGAGGTGTTGCGGCAGGCGGATGGCGCGGCCTCGCTGGAGCGGGTGGATGTCATCCAGCCGGTACTGTTCGCGGTCATGGTGGGCCTGGCACGCATGTGGCAGGCATGCGGCATCCACCCCGACGCCGTCATCGGCCACAGCCAAGGCGAAATCGCCGCAGCCCACATCGCCGGCGCACTCACCCTCCACGACGCCGCGGCGGTGGTCGCCCTCCGCAGCCGCGCCCTCGCCCGCCTGGCCGGCCACGGCGCCATGGCCTCCGTATCCCTACCAGTGAACGAGGCCGAGGAACGACTGGCCGCCTGGCAGGACCGGCTGGCCATCGCCGCCATCAACGGCCCCCACACCGTGATCGTCTCCGGAGAACCGGAAGCGGTGGAGGAACTCCTCGCCGAGTGCGCCAAGCAGGACATTCGGGCCCGCCGTATCCCCGTCGACTACGCCTCCCACGGCCCCCAGGTGGAAGCGGTCGAGGACGAAATCCGTAACAGCCTGGCGTCCATCACGCCAGCCGCTCCCAGCATTCCGCTGCTGTCCACCGTCACCGGCCAGTGGATCACAGGACCGGACATGGACGCTGGCTACTGGTACCACAACCTCCGCCAACCCGTCCGGCTCGCCGACGCCCTCCACACCCTGGCAGCCGACGGACACCACACCTTCATCGAAACCAGCCCCCACCCCGTCCTCACCCACACCATCCACGACACCCTCGACCCCACCGATTCCGACCCTGCCACCACCGACACCATCGAACCCCTGGTCATCGGCACCCTACGCCGCGACGAAGACGGCCCCCGCCGCTTCCTCACCTCCCTCGCTCAAGCCCACACCCACGGCCTCCCCATCACCTGGCAACACCTCTACACAGGCACCGAACCCCAACAAGTCGACCTACCCACCTACCCCTTCCAACGCCAGCGCTACTGGCTGGAGAGCGCCACCCCCGCGGGGGATGTCTCAGCCGCAGGTCTGGAGGAGGCCGGTCACCCACTGCTGGGGGCTGGGGTGCAGCTCGCCGAAAACGGTGGGTACGTCTTCACAGGGCGGCTCTCCCTGAGCGCCCACCCCTGGCTGGCCGACCACTGCGTCATGGACACGGTCCTTCTCCCTGGCACAGCGTTTGTCGAACTCGCGCTGCATGTTGGAGCCGAAACCGGCTGCGTCGAGCTGGAGGAACTCACCCTCCACGCCCCTCTCGTCGTCCCCGAGGACTCGGGCGTCCAACTCCAGCTCGTTGTCAGCGCGGTTAACGACGACGACCGACGTACACTCACCATTCACTCTCGAGTGCAGCGCCCGGGCGATACGTCCGAACAAGGGGCCTGGCTTCAGCACGCGACCGGAATCCTGTCCGTCGAGAGCCCCGACAGCGGCCTCGCTGGCACCGGCACGAACGAACCATGGCCCCCCGCCGGCGCCGAACGGATGCCGACGGCCGACCTGTACGAGCGCCTGGCCGGCCGGGGCTTCACGTACGGCCCCGCGTTCCAGGGGCTCAAGGCCGCTTGGCGGTGTGGTGATGACATCTTCGCCGAGGTCTCCCTCCCCGCGGGGCATACGGAGGCGCACCAGTTCCAGCTCCATCCGGTGTTGCTCGACGCCGCTCTCCATGCTGCTATTCCGGCCGGGAAGGCGAGCGGCGGCGAACCTCCGGACCTGTCGATGCCCGCGAGGATGCCCTTCCTCTGGCGCCAGGTGAGGTTGCGAACGGCCGGTGCGGACACCTTGCGCGTGCGTCTGACGCCCGTGGCGCCGGATGCGATGGCGTTGATCATCAGCGATGGCATGGGGACCGCGGTGGCCACCGTCGATGGCCTGGTCTCTCGCCCGGTCAGCCCCGAGCAGATCAGGATCGCCCGCCCCGTCCCGACCCACGATCATCTGTACCAACTGGAATGGGCCGCCGTTCCCTCCGCACCGCCCACCACCACCCTCACCGGGCAGTGGGCCGTCATCGATGACGACCCCCTCGACCTGAGCGCCGCGCTGACCGCCACCGGAACCCCCGTCGACACCCACACCGACCTCACCGCCCTGATCCACACTCTCGACTCCGGCGCGGCACCCCCCGACACCGCCATCCTCACCGTCCACCACTGGCACACCCACACCCACACCCGCCACCCCCAAAACGAGACCGGTGCCGACATCGCCACCGCCACCCGCGGCGATGGGGATCCGCCCGAGTGGGCCGTGGCAGCTCAAGAGACAGCCGAGCAGGTCCGCACGGTGGCACACCGCCTCCTCACCTGGGTACAGGCATGGCTGGCCGAACCCCGCCTGACCGGAACCCGACTGGTCATCGTGACCCAAGGCGCCGTCACCACCGGCCCCGACGACCCCGCCCCCGACCTCGCCCACGCACCCGTATGGGGACTGATCCGCTCCGCCCAAGCCGAACACCCCGACCGCTTCCACCTCCTCGACCTCGACACCCACCCCACCTCCACCACCCACGCCCCCACAGCCGCCCTCAACACCACAGAGCCCCAACTCGCCCTCCGCCACAGCACACTCCACGCCCCCCGACTCACCCGTCTTCCGCACCACGGCGCGGATGGCCAGACGGAAGCGGACGGCACCTCGGGCCCGTCGGACACCGCTGAGGGCACGGTACTGATCACCGGCGGTACGGGAGCGCTCGGTTCCCTCGTCGCCCGTCACCTCGCCACCCACCACCACACCCCCCACCTGCTGTTGACCAGCCGCCGCGGACCCGACGCGCCCGGCGCCGCCGAACTCCACACCGAACTCACCGAACTCGGCGCCCAGGTCACCATCGCGGCCTGCGACACCGCCGACCCTCACGCCCTCTCCGAACTCCTCGCCACCATCCCACCCGAACACCCCCTCACCGGCATCATCCACACCGCCGGCACCCTCGACGACGGCATCCTCACCAGCCTCACCCCCGACCGCCTCGACACCGTCCTCCGCGCCAAAGTCGACGCCGCCCTCAACCTCCACCACCTCACCCACCACACCAACCTCACCCACTTCACCCTCTTCTCCTCCGCCTCCGGCGTCTTCGGCGGGCCGGGCATCGCCAATTACTCAACGGCGAACGTCTTCCTCGACGCACTCGCACAGCATCGACGAAGCGCTGGTCTGCCCGCCGTTTCACTGGCTTGGGGCGTGTGGGAGCAGCCCGAGGGTATGGCGGCCCGGTTGGCCCGAGCCGATGTGGCCCGGACGGCGCGCGCGGGTATCACCCCCATGTCCGTCGACCAGAGTCTGTCCCTGTTCGATGCCGCGACTCGGACCGACGAAGCGCTGCTGCTGCCTCTGCGTCTCGATACGGCCATGCTGCGGACACAGGCCGCAGCCGGCGCCCTGCCACCACTGCTCCGGAAGCTGGTGTCCGTTCCTCGCCGCGCCACGACCACGCGCGCCGACGCCGGTGGCGCACTCTCCGCGCTGCGTCAGCAACTGGCTGAGCTGCCGGGTCCCGACCGTACGGCTGCCGTCCTGGACGTGGTGCGGACGCACGCCGCGGCCGTGCTCGGACACCCGCAACCCGAAGCCGTGGACGTGGAGCGGGCGTTCACGGAATCGGGTTTCGATTCACTCACCGCAGTGGAACTACGCAACCGACTGGGCTCAGCCACCGGCCTCCGCCTTTCTGCGACTCTCGTCTTCGACTACCCCAACCCAAGCGCTCTCGCCGGCCATCTGGCGACTGAACTGTCGAAGGCGATGGGCGATGCGCCCGAACAGGCTCAGACCACGCTCACCAGGACCGCGGCGGAAACCACCACGTCGACGGAGCCCATCGCGGTCGTGGGGATGGCCTGCCGCTACCCAGGGGGCGCGACATCTCCGGAGGCGTTGTGGGAAGTGTTGGCTGCCGGCGCTGATGCGATCTCCGGGTTCCCCAGCGATCGCGGGTGGGATCTGGAGGGGCTTTACGACCCGGATCCGGAGCAGCCGGGTAAGTCCTATGCGCGTACCGGCGGCTTCGTCTGTGACGTGGGCGAGTTCGATCCGGCGTTCTTCGGGATCTCGCCGCGCGAGGCGCTGGCTATGGATCCGCAGCAGCGGCTGCTGCTGGAGACCTCCTGGGAAGCCGTGGAACGCGCGGGCATCGACCCGACCTCGCTCAAGGGCAGCCAGACTGGTGTCTTCACAGGCTCGACCGGCAATGACTACGCGGCCGGATGGCCCACGACGCCGGAGGTCTCCGAAGGACACCTCATGACCGGAAACCTCGCCAGTGTGGTGTCGGGCCGGGTGGCTTACGCCCTGGGCCTGGAGGGTCCGGCGGTCACGGTGGACACCGCATGTTCGTCGTCGTTGGTGGCGTTGCACTTGGCGTGCCAGGCGTTGCGGGCCGGCGAGTGCTCCATGGCCCTGGCCGGCGGTGTGACGGTGATCTCCACGCCAGGCGTGTTCATCGGCTTCAGTCGGCAGCGGGGGTTGGCCGCGGACGGGCGGTGTAAGGCGTTCGCCGAAAGTGCGGACGGGACCGGGATGGGAGAGGGCGTCGGCATGCTCCTCCTGGAGCCGTTGTCGCAGGCGGTGCGTCATGGTCATCCGGTCTTGGCGGTGGTGCGGGGGAGTGCGGTCAATCAGGACGGGGCGAGCAACGGTCTGACCGCGCCGAATGGTCCGTCTCAGCAGCGGGTGATCCGCCAGGCCCTGGCCAACGCGCGCCTTGAGGCAACCGACGTCGATGTGGTGGAGGCGCACGGCACCGGCACCACGCTGGGAGACCCGATCGAGGCACAGGCCGTGCTGGCCACCTACGGCCAGGACCGGCCCGTCGACCGGCCTTTGTGGCTGGGATCGTTGAAGTCCAACATCGGCCACGCCCAGGCCGCCGCCGGTGTCGGCGGAGTGATCAAAATGGTCATGGCGATGCGCCATGAGCTGCTCCCCAAGACCCTGCACGTGGAGACCCCCACCTCGCATGTGGACTGGTCCGCAGGAGCCGTATCCCTGCTCACCGAAGCACAGCCCTGGCCACGCGCCGAACGACCCCGCCGGGCCGGCATCTCCGCCTTCGGCGTCAGCGGCACCAACGCCCACCTCATCCTCGAACAACCCCCCACCCCCACAGAACCCCAGCCCACCAAACCGAAAGAAGACGAGCCGACGACCGACCGCGTGACAGGCCGGGAAACAGGGTCGGCCCCGACGGTGATTCCCTGGCTGCTCTCCGCACGAAGTCAGAGCGCAGTGCGAGACCAGGCACTACGGCTGCGCGGCCACCTCCAAACACAGCCCCACCTGGAACCAGCCGATGTGGGCTGGTCACTGACCACCACCCGATCGTCGTTCGAGCACCGCGCCGTGGTCCTGGGCCGGGACCGGGAGGAGCTGCTGGAAGGCCTCCATCAGCTGGCGACTGGCGAGCCGGCCGATCG
Organism: Streptomyces sp. LX-29; assembly: GCF_029541745.1. Classification (NCBI taxonomy): domain Bacteria; kingdom Bacillati; phylum Actinomycetota; class Actinomycetes; order Kitasatosporales; family Streptomycetaceae; genus Streptomyces; species Streptomyces sp. LX-29. Next base: position 7,884,679 of record NZ_CP089746.1, on the reverse strand, counting down.
TGTCATCACCGGCAGCGTCCCCACCGCCACCGCCACCGCCATCGCCGCCACCTCAAGCGGTGGCGCTTCGGGCACGAGTGTGGGTGGGGGTGGGCGGCTGGCGTTGTTGTTCACGGGACAGGGCGCGCAGCGGGTGGGGATGGGGCGGGAGCTGTATGAGCGGTTCCCTGTCTTCGCGCGGGCGTGGGACGAGGTGTGCGGGTTCCTGGACGCAGGCTTGGAGCGTCCGTTGCGGGAGGTGGTCTTCACCGACCCGGAGGTCGGTGGATCCGGGTCCGGTGATTGTGGGCCGGGGGTGGGTGGCTCGGGGTTGGTGGATGAGACGGTGTATACGCAGGCGGGGTTGTTCGCGTTGGAGGTGTCGCTGTTCCGCCTGCTGGAAGCATGGGGCCTGGCCCCGCACTACCTGCTGGGTCATTCGGTGGGTGAGGTGGCGGCCGCGTATGTGGCCGGGGTGTGGTCCCTGCCCGACGCGTGCACCGTGGTCTCCGCCCGCGGCCGGCTGATGCAGGACCTGCCGGCCGGTGGAGCGATGCTGGCGGTCGAGGCCCGTGAGGAGACCGTACGCCAAGCCCTGGAGCACGAAGGCTTTGAGGGGCGGGTGTCGCTGGCGGCGGTCAACGGGCCGACCGCCATGGTGGTCTCCGGCGACACAGACGCCATCGACACGCTACGCCACACTTGGCGTGAGGCCGGCTGTCGGACGACGCCCCTGCGGGTGAGCCACGCCTTCCACTCCCACCACATCGACCCCATGCTCCACGAGTTCGAAACCACCTTGGAGCGGGTGTCGTTCCAGCCGCCCAGGCTACCGGTGGTCTCCAACCTCACCGGCCGGCCTCTCACCGACGAACAAGCCTGCTCACCCCAGTACTGGGCCGAACAAGCCCGAGCCACCGTCCGATTCCACGACGGACTCCAATGGCTCGCCGAGCACGACACCAGCACCTATCTCGAACTGGGACCCGACGCCGTCCTGACCACCCTCGCCCACACCACCCTCCACAACACAGATGTGGACCACGAGGAACAGGCACTCAAGGCGACTGTCATCGCACCCACCTTGCGACGCGACCGGCCCGAAACCGACACCCTCATGACCGCCCTCGCCCAAGCCCACACCCACGGCCTACCCATCACCTGGGAACAAGCCTTCACAGACACCGAACCCCAACGGGTCGACCTCCCCACCTACCCCTTCCAACGCCAGCGCTATTGGCTGAAAGGTTCTGCGGAGAAGGGAGATGTGTCGGCGACAGGTCAGGAGCTCACCGCTGTTGGGGGTGGGATCGACTCCCGCTTCTGGCAAGCCATCGAAGAACAAGACCTCCCCACCCTCACCCAAACCCTCCAACTCCACAACACCGAACACCACACCAGCCTCAACACCCTCCTCCCCACCCTCGCCCAATGGCACCGCCAACAACGCGACCACACCATCATCAACACCTGGCGCTACACCACCACCTGGAAACCCGCACCACCACCCCCCACACCCCTCACCACCAACCACCACATCCTCCTCATCACACCCACCAACCCCACCACCACCGAACCCATCACCACCTGGACCAACACCCTCAACCACCACAACATCCCCCACCACACCATCACCATCAACCCCACCACAACCAACACCCAAACCCTCACCCAACAACTCACCCACACCACCCCAACCCCCACCCACATCCTCTCCTTCCTCGCACTCGACGAAAACCCCCACCCCACCCACACCGCCACACCCAACGGCACCCACACCACCCTCACCCTCATCCAAACCCTCAACACCACACACCCCAACACCCCCCTGTGGTGCATCACCCAAAGCGCCACCACCACCGGACCACACGACCCCCTCAACAACCCCACCCAAGCCCTCATCTGGGGACTCGGCCACACCACAGCCCTCGAACACCCCCACAACTGGGGCGGCCTCATCGACCACCCCACCACCCCCAACTACCCCCACCACCACATCACCACCACCCTCCAACACATCACCACACCCACCAACCACCCCCACAAACAAAACCAACTCGCCATCCGACCCAACGGACTCCACACCCCCCGACTCCAACACGCCACACCACCACCCACCCACACCACACCACCCTGGAACCCCCACGGCACCACCCTCATCACCGGCGGCACCGGAGCCCTCGCCACCCACATCGCCCACCACATCGCCACCCACCACACCGCCCCCCACCTACTGCTGGCCAGCCGACGCGGACCCAACGCACCCGGCGCCACCCAACTCCACGCCAAACTCACCGAACTCGGCGCACACGTCACCATCACCGCCTGCGACACCGCCAACCCCCAAGACCTCACCCAACTCCTCAACACCATCCCACCCCAACACCCCCTCACCACCGTCATCCACACCGCCGCCACCCTCAACGACGCCACCCTCACCAACCTCACCCCCCACCAACTCAACACCACCCTCCACGCCAAAAAACAAACCGCCCACAACCTCCACCACCTCACCCAAAACCACCCCATCACCACCTTCATCCTCTTCTCCTCCGCCGCCGCCACCTTGGGCAGCCCCGGACAAGCCCACTACGCCGCCGCCAACGCCTACCTCGACGCCCTCGCCCACCACCGCCACACCCACAACCTCCCCGCCACCTCCATCGCCTGGGGACCCTGGGCCCACACCGGCATGGCAGCCAACCCCACCACCCAACAACACCTCCAACGCCACGGACTCACCCCACTCCCACCCCACCTCGCCACCACAGCACTCACCCACACACCCCCCAACACCATCACCACCATCGCCAACATCAACTGGAACCAACTCACCCCCACCCTCACCACCACCCACCCCAACCCCCTCATCACCGACATCCCCGAAACACACCAACACAACCCACACACCAACCCACCCACCCCACACACCAACCAACCCACCACACCCACCACCCTCCACCAACAACTCACCACCCTCCCACCCACCAAACGACACCCCACCCTCCTCAACCTCATCCAAACCCACGCCGCCACCACACTCGGACTTCCTCATCCGGAAGCGGTGCCAGGCGACCGCGGCTTCCTGGAGTCAGGGTTCGACTCGCTGACCGCAGTGGATCTAAGGAATCGACTGGCCGCGGCCACGGGGCTCCAGCTGCCCACGACCTTGATCTTCGACTACCCCACCCCGAACGCCCTCGCCCACCACGTCATGACCGCCGCTTTCCCGGACCTCTGCCCGAACGCCGGGAAGGACAACGACCACCTTCACGACGCCGATCCCCTGTCCGCGGGCACGGAGTCCGACGTTCGCGAAGCCATGGCGTCACTCCCCCTGGAGACGTTGAGGGAGGCAGGCTTGCTGGCACCCCTGCTGGAACTCGTCGACAAACGCAGGGAAGCACGCGCCCAGGCCAGCCATGACCAGACGGAAACGCTCGACGCGATGGACCTCGACAGCCTCGTCGAAATGGCGCTTGAGACACCTCATTCTGATGCGGAGGGGGAGTTCTAATCATGGTGACTTCATCCGGTGAGAAGGTCGCCGATGCCCTGCGGGCATCCCTCAAGGAGATCGACAGGCTTCGCCGCAGAAACCAGAACCTGATCGCGGCCTCAACCGAACCGATCGCCATCGTGGGCATGTCCTGCCGCTACCCCGGCGGGGCGTCCTCCCCTGAAGCGTTCTGGGAGCTGCTGGCAGCCGGCCGGGACGCGGTCTCCGGGTTCCCGACCGATCGCGGCTGGGACCTCGAGGGACTTTATGACCCTGATCCGGATCAGCCGGGTAAGTCCTACGTCCGAGAGGGCGGGTTCCTCCACGAAGCGCCCGACTTCGATCCAGCATTCTTCGGCCTCTCTCCACGCGAAGCACTGGCCACCGACCCACAGCAACGGCTGCTTCTGGAAACGTCCTGGGAGGCGATCGAACGAGCCGGGATCTCCCCGGCCTCCCTCAAAGGCAGCCGAACAGGTGCCTTCGTCGGCTATGCGGGGCATGACTACGCCACACGGATCCAGAGCGTCCCGGACGGCCTCGAAGGCTACCTGGGAACCGGCAGCGCGAGCAGTGTCGCCTCCGGCCGGGTGGCCTACACCCTGGGGCTGGAAGGGCCGGCGGTCACGGTGGACACCGCCTGTTCCTCCTCCCTGGTGGCCCTGCATCTGGCGTGTCAGGCGTTGCGGGCTCGCGAGTGCTCCCTGGCCCTGGCCGGCGGAGCGACGGTGATGTCGGCGCCCTTCCGTTTCGTCGAGTTCAGTCGACAGCGGGGGTTGGCTCCCGATGGGCGGTGCAAGGCGTTCGCCGCGAGCGCCGACGGCACCGGCTGGGCGGAGGGTGCGGGCATGCTGCTCCTGGAACGGTTGTCCCAGGCGCAGCGCAACGGCCACCCGGTATTGGCGGTGGTACGGGGCACCGCGGTCAATCAGGACGGAGCCAGCAGCGGGCTGACCGCCCCGAACGGCCCGTCCCAGCAGCGCGTCATCCGCCAGGCCCTCGCCAACGCCGGACTCACCGCCGCCGATGTCGACGCCGTCGAAGCGCACGGCACCGGCACCACGCTGGGCGACCCGATCGAGGCACACGCCCTGCTGGCCACCTATGGCGCCGACCGCCCCGCCGAGCAGCCCTTGTGGCTGGGGTCGGTGAAGTCGAACATCGGTCATACCCAAGCCGCCGCCGGGGTGGCCAGCGTGATCAAAATGGTCCTGGCACTACGGCATGAGACGCTCCCCAAGACGCTGCACGTGGACGCGCCCTCCCCCCACGTGGACTGGTCGTCCGGAGCCGTTTCCCTGCTCGCTGAAGCACGACCGTGGTCCCCCGCCGGCCGGCCGCGCCGGGCGGGCGTCTCGTCCTTCGGCGTCAGCGGCACCAACGCCCACGTCATCATCGAGCAACCGCCCACACAGCAAGACCGCGCAGACCACGCACCTCCCAGCCAGGGCGACGAGGGGCACAAGCCGGTGCTGGCCCCCGTAGTGGTGCCCTGGCTCGTCTCCGGACGTGGCGAGCGGGCGGTGCGCGAACAGGCGAGCCGGCTACGGGCCCATCTGCAGAACCGCCTGGACCTTGAACCGCTCGACGTCGGCTGGTCCCTGGCCACCACCCGCGCGGTGTTCGAGCACCGCGCCGTCATCCTCGGTCGGAATCGCGACGAACTGCTCGACGGACTTCACGCGCTGGCCACTGGTGACCCCACAAGTCAGGTCGTCACCGGCAGCGCTACCGCCGCGGTAGGCAAGACGGTCTTCGTCTTCCCCGGACAGGGTTCGCAGTGGGCGGGCATGGCGGCCGATCTGCTCGAAACCTCGGCGGTCTTCGCGGAGCAGATCGATGCCTGTGAAGAGGCTTTCGCGCCTCACCTGAACTGGTCGCTGAGCCAGGTCCTACGGCAGACCGACGGCGCGCCCTCCCTCGAAGGAGACGATGTCATCCAGCCGGTGCTGTTCGCGGTCATGGTGGGCCTGGCCCGCATGTGGCAGGCATGCGGCATCCACCCCGACGCCGTCATCGGCCACAGCCAAGGCGAAATCGCCGCAGCCCACGTCGCCGGTGCATTGTCCCTGGCCGACGCCGCGGCGGTGGTCGCCCTCCGCAGCCGTGCCCTGTCACGTCTGGCCGGCCACGGCGCCATGGCCTCCGTCTCCCTACCAGAGACAGAAGTCGAGGAACGACTGACGGCGTGGACCGGCCGACTGGCCATCGCCGCCGTCAACGGCCCCCACAACATCGTGATCTCCGGTGAGCCGGAAGCGGTGGAAGAACTCCTGGCCGAGTGCGCCAAGCAGGATATTCGGGCCCGGCGTATCCCCGTCGACTACGCCTCCCACGGTCCGCAGGTGGAAGCGGTCGAGGACGAGATCCGCGACGCCTTGGCGTCCATCACCCCAGCCGCTCCCAGCATTCCGCTGCTGTCGACCGTCACCGGCCGGTGGATCACGGGGCGGGAGATGGACGCCGGCTACTGGTACCACAACCTCCGCGAACCCGTCCGGCTCGTCGACGCCCTCCACACCCTGGCGGCCGAGGGACACCACACCTTCATCGAAACCAGCCCCCATCCCGTCCTCACCCACACCATCCACGACACCCTCGACCCCACCCACGCCACCGAGCCGATCGTCATCGGCACCCTGCGCCGCGATGAGGACGGCCCCCGCCGCTTCCTCACCTCCCTCGCTGAAGCCCACACCCACGGCCTGCCCACCACCTGGGAACACCTCTACACCGGCATCAAGGTCCAGCGGGTCGACCTACCCACCTACCCCTTCCAGCGCCAGCGCTACTGGCTGGAGAGCGCCCCCCTCGCGGGGGATGTGTCAGCGGCAGGGATGCGGAGCACCAGTCATCCGCTGTTGGGGGCGGCGGTCCAACTCGCCGACAGCGACAGGTACGTCTTCACCGGGCGGCTCTCCGTCAGTACCCACCCCTGGCTGGCGGACCATGCCGTCATGGACACCGTCCTCCTTGCCGGCACAGCCTTCGTCGAACTCGCCCTGCACGCCGGGGCCGAGGTCGGTTGCCCCCACCTGGAAGAGCTCACCCTGCACGCCCCTCTTCTGCTGCCCGAGCAGGCGGGCGTCCAGGTGCAGCTCACTCTCGACCCACCCGACGACGACGGGCGACGCGCCCTCACCATCCATTCACGGGTGTCGGGCTCCGGCGACACATCCGACCAGGGCACCTGGGTCCACCACGCGGCCGGCATCGTGGTCAACGACGGCTCAGAGCAGGACGTCATCGATAGTGGGATGACGGGTAGCTGGCCTCCGGCCGATGCCGTGTGCCTGCCGACTGCCGACTTCTACGAGCGCTTGGCCGACGGAGGCTTCACATACGGTCCGGTCTTCCGGGGTCTGCAAGCCGCCTGGCGGCGAGGACAGGAGATCCTCGCTGAGGTCGCCCTGCCCGAAGAGCACACCCACCATGCCGACCACTACGCCGTGCACCCGGCGCTGCTGGACGCCGCCCTGCATGCCGTCGGCTTCACCCTCTCACCCGGCACGGAGCCCGGCCAACGCAGTCGGTTGCCCTTCTCCTGGCAGCACGTCCGCGTGCACACCACAGGAGCCACCGCACTGCGCGTACGGGTGAGCCCCGCCGCCGGGGACGCCGTAGCGGTGACGGTCGCGGATCCCACCGGGGCGCCAGTGGCCACCGTCCAAGCGCTCGTCACCCGACCTGTCACATCAGAACAACTCCACGCGGCCCGCCCCGTCTCGGCCCACGATCACCTGTACCAAGTGGAGTGGGCCAGCCTCCCCTCCACACAAGCTCCCATCGCCCCGACCGGGCAGTGGGCCATCGTCGGTGACGACCCCCTAGACCTGGCCACCGTGTTGAACGCCGGCGGAACACGCGTCGACACCCACACCGACCTCACCGCCCTGACCCACGCCCTCGACTCCGGCGCGACACCACCCGACACCGCCATCCTCACCGTCCACCACTGGCATGACCCCAGCACCACCAGCGACCTCGCCAACACCACACCGCTGCAAGCCGCACAGCAAACCGCAGTTCAGGTTCGGGCGGTGGCGTATCGGTTGCTTGCCTGGGTCCAGGCGTGGTTGGCCGAGCCGCGGTTGGCTGACACGCGGCTGGTCATCGTGACCCAAGGCGCGATCACCACCGGGCCCGACGAGCCGGCCCCCGACCTGGCCCACGCACCGGTGTGGGGTTTGATCCGCTCCGCGCAGGCCGAACACCCCGACCGATTCCAACTCCTCGACCTCGACACCCACCCCGCCTCCACCAGCCGCATCCCCACCGCCCTGTCCACCACCACCGAACCCCAACTGGCCTTGCGACACGGCACCCTCCACGCCCCGCGGCTGATCCGCAACACCCAGGCAGGGCTCCTCACCCCACCCGCCGACACGCCATGGCGGTTGGAGAGCACCACGAAGGGATCCCTGGACAACCTCGCCCTCATCCCCTTCCCCGAAGCCACCCAACCCCTCACCCCCGGCCAGGTCCGCATCGCCGTCCACGCCGCCGGAGTGAACTTCCGCGACGTCCTCAACACCCTGGGCATGATCCCCGGCGCCGGACCCATCGGCGTCGAAGGCGCCGGCACCGTCCTGGAAACCGCACCCGACATCACCGACCTGAACCCCGGCGACCGCGTCATGGGCCTCCTCCCCGCAGCCTTCGGACCCACCACCATCACCCAACGCCACACCATCACCCCCATCCCCACCACCCTCACCTACCCCCAAGCAGCCTCCATCCCCATCGTCTTCCTCACCGCCTACTACGCCCTCATCGACCTCGCCCACCTACGCCCAGGCCAATCCATCCTCATCCACGCCGGAACCGGCGGCGTCGGCATGGCCGCCATCCAACTCGCCCAACACCTCGGCGCCGAAGTCTTCGCCACCGCCAGCCCCACCAAATGGCACACCCTCCACACCATGGGACTGGACAACGCCCACATCGCCTCCTCCCGCACCACCGACTTCCGCGACCACTTCCTCACCACCACCCAAGGCCACGGCGTCGACATCATCCTCAACGCCCTCACCACCGACCTCATCGACGCCTCACTCGACCTCCTCCCCCACGGCGGCCACTTCCTGGAGATGGGCCGAACCGACCTCCGAGACCCCCAACACCTCACCACCACACACCCCAACATCACCTACCGCCCCTTCGACCTCGGCGAAGCCACCCCCGAACGACTACAACACATGCTCAACGAGATCCTGTCGCTCTTCCACGACGGCGCTCTCCAACCCCTGCCCATCACCACATGGGACGTCCGTCGCGGCATTGAAGCATTCCGACACCTGAGTCAGGCCCGCCACATCGGCAAGGTGGTCCTCACCCTGCCACCTGCCCCCTCATCACAGGCCACCCCCGCAGGAACAACCCTCATCACGGGCGGAACCGGCACCCTCGGCTCCCTCGTCGCACGCCATCTCGCCACCCACCACCAGGCCTCGCATCTGCTGTTGACCAGCCGCCGCGGACCCGACGCGCCCGGCGCCGCCGAACTCCGCACCGAACTCACCGAACTCGGCGCTCAGGTCACCATCGCGGCCTGCGACACCGCCGACCCCCACGCCCTCTCTCAACTCCTCGCCACCATCCCGCCCGAACACCCCCTCACCAGCATCATCCACACCGCCGGCACCCTCGACGACGGCATCCTCACCAGCCTCACCCCCCACCGCCTCGACACCGTCCTCCGCGCCAAAGTCGACGCCACCCTCAACCTCCACCACCTCACCCACCACACCAACCTCACCCACTTCACCCTCTTCTCCTCCGCCTCCGGCGTCTTCGGAGCACCAGGCCAAGCCAACTACGCCACCGCCAACACCTTCCTCGACGCCCTCGCCCACCACCGCCACACCCACCACCTCCCCGCCCACTCCCTCGCCTGGGGCCTGTGGGCCACCACCAGCGGCATGACCAGCCAACTCGACACCACCGACCACACCCGCATCAACCGCTCCGGCATCAACCCCCTCACCGACCAACAAGCACTCACCCTCCTCGACACCGCCACCCAAACCAACCAACCACTCCTCCTCCCCATCCACCTCCACACACCAACCCTCCGACAACAAGCCACCACAGGCACCCTCCCCCCACTCCTCCACAAACTCATCAACACACCCCGCCGAACAGCGGCCACAGCAATCAGCGGCACCTCATCCTCCGCACTCCACCAACGTCTGACGGGCCTCACTCACCCCAAGCGCGTCAGCACACTTCTGGAAGTCGTACGTGGGCACGCGGCAGCCGTACTGGGCCATTCGAGCCCCCAGAGCGTGGAGCCGGACCGTGCCTTCACCGAGTCGGGTTTCGACTCGCTCACCGCAGTCGAACTCCGCAACCGACTCAGCACAGCCACCGGACTTCGCCTGCCCTCCACCCTCCTCTTCGACCACCCCACCCCTCACACGCTCGCCGACCACCTCTGCACGGAACTGTTGGGGGCCCAGCGTGTGACGGCCCCGGTGGTGAGTACCTCCGCGTCCGCGGAGGAACCGATCGCGGTTGTGGGTATGGCTTGCCGCTTTCCGCAGGGCGCAACGTCTCCCGAGGCCTTGTGGGACCTGGTGGCGACGGGCGGCGACGGGATCGCAGGGTTCCCGACCGATCGCGGCTGGGACCTCGAGAAACTGTATGACCCCGATCCCGATAAGCCTGGCACGTTCTATGTTCGCGGAGGCGGGTTCCTCCACGACGCGGCCGAGTTCGATCCGGCGTTCTTCGGGGTTTCCCCGCGCGAGGCACTGGCGATGGACCCTCAGCAGCGACTGCTGCTGGAGACGTCCTGGGAGGCGATCGAGCGAGCCGGCATCGACCCGACCACGCTCAAGGGCAGCTCGACAGGCGTGTTCGCGGGAGTGATCCATCACGACTACGCCGCACGCATCCGGACCATCCCCGAGGAGCTCGAAGGGTACGTGGGAAGCGGCACCTCCGGCAGCATCGCCTCCGGCCGCGTCGCGTACACCATGGGCTTGGAGGGTCCGGCCGTCACCATCGACACCGCCTGTTCGTCGTCTCTGATGGCGTTGCATCTGGCGTGTCAGGCGTTGCGGGCCGGTGAGTGCTCCATGGCACTGGCCGGCGGCGTGACGGTGATGTCCACACCTCTGGGGCTGATCGAGTTCAGTCGGCAGCGAGCACTGTCAGTGGATGGGCGATGCAGGGCGTTCGCAGCGGGTGCGGACGGCACCGGATGGTCCGAGGGCGCGGGCATGCTCCTCCTAGAACCGCTGTCCCAGGCTCAGCGCAACGGCCATCAGATCCTGGCGGTCGTACGAGGCAGCGCGGTCAACCAGGACGGGGCCAGCAACGGTCTGACCGCACCGAACGGCCCATCCCAGCAGCGGGTCATCCGCCAGGCCCTGGCCAACGCCGGCCTCACGCCGGCCGACGTCGACGCCGTCGAGGCCCACGGCACCGGCACCACCCTCGGGGACCCGATCGAGGCCCAGGCCCTGCTGGCCACCTACGGTCAAGACCGCCCCACCGAGCAGCCACTATGGCTCGGTTCGCTGAAGTCCAACATCGGTCACACCCAGGCCGCGGCCGGTGTGGCGGGCGTCATCAAGATGATCATGGCCATGCGCCATGAGCTGCTGCCGAAGACGCTGCACGTGGACGCGCCCACCCCGCACGTGGACTGGTCCGCCGGAGCCGTGTCGCTGCTCACCGAGGACCGGCCCTGGCCCCGCACCGACCGGCCACGCCGAGCGGGCGTCTCCTCCTTCGGCGTCAGCGGCACCAACGCCCACCTCATCCTCGAACAACCCCCCACCTCCGAGAAGCCGACCGACTCCACACCACCCGAGCGGGGAGGTGAGCGGCAGAAGCCCGTGCGGGTGCTGGTATCGGAGGTGGTGCCCTGGCTGATCTCCGGACGGAGCGAAAGCGCGGTACAGGACCAGGCAGCGCGGCTACGGGCCCACGTACAGGAACGCCCTGAGTTGGACCCGATGGATATCGGCTGGTCCCTGGCCACCACCCGCACCACCTTCGAACGCCGCGCCGTCGTCCTCGGCCGCGACCGGGAGGAGCTGCTCGACGGCCTCGAGAAGCTGAGCGTCGCGGAACCGGCCGGACATGTGATCAGTGGTAGCAGCGGCACTGGATCGGGCAAGACGGTGTTCGTCTTCCCCGGCCAGGGCTCCCAATGGGCGGGCATGGCCATCGACCTGCTGGACTCCTCAGTGGTCTTCCGCGAGCAGATCGAAGCGTGTGAAGAAGCTCTGGCGCCTCATGTGGACTGGTCGCTGGGTGAGGTGTTGCGGCAGACGGATGGTGCGGCGTCGTTGGAGCGGGTGGATGTGGTCCAGCCGGTGCTGTTCGCGGTCATGGTGGGCCTGGCCCGCATGTGGCAGGCATGCGGCATCCACCCCGACGCCGTCATCGGCCACAGCCAAGGAGAGATCGCCGCAGCCCATGTAGCCGGTGCACTGTCCCTGGCCGACGCCGCGGCGGTGGTGGCCCTCCGCAGCCGCGCCCTCGCCCGCCTGGCCGGCCACGGCGCCATGGCCTCCGTATCCCTGTCAGTTGACGAGGCCGAGGAACGACTGGCCGCCTGGCAGGGGCGACTGGCCATCGCCGCCATCAACGGCCCCCACACCGTGATCGTCTCCGGCGAACCGGAAGCGGTGGAAGAACTCCTCGCCGAGTGCGCCAAGCAGGACACCCGCGCCCGCCGCATCCCCGTCGACTACGCCTCCCACGGCCCCCAGGTGGAAGCAGTCGAGAACGAGATCCGCGACACCCTGGCGTCCATCACCCCGACCTCGCCCAGCATCCCTCTCCTGTCCACCGTCACCGGCCGGTGGATCACGGGGCCGGACATGGACGCGGGCTACTGGTACCGCAACCTGCGCCAACCCGTTCGGCTCGTCGACGCCCTCCACACCCTGGCAGCCGAGGGACACCACACCTTCATCGAAACCAGCCCCCACCCCGTCCTCACCCACACCATCCACGACACCCTCGACCCCACCCACGCCACCGATGCTGTCGAGCCCCTGGTCATCGGCACCCTGCGCCGTGACGAGGACGGCCCCCGCCGCTTCCTCACCTCCCTCGCCCAAGCCCACACCCACGGCCTGCCCACCACCTGGGAACACCTCTACACCGGCACCAAGGTCCAGCGGGTCGACCTACCCACCTACCCCTTCCAGCGCCAGCGCTACTGGCTGGATGTTCCTGCGGAGAAGGGGGATGTGTCTGCGGCGGGTCTGGAGGAGTCGGGGCACCCGCTGTTGGGTGCGGCTGTCCAGTTGGCGGGGTCCGATGGGTTTGTGTTCACCGGGCGTCTGTCGTTGGCCACGCATCCGTGGTTGGCTGATCACGCGGTGATGGACACGGTCCTGCTGCCGGGCACGGCCTTTGTCGAGCTGGCGCTGCACGCCGGTGGCGAGAGTGGTTGCCCCCATCTGGAGGAGCTCACCCTCCACGCTCCGCTCGTTCTCCCTGATCAGGCGGGTGTGCAACTCCAGCTCACCCTGGATCCACCCGACGACGACGGGCGACGCACGCTCACCATCCACTCGCGGGTGCATCCGGTCAGCGGTGAGAATGTCGATGAGAGCCTGCCATGGGTCCGCCACGCCACCGGGACTCTCGCCAGTGAGACCCCCGTGGTCGCCTCCACCTGCGCGCCGCTGGACGGAACATGGCCGCCGCGCGACGCCGAGCCCCTCCCCGTCACCGATCTTTACGACCGTCTCGCCGGTCATGGCCTTCAGTACGGCGCTGCGTTTCGGGGTTTGCGGGCTGCTTGGCGTGTGGGTGATGAGGTGTTCGCTGAGGTCGTTCTCCCCGAGGACCAGGCGCAGCTTGTGGGTGGTTTTGGGGTGCATCCGGCGTTGTTTGATGCGGCGTTGCATGCGATGGGGTTGTTGGTTCCGGTGGGGGTGTCGGGGGGTGTGGGGGGTAGTCGGTTGCCGTTCTCCTGGCAGCGGGTGTCGTTGCACGCTGCTGGGGCTGGGGCTGGGGCTGGGGCTGTGCGGGTGCGGGTGACTCCGACGGCTGCGGATGCGGTGTCGTTGACGATGACCGATGCCGCGGGTGCTGTGGTGGTGTCGGTTGCCACGTTGGTCACTCGTGTGATCACTCCCGAGCAGCTCCAGGCGGCCCGACCTGCCACCTCGCGTGATCATCTCTATCAGGTGGAGTGGACCGCGTTGCCCTCCACAGGGGTGGCCACTTCTGGGCAGGGGCACTGTGTTGTTGTCGGTGATGACTCGTTGGGCCTGGCCACCGCCCTGCCCGGCACAGGGGGCGTCCCCGTCGACACCTACCAGGACATGCCCACCCTCCTCCACGCCCTGGACACCGGCGCCACCCCGCCCTCTACCGCCATCCTCACCGTCCACGACTGGCACCACACCACCACCGAGCCCCACACCAGCCCCGACACCGGTGGCGACAACGACAACGGTGATGCTGGTGGTGGTCTGCCGGGGTGGGCGGTCGCGGCGCGGGAGACGGCCGGGCAGGTTCGGGCGGTGGTGTATCGGTTGCTTGGCTGGGTGCAGGCGTGGTTGGCCGAGCCGCGGTTGGCTGCTACGCGGCTGGTCATCGTGACCCAAGGCGCGATCACCACCGGGCCCGATGAGCCTGCCCCCGACCTGGCCCACGCACCGGTGTGGGGTTTGATCCGTTCCGCGCAGGCCGAGCACCCCGACCGTTTCCAACTCCTCGACCTCGATACCCATCCCGCCTCCACCAGCCGTATCCCCACCGCCCTGTTCACCACCACCGAACCTCAACTGGCGTTGCGACACGGCACCCTCCACGCCCCGCGGCTGATCCGCAGCACCCAGGCAGGGCTCCTCACCCCACCCGCCGACACGCCATGGCGGTTGGAGAGCACCGCGAAGGGATCCCTGGACAACCTCGCCCTCATCCCCTTCCCCGAAGCCACCCAACCCCTCACCCCCGGCCAGGTCCGCATCGCCGTCCACGCCGCCGGAGTGAACTTCCGCGACGTCCTCAACACCCTGGGCATGATCCCCGGCGCCGGACCCATCGGCGTCGAAGGCGCCGGCACCGTCCTGGAAACCGCACCCGACATCACCGACCTGAACCCCGGCGACCGCGTCATGGGCCTCCTCCCCGCAGCCTTCGGACCCACCACCATCACCCAACGCCACACCATCACCCCCATCCCCACCACCCTCACCTACCCCCAAGCAGCCTCCATCCCCATCGTCTTCCTCACCGCCTACTACGCCCTCATCGACCTCGCCCACCTACGCCCAGGCCAATCCATCCTCATCCACGCCGGAACCGGCGGCGTCGGCATGGCCGCCATCCAACTCGCCCAACACCTCGGCGCCGAAGTCTTCGCCACCGCCAGCCCCACCAAATGGCACACCCTCCACACCATGGGACTGGACAACGCCCACATCGCCTCCTCCCGCACCACCGACTTCCGCGACCACTTCCTCACCACCACCCAAGGCCACGGCGTCGACATCATCCTCAACGCCCTCACCACCGACCTCATCGACGCCTCACTCGACCTCCTCCCCCACGGCGGCCACTTCCTGGAGATGGGCCGAACCGACCTCCGAGACCCCCAACACCTCACCACCACACACCCCAACATCACCTACCGCCCCTTCGACCTCGGCGAAGCCACCCCCGAACGACTACAACACATGCTCAACGAGATCCTGTCGCTCTTCGAGGACGGGGCGCTGACGCTGCTACCGACCAGGACCTGGGACGTCCGTCGCGGAATCGAAGCGTTCCGACACCTGAGTCAGGCCCGCCACATCGGCAAGGTGGTCCTCACCCTGCCACCTGCCCCCTCATCACAGGCCACCCCCGCAGGAACAACCCTCATCACGGGCGGAACCGGCACCCTCGGATCTCTCGTCGCCCGTCACCTCGCCACCCACCGCCAAGCCTCGCATCTGCTGTTGACCAGCCGCCGCGGACCCGACGCGCCCGGCGCCGCCGAACTCCACACCGAACTCACCGAACTCGGCGCCCACGTCACCATCGCGGCCTGCGACACCGCCGACCCCCACGCCCTCTCCCAACTCCTCGCCACCATCCCGCCCGAACACCCCCTCACCAGCATCATCCACACCGCCGGCACCCTCGACGACGGCATCCTCACCAGCCTCACCCCCCACCGCCTCGACACCGTCCTCCGCGCCAAAGTCGACGCCACCCTCAACCTCCACCACCTCACCCACCACACCAACCTCACCCACTTCACCCTCTTCTCCTCCGCCTCCGGCGTCTTCGGAGCACCAGGCCAAGCCAACTACGCCACCGCCAACACCTTCCTCGACGCCCTCGCCCACCACCGCCACACCCACCACCTCCCCGCCCACTCCCTCGCCTGGGGCCTGTGGGCCACCACCAGCGGCATGACCAGCCAACTCGACACCACCGACCACACCCGCATCAACCGCTCCGGCATCAACCCCCTCACCGACCAACAAGCACTCACCCTCCTCGACACCGCCACCCAAACCAACCAACCACTCCTCCTCCCCATCCACCTCCACACACCAACCCTCCGACAACAAGCCACCACAGGCACCCTCCCCCCACTCCTCCACAAACTCATCAACACACCCCGCCGAACAGCGGCCATTGCTGATCAAGGCGGCACGGCCTCCGCGATGTATCAGTCGTTGGCGGAGCTCGCCCCTCCCCGACGCGTCGCCGCGCTGCTCGACACCGTATGCACCCATGCCGCCGCGGTTCTCGGTCATCCGCACCCCGAAGCGATCGACAAGAGCCGCGCTTTCACCGAGTCCGGTTTCGACTCGCTCACCGCAGTCGAACTACGCAACCGACTCAGCACAGCCACCGGACTCCGCCTGCCCTCCACCCTCCTCTTCGACCACCCCACCCCGACCACGCTCGCCGACCACCTGTGCACAGAGCTCTTCCCCGAGTCCGCGGAGACCTCAGCGTTGGTGCTCGACCAACTCGACCAGTTGGAAGAAGTCGCGACGTCACCCGACACAGAAGAGGACGTCCGGACGAAGGTACGGATCCGGCTTCAAGGAATCCTTTCGAAGCTGGCCGGCCATCACCAGCACACTCAGGCGAGCGCCGTTTCGGAAAGGATTCACTCGGCTTCTGCCACCGAGGTTCTCGAATTCATCGACAAGGAATTCCGCCGAACCAGCAGCTGATCCCTCGACGCACCTGACACCCGGAGTGGGGTTGATTTCAGATGGCGAATGACGAAAAGCTCGTCGAGTATCTCAAGTGGGTGACGGCCGACCTTCACGAGACCCGGCAACGTCTCATGAAAGTCGAGTCGAAACAGCAGGAGCCGATCGCGATCGTGGGAATGGCCTGTCGCTTTCCAGGCGGAGCCTCGTCTCCCGAGGCGTTGTGGGAACTGGTCGCGGCGGGTGCCGACGCCATCTCGGGATTTCCCACGGATCGCGGCTGGGACCTGGACGGCCTCTACGACCCCGATCCCGAGCGCCCCGGCACGCTCTACGTCCGTGAAAGCGGCTTCCTGCATGACGCGGCCGAGTTCGACGCGGCGTTCTTCGGTATTTCCCCACGCGAGGCGCTGGCAATGGATCCACAGCAGCGACTGCTACTGGAGACCTCCTGGGAGGCCGTGGAACGCGCGGGTATCGACCCGACCTCGCTCAAGAACAGTTCCACGGGTGTCTTCACCGGAGTGATCTACCACGACTATGCCGCGCTCCCACAGACCATTCCGGAGAACCTCAAGGGTTATGTCGGCAACGGAACCGCTGGCAGTATCGCCTCTGGCCGGCTGTCCTACACCTTGGGCCTGGAGGGCCCGGCCGTCACCATCGACACCGCATGCTCATCCTCCTTGGTCGCCCTGCATCTGGCGTGTCAGGCGTTGCGGGCCGGTGAGTGCTCCATGGCGCTGGCCGGCGGTGTGACGGTGATGTCCACACCGTTCGGACTGGTGGAGTTCAGCCGACAGCGCGGACTGTCCACCGACGGCCGGTGCAAGGCGTTCGCCGCCTGCGCGGACGGCACCGGATGGTCCGAGGGCGCGGGCATGCTCCTCCTTGAGCCACTGTCCCAGGCTGAGCGCAACGGCCATCCGATCCTGGCGGTCGTACGAGGTAGCGCGGTCAACCAGGACGGGGCCAGCAACGGTCTGACCGCACCGAACGGCCCGTCCCAGCAGCGGGTCATCCGCCAGGCCCTGGTCAACGCCGGCCTGACGGAGCTCGAAGTGGACGCCGTGGAAGCCCACGGCACCGGCACCACCCTCGGGGACCCGATCGAGGCGCAGGCCCTGCTTGCCACCTACGGCGAGAACCGACCCGTGGGACAGCCCCTGTGGCTGGGGTCGCTGAAGTCGAACATCGGGCACACCCAGGCCGCCGCCGGTGTCGCCGGAGTGATCAAAATGGTCATGGCCCTGCGCCACGAGACGCTGCCCCAGACCCTTCACGTCGACGCACTCACCCCCCATGTCGACTGGTCCGCCGGAGCCGTGTCCCTGCTCACCAAAGCACGGCCCTGGCCCTGCTCCGACCGCATCCGCCGTGCCGCGATCTCCTCCTTCGGCATCAGCGGCACCAACGCCCACCTCATCCTCGAAGAACCCCCCGTACCACCGCAGCCAAGCGGCCGAGCACCAGCCGGCCGAGAAGACGCGCAGCGGAGTCCAGTACTGCGAGCGGACATGGTGCCCTGGCTTGTCTCCGGACGGAGCGAGGGCGCGGTACGGGACCAAGCGGCCCGGCTGCGAGAGCATGTTCTACGGGATCCTGAGCTCGCTCCGGCGGACATCGGATGGTCTCTGGCCACCACCCGGACAGTGTTCGAGCACCGTGGCGTGGTTCTCGGGCAAGGCCGCGAGGAGCTCCTCGCCGGACTCCAGCGACTCGCTTCCGGGGAACCAGCCAAGAAGGTGATCAGCGGGGTGGTCGGCCCCGCGGGCAAGACGGTGTTCGTCTTCCCCGGCCAAGGCTCCCAATGGGCGGGCATGACCGCCGACCTGCTCGACTCCTCCTCGGTGTTCCGCGAGCACATCGAAGCGTGTGAGGAGGCTCTGGCGCCTCATGTGGACTGGTCGCTGGGTGAGGTGTTGCGGCAGGCGGATGGCGCGGCCTCGCTGGAGCGGGTGGATGTCGTCCAGCCGGTGCTGTTCGCGGTCATGGTGGGCCTGGCACGCATGTGGCAGGCATGCGGCATCCACCCCGACGCCGTCATCGGCCACAGCCAAGGAGAGATCGCCGCAGCCCACATCGCCGGCGCACTCACCCTCCACGACGCCGCAGCCGTGGTCGCCCTCCGCAGCCGCGCCCTCGCCCGCCTGGCCGGCCACGGCGCCATGGCCTCCGTATCCCTACCAGAGACAGAAGTCGAGGAACGACTGACGGCGTGGACCGGCCGACTGGCCATCGCCGCCATCAACGGCCCCCACAACATCGTGATCTCCGGCGAGCCGGAAGCGGTAGAGGAACTCCTGGCCGATTGCGCGAAGCAGGATATTCGGGCCCGGCGTATCCCCGTCGACTACGCCTCCCACGGCCCGCAGGTGGAAGCGGTCGAGGACGAGATCCGCGACGCCCTGACCGCTATCACCCCGGTCGTACCCACCATCCCTCTGCTGTCCACCGTTACCGGCCAGTGGATCACGGGGCGGGAGATGGACGCGGGCTACTGGTACCGCAACCTCCGCCAACCCGTCCGGCTCGCCGACGCCCTCCACACCCTGGCAGCCCAGGGACACCACACCTTCATCGAAGCCAGCCCGCACCCCGTTCTCACCCACACCATCCACGACGTCGTCACGGCAACACCCGCTTCCGATGATGCTGTCCGACCCATCATCGTCGGCACCTTGTGGCGTGATGAGGATGGTCCGCAGCGTTTCCTGACCTCTGTCGCCGAGGCATACGCTCACGGCCTCCAAGTGACCTGGAGCCATCTCTTCAACAGCACCACAGCACAACGGGTAGATCTGCCCACCTACCCGTTCCAGCGTGAGCGGTACTGGCTTGCGAGCGCGGCCGCGTCCACTCGCGTGGATGCGGAAGGGAATGGTGTGGAGGCCCGGTTCTGGGAGGCGGTCGAACGCCAGGACCTGACCGCTGTGGCCCAGACCCTGAACGTGACAGACCAGGAACACGACTCCCTCAGCGCCGTTCTACCGATGCTCTCCGGCTGGCACCAACGCCAACGCGAACGCCACACCCTCGACACCTGGCGCTACAAGATCACCTGGAAACCCCTCCCCACACCACCCCCCACCACCCCACACACCACTGACGCGGTCGACGGCACCTGGCTCGTCATCATCCCCACCGCCCAGGCCGACCACGACGCGGTCACCGCCTGCCTGAGCTCCCTCGACCAGCTCGGCACCCCCACCCACGCCACCCACATCGACCCCCACACCACCGACCGGGAAGCACTCGCCCAACACCTCCGCACCCACACCACCGAACACCCCACCGTCGGCGTGCTGTCGCTCCTCGCCCTGGACTGGAGACTGGGCCGCGTCACCCCGAACACCCCACCGCTGGGGCGGCCTCATCGACATCCCCACCACCACACCCACCAGCAACACCCACCCCAACCACGGGCCAGACCGCCCACACCCACCTCACCAGCACTCCACCCGGTGATCAGGGCCCGTGGAAGGGCGAAGACCAACTCGCCGTACACCCCCCACCTGCTGTTGACCAGCCGCCGCGGACCCCACGCACCCGGCGCCACCGAACTCCACACCGAACTCACCGAACTCGGCGCCCACGTCACCATCACCGCCTGCGACACCACCGACCGCCACGCCCTCACCGAACTCCTCACCACCATCCCACCCGAACACCCCCTCACCGCCGTCATCCACACCGCCGGCACCGCCCACTACGCACCCCTCACCCACACCACCCTCACCGACCTCGCCCACGTCACCCGCCCCAAAGTCCAAGCAGCCCAACACCTCCACGAACTCACCCGCGACACCCCCCTCACCGCCTTCGTCCTCTTCTCCTCCGGAGCAGGCGTATGGGGCGGAGGCGACCAAGGAGGCTACGCCGCCGCCAACGCCTACCTCGACGCACTCGCCCACCACCGACGCGCCACAGGACTCCCCGCCACCTCCCTCGCCTGGGGAGCCTGGGCCGACACCGGCATGGCAGCCGAAGAAACCTCCACCCGACAACTCAACCGCCGCGGCGTACGAGCGATGGACCCCCAACTCGCCATCACCGCCCTCCAACAAGCACTCGACCACGACGAAACCTTCCTCACCATCACCCACATCGACTGGCAACGCTTCACCGAAACATTCACCTCCATCCGCCACAGCCCACTCATCACCGACATCCCCGAAGCCATCGCGGCGGCCACCGAAACCACCAACCCCGACACACCAACCGACAGGCACGAGGCACCCGCTCGCCTTCGGCGCAAGCTGGCCGGGATGGCTGCCTCTGAGCAGACCGAAACGCTGCTCCACTTGGTCCGCACCCATGCGGCGGTCGCACTCGGGCATGCTTCCTATGAAGCGATCAACCCCAGCGTGGGGTTCATGGAAGCGGGCTTCGATTCCCTGACCGTCCTGGAGCTGTGCAAGCGGATGGCCGGAGAGACCGGACTGCGTCTGCCAGCGACCCTGGTCTTCGACCACTCGACCCCCACGGCGTTCGCACGCCACCTCCAGGCCGTACTCGATGTCTCCGGGACGGCGGCCGATCCAGGCGGTGAAGGCACGGCTGAGAGCGCCACGGGGCCGGTGCGCGGGGCCGAGGCGAACCTCTCGGCCGGGGCATCGCCATCGGAGTCGGCGGAGATTCTGCCGCACTCCTTGGCTTCGCTCTTCCGGCGTGCCCACGACCTCGACGAAGTGCCGCGCGGCATGCAGCTCATGCGTGCTGCCTCCTACTTCCGCCCCGGGTTCGCATCCGTGGCGGACATGGGGCCAGCGCCCAGCCCCCTGCGGCTGGCGCGGGGGGCGGTGCAGCCGTCCCTGCTCTGCCTTCCCACCGTGGCCGCCGTGGCCAGCCCGAACCAGTACGCGCGCTTCGCATCTTATTTCCGTGGGGTGCGAGACATGTGGTTCCTTCCGCTGCCTGGTTTCGCCGCGGAGGAGAGCACCCCCGCGTCCATGGAAGCGTTGATGGAGTTCGAGTCCAAGCTCGCACTCGACTGTGTCGGTGACACGCCCTTCGTCCTCGTCGGTCACTCCGGTGGTGGGCTGGTCGCACATGCGCTGGCCGTTCACCTCGAAGCCATCGGAAGGCCCCCGGCGGCCTTGGTCCTGATCGACACCTATGCGTACGGAAGCGCGTCGATGGTGACTCTCGCCCGAGAGCTCGCCAACGGCATGTTCGAGACGGAGCGGATCTTCGGGCTGCGGATGGACGACACACGGCTGACCGCCATGGGCTGCTATCTGCGGCTCTTCGCGAACCATGTGCCGCAGGCGACCTCCATGCCCACCTTGTGCCTACGGGGTGTCGACCGGGTGGCCGACGAGATGTCGGAGGTCTCGAGTCAGGAGGAGTGGCGACCCATGTGGGAGTTCCCTCACACACCCATGGATGTCGCCGGCGACCACTTCACCATCATGCAGGAACACGCCTTCGCCACGGCCGAGTCGGTGGACTGCTGGCTCGACTCGACGTTCTGAGCTCAGAAGAGGGCCGAAAGCTCGAGGCAGCGTCGTCATCAAGGAGAGGACAAGTATGAGCAGCCATCAGGCTTCCGTACCGGACGCGGGAGACGCAACGACCGAGACGCAGTCGCCCTCTCCGCCGGGGCAGAGGGTGGTGCGGGCGGATGCCGGCCCCTCGCCTGCCGCGCCGGGTCGCCGTGGTCGACGGGTGCCGCCTGTCGTGGTCTGGGCGTGTCTGGGCGCGTTCTTCGTGGTGTTGCAGACGTACGTCCTGGTCAGTTGGCTGGTCGACGGCACACACATCGACAAGGCGCCCGAGTCTTCCGGCTTCGGCACCACCATGGAAGTGATCGGTGTGTTGGTCCCGCTCCTGACGGTGGTGCCCGTGGTGGTGCTGACCGTCAAGTTCGTGCGGGAGTCCCGTGCCCAACGGCGGGCCACCTTCGACCTCCTGCTGGTCATCGGTTGTGTGCTGAGCGCCTGGCAGGATCCCCTGCTGAACTGGTTCCACCCGGTGATCACCGTGAACACCAATCAGTTCATGGCGACGAGTTCCTGGGCTCCGTACGTCCCGGGGTGGCAGGGGCCGGGGGAGCATCAGCAGGCGGAGATGCCGTGGCATGCGCTGGTCGCGGGTCTGGGGACGGCTCTGTCGGCCATCGTCGTGGGCGCCGGCGTGCAGTGGCTGGCGAAGCGCCGTCCAGGGATCCGGCCGATCCGCCTGATGGGATTCGCCGTTCTGCTGGGGATGGTGCTCACCGCCACCTCGGAGCCGTTCCTTCCGGCGCTGGGGTTCTTCATCTGGTCGGGTGCGACGCCCGAGCTCACGCTCTTCAGCGGCACCTGGTACCAGTTCCCCGTGTACGAACTCGTCACGGCCGGCACGTACTTCGCCGCGCTGGCCATGTTGCGGCTGGCCGTGAACGAGCGGGGCGAGACGCTGGCGGAGCGTGGGGTCGGCGAGCTGTCGTGGCGGCGCACCACATGGCTGCGGCTGCTGGCGGTGGCCGGAGTCACCAATGTGGCCTACGTCGCGTACGCGGTGGGTCATATGCTGTTCGCCTGGAACCACGGCAGCCCGCCCACTGACCTGCCGGACTTCTTCCGTCCTCCCGCCGCGTACTGACGTGTCTCCGTACCAGCCGTGGGGTGTCCTTCCCTCCACTGCCGGTACGGCGCAGTCGGTGCTACGACGCAGCCCGCCGCCGGGGATGTCCGGCGGCGGGCTGCGCCAACCTCAGAACAGGCACTTGGCCTCGGGGGAGACCTTGAGGTTGCCGAGTCGGTCGTGCCACAGGTGTGTGGGGTCGTCCTCCACCGCCGCCACGAACTCGCGCATCGCGAGCAGCGCCGCGGGCTCCGCGTCGTTGTAGACGTCGCCCTGAAGCAGTTTCAGGACGTCGATGCGGTAGCGGGGGTCCTGTACGAAGGCGGTGAAGAGGATGTTGAGCCGGTAGTAGATCGAGATGAACTCGTACCAGTTGGAGACGCCGCGCCGCAGGGTGTTCACGTAGGTGTCGAACCGTGGGGCGCGGAAGTCGCCGGCGGCCGCGGCGGCGATGATGTCCTTGCAGGCCAGTCGGGCGCTGTTCATCGCGACGCTGACGCCGCTGGAGAAGATCGGATCGACGAACCGGGCCGCGTCGCCGATCATCACCATCCCGTCGCCGGCGACCTGGCGCATGCCGTAGCTGTAGTCGCCCTCGGCCTTGAAGGGGCGCACCCGCCGGGTGGGTCGCAGGGCGCGCTCCAGTTCGGGGCGGCTGGCCACCGAGTCCCAGAAGAAGCCCTCCAGGTCGTCCTTGGCGGCCCTGAAGCGCGCTCTCTGGGTGACCACGCCGACTGAGGTGATGGTTTCGGTGATGGGGATCTGCCACACCCAGGTGTCGGCGAGGGGCAGGAAGTGGATGAAGATGAAGTCGGTCTGCTGCCGGCTCTCGGCCAGTGCCCGTCGGTCGAGTCCTTCGAACCAGGTGTGCACGGCGTATTGGTTGAACACCGGGTCGGGAACCTTGACCTTGAGCTGTCGGCCGAGCAGGGTGCCGCGTCCGCTGGCGTCGACGACCATGCGCACGGGGATGTCGGTTCGCGCCGGGCCGATCGCGACACGCAGCACCGGGTGGTCGGGGTCGGCGAAGTCGACCTCGCGGACCCGGACCCCGGTGAAGACCTTGGCGCCGAGACTCTGGGCGTGCTTGAGCAGGATGAGGTCGAACTCGCCGCGGTCCACGTGGAAGGTGTGGTCGCGGTCGACGCCCAGCTGTTCCCGCTCGTTGAACAGCACCTGGGCGACGCCCAGGCCGTGGCCCTCCACTCGGAAGTCCAGCGGGTCGACGCCCTGTGTCCCCGCCGCGGTCCACGCGGCCCCGTACTTCTTCGGGAAGCCGGCCGCCTCGATCTTCTCCATGGCGCCGATGTCCAGGAGGACCGGTGTGGTGGCCGGGACCAGGGACTCTCCGACGTGCTCCCGGGGGAAGAGCTCGCTTTCGAAGACGGCGACGGACAGCCCGGCCCGGGCGAGGTAGGAGGCGGCGGTCGAGCCGGCGGGGCCACCGCCGATGATGCCGATGTCGATATCGTCGGTGACGTGCATGCGGGCTCCGTCGACGGGTCAGGCGGGCTGGGAGCGGAGCGACCAGACGAGGTCGGCGATGCTCGCCACGTCCTTGAAGTGGTGCCCCGTCATGTGGGTGGGTGGCACCCGGACATCGAGGTTGTCGCGCAGATGGGCCAGCAGGCGCGCGGTGCGCACCGAGTCCAGGATTCCCCATTCGAGCAGCGGGGTCTGGGGGGTGATTTTCGGTGTGAGGGTCGCGTCGCCCACCAGTTCGTCCCTGACGTAGGCGAAGAGCTGGTTCAGCAGGGTTGTGCGATCGCTGTCGGGCACCTGTGTCTCCTGATACGCCGGGTGGGGTCGGGAGCTGCTGTGGGACCGTCAGACGCGGCCATTCTCTCCGACCGTTCCTGAGTCTCGCTTGAGCGTGTCGGCCAGCAGCGCTTCGACGAGTGCTCGTCGGTCGGTCTTGCCGTGGGGGTTGCGGGGCAGGCGCGCCACCACATGGACCGTGTCGACGATCATGTATCGGGGTAGGAGTGCCGCGCAGTGCCGCTTGATGTCGAGCAGCTCCGGGTGGTGTCCGGGTCGGGGGACGACGACGGCGTGGATGCGCGCCTCGTGGCCGCCGGCTCCCGAGACCAGCACCACGGCGCTGTCGATCGCGGGGTGGGACGACAGGGCGGCCTCCACCTCGCCGGGCTCGACCCGGTGGCCGCGCACCTTCACCAGGTCGTCGTATCGGCCCAGGTACTCCAGGGTGCCGTGCGGGTCGCGCCGCCCCAGGTCGCCGGTCCGGTACGGTCCGTGGTGCGGGGGGCGACCCCAGTAGCCCAGCATCACGGTCGGCCCGTCCACGACGATCTCCTCCGTCCCGTCCGGCCGGGGCTCCAGCCGCACGTCGTCTCCGCAGCACGCGGTGCCGATCGGCAGCGGGGTGGTGCGGTCGAGGTCGGCGGCGGTGAGCTCGTACGAGGTGCAGACGTTGGTCTCGGTCGGGCCGTACCAGTTGAGCAGCCGGACCTGCGGCCAGGCGGCGCGCAGCCGCCGGGCGTCCTCCAGAGGGAAGGGCTCGCCGGCGAAGACGCAGGCGCGGAGGGACAGTGGGCCCCACTCGAGCAGCCGGGCCTCGCGCATCATCAGCAGCAGCGCGGACGGCACCGAGTACCAGATCGTGATCCGCCGGCGGTCGAGCAGTTCGGTGAGCTGGTCGGGGGCGTAGGCCAGGGTGTCGGGGACGAGATGGGTCGAGGCCCCGGCGCGGAAGGCGCCGTAGAGGTCGAAGACGGAGAGGTCGAAGTTGAACGGCGCGTGGTTGGCCAGCCGGTCCTCGGGCCGCAGCCGCAGCTCGGCGGCGGCCCAGTCGACGAAGGCCAGGGCGTTGCGGTGGCTCAGGCAGACTCCTTTGGGCTCGCCGGTGGAGCCGGAGGTGTAGAGGATGTACGCGGGGTCGTCGGGGGCGCCGCGGTGGTGCTCGGGGCGGCGCCCGGGTTCGGCGACGGCGCGTAGCGCGGCGCAGTCGGCCACGGGCACGCCGAGGCTTTCCAGCGTCGCGGTGTCCGGCGGGGCGTCGAGCTCGGTCACCAGCAGCGCGGGGCGGCAGTCGGCGGCGATGCGGCGCACCCGGCCGATCGGGTTCGATGAGGCGACGGGGACGTAGACGGCGCCGATGCGCAGTGCCGCCTGCATGACGGCGACCACGTCGGCGCTCTTGCCGGTCCACAGCAGCACCCGGTCCCCGGTCCGGATCCCGTGGTCGAGGAGCGCGGCGGCGTACTGGTCGGCCAGCGCGTCGAGTTGGTAGTAGCTGATGCTCCCGGTCATGTCGCGGATCGCCGGGGCCTCAGGGGTGCGGGCGGCCGCTTCGGCCACCAGTCGGTGCAGGTTCACAGTCCCATCGCCCTCGCGATCAGTTGGCGCTGAATCTCCGAGGTGCCGGAGAAGATGGTGGTCGGCACGGCGTCCCGGAGCGCGGCCTCGATGCCTTCGTCCCGCAGATAGCCGCGCCCACCGAGCAGTTGGACGGCGTCCAGCGCGCTGGCCACGGCCGCTTCGGAAACGGCCAGTTTGGACAGGGACACCCACAACGCGGCGTCCTGGTCGTCGCGGTCGAGGGCGTCGCAGGCCCGGTAGAGCAGCAGCCGGCCGCTCTCCAGCCGCAGCTTCATGTCGACGACGCGATTGGCCACGGACTGGAACTCGGCCAGCGGGCGGCCGGACTGCCGGCGGCGGCGTACGTGTTCCACGCACCGGTCGAGGAGCCGCTGCTGTACCCCGAGGTAGACGGCGAAGAGGCAGGACCGTTCCCAGCGCATGGAGTGCTGGAAGATCGCTCCGCCCTGTCCGGGGACGCCGAGGACCTGCTCGTCCGGTACGAAGCAGCGATCGAACGTCACCGGTCCGGCCGGGCATGACAGCAGGCCCATCTTGTCCAGCGGCTCCCCCGCCGCCACGCCCGGTGCCGCGCGGTCGACGACGAATGCGGTGATTCCCAGGTGGCCGGCCCTCGGGTCGGTGGTCGCGTAGGTCACATAGAGGTCGGCTGTGGGGCCGTTGCTCACAAAGCTCTTGGTGCCGCTGAGCAGGAATCCGTCGGCGACCCGCCGCGCCGTCACGGCGAGCCGTGACACGTCCGATCCGGAGTCCGGCTCGGTCATCGCGTTCCCCGCGATCAGTGCCCCCGAGCACATGTCGGGCAGCAGCCGCCGGCACGTTCCGGGGGTGGCGAATTCGAGGATCGGCATGGCGCAGGAGAACAGATGCGCGGCGGCCGCGAACAGAATGCCGGTGTTCACGCAGCCCCGGCCGGCGGCTTCGAAGGCCAGCGCACTGTCCAGCGCCCCGAGCCCGCGGCCGCCCCGGTCTTCCGGCACACTCGCTCCGAGCAGTCCGAGCGGGGCCAGTCGCGACCACTGCGCACGGGTGTACGCCGTGTCCGCGCGGGCCGTGTCCTCGGGGAAGGCCGTCCGCGCCCCGGCCAGGACGGATGTGTAGAGGTCGTGTTGTTCGGCACTCCAGTCGAAGTCCACCGCGCCTCCCCGCGCAGGGCAGCGGGAAGGCGACCATACCCGCGAACGTCACAAGGGCTTCCAGGTGTAGCGGGCGTCACGGCTCGGCACAACGGGATCAGTCGGGGAACATGCGGGCTCCACCGGCGCCTGAGGTGCCGTCGAGTCGGGGGCGAGCCGATATCCAGTTCGCTGGCGTATAAATCCTTGGGTTCCGTCGCGGTGCGATCACGGAGCGGAAATCCGAAGCCGGCGCATGTGCTCTCTTTGTTGATTATCCGACTGCTTCCTCTGATTCCTCTGTCGATTTGGAGACGGTCCCGTTGCCTGAGCCCCAGAGTGATGTCGCAGTCGTCGGCTCCCCCTGGATCCTCTCCGGGCATACCGGCGCCGCCCTGCGGGCGTGGGCGCGGCGGCTCCACGATCACGTCACCACTCATCCGCTGCTGCGGCCCGAGGACATCGGTCACACGCTGGCGACGGCCGGCCCGGCGGCGGAGCACCGTGCGGCGGTGCTCGGGCCGGACCGGGAGAGCCTCCTGCGGGGGCTCTACGCGGTGGCCCGCGACGAGGAGCACCCCGGGGTCATCCGGGGCACGGCGACCGCGGTGGCCGGCGGCGTGGTGTTCGTCTTCCCGGGGCAGGGCACCCAGTGGCCCGGCATGGCGGCGGACCTGCTGACGACCTCCCCCGCCTTCCGGCGGTCCATGGACGCCTGCGCCGAGGCGTTCGCGCCGCACGTGGACTGGACACCGGAGGCGGTGCTGCGGGGCGCGCCGGGCGCGCCGCCGCTGGAGGGGACCGACGTGGTGCAGCCGACGCTGTTCGCCGTCATGGTGGGGCTGGCCGCCATGTGGCGGTCGTATGGCGTCGAGCCGTCGGCGGTCGTGGGGCACTGCATCGGGGAGATGGCCGCCGCGCACGTGGCCGGCGCCCTGTCGCTGCCCGACGCTGCACGCGTGGTGATCGGATGCGGTCGGGCGCAGACGACGATGGCGGGCTCGGGCACCCTGCTCGCGGTCGCCTGGCCCGAGGATCAGCTCGCCCCCCTGCTGCGGCGCTGGCCCGGCAGGCTCGCGATCGCCGCCGTCAACGGCCCCATGGCGACTGTCGTCTCCGGGGATCGGCAGGCGACGGAGGAGCTGAGGGAGGAGCTCACACGGGCAGGGGTCCGGGCTCGCGGGGTGGCGATCGACATCGCCGCGCACTCTCCGTTCGTCGACTGTCTCAGGGACGACATCCTCGGCCTGCTGGGCTCCGTGACCGCGGGGCCCGCACGGGTGCCCTTCCACTCCTCCGTCACCGGGGGGCCGCTGGAGACGACGGGCCTGGACGCGGCGTACTGGCACCGCAACATCGCCTCGACGGTCCGGTTCGCGAGCGCGATGGCGGAGGTGCTGCGGCAGGGGAAGCGCTGTTTCGTGGAGCTGAGCCCGCACCCGACGCTGGCCATGTCCATACAGGCCATCGCCGAGGAGGTGGTCGGCGGTGAGCGTGTCGTCATCGCCCCGACGCTGCATCGCGACCGCACCGGCATGGACGGCTTCCACACCGCGCTGGCCGAACTGTATGTGCGGGGCGCCCTGGATGACCCCGCGGCGGCCTTCTCGGTGCCGGGCGGTCGGCGCGTCGACCTGCCCGCGGCCGCGGGATCCGGCGAGGCGGCGGGGGCCGGCGGCTCCCACGGCCGCGACGGCGCCACCCGCTCCGCGGGTGCCTCGGCCGCCGCGAAAGCCGAGGAGTTCGACCAGCGCGCTCTGGTGGACGAGCTGGCCCCGCTCCCCGTCGCGGAGCGGAAGCGGCGGTTGCGCGAACTGGTCCGCGCGCAGGCGACCCGGGTGCTGGGGCGCGCGGGCGAGTCCGGGTCCGCGGTCGCTCCCGTCATCGCGGACGACGAGACCTTCATCGCCTCGGGTTTCGACTCCGTGGCCGCGGTGGGTCTGCGGAACCGGCTCAACGACGCCACCGGACTCGTCCTGCCCTTCACCCTCGCCTTCGACCGCCCCACCCCCGCCGCGGTCGCCGACCACCTGCACGACGCGCTCTTCGGGCGGCAGAGCGTCCTCGACGGGGACGCGGCCGGTCAGGGCGGCCCGCCGGGCGGGGATGCCGCGGAGGCGACGGAGGACCCGATCGCCGTCATCGGCTTGGCCGGTCGCTTCCCCGGGGGCGCGGACACTCCCGAGGAGCTGTGGGACCTGGTGGTCGAGGGCACCGACGCGCTCTCTCCCTTCCCCACCGACCGCGGGTGGGACCCGGCGGAGTTCTACCACCCGGACCCGGCGCGGCACGGAAGGCACTATCAGCGCGAAGCCGGTTTCCTGCACGCCGCCGACCGGTTCGACGCCGAGTTCTTCGGGATCGCCCCACGTGAGGCCGTGGCGATGGATCCGCAGCACCGACTGCTGTTGGAGACCACGTGGGAGGTCTTCGAGCGGGCGGGCATCGACCCCCGGTCGTTGCGCGGGAGCCGCACCGGGGTGTTCGTCGGCGTCGCCCCGCTCGACTACAGCCCCCGTCTGCACCAGGCGTCGCAGGAGCTGGAGGGCTATCTGCTGACCGGCAACCTCGGCGCCGCCGCGTCCGGCCGGATCTCCTACGTCTTCGGCCTGGAGGGGCCGGCGCTGTCGGTGGACACGGCCTGCTCCTCGTCCCTGGTCGCGCTGCACCTGGCGGCCCGGGCGCTGCGGTCGGGGGAATGCTCGCTGGCTCTGGCCGGCGGGGCCACGGTGCTGTCGACGCCCGGCATGTTCATCGAGTTCTCGCGGCAGCGCGCCCTGTCGGCGGACGGCCGCTGCAAGGCGTACGCCGCCGGGGCGGACGGCACGGGGTGGTCGGAGGGCGCGGGGATGCTGCTGCTGGAGCGGCTCTCCGACGCCCGCCGGCTGGGGCATCGCGTCCTGGCCGTGGTGCGCGGCTCCGCCGTCAACCAGGACGGCGCCAGCAACGGTCTCACCGCCCCCAACGGCCCCTCGCAGCAGCGCGTCATCCGGGCCGCCCTGGCCGACGCCCGACTGTCGACCGCCGATGTCGACGCGGTGGAAGGCCACGGCACGGGCACCAGGCTGGGCGATCCGATCGAGGCCCAGGCGCTGCTCGCGACGTACGGGCAGGACCGACCGCCGGACCGGCCGCTGCTGCTCGGGTCCGTCAAGTCGAACATCGGGCACACCCAGTGGGCCGCGGGTGTCATCGGGGTCATCAAGATGGTGCAGGCCATCCGGCACGGCGTCCTGCCGCGCACGCTGCACGTGGACAAGCCCTCCGAGTACGTGGACTGGTCGACGGGGGCGGTACGGCTGCTGACGGAGGCGGAACCGTGGCCGGAGACGGGACGCCCCCGGCGCGCGGGCGTGTCCTCCTTCGGTGTGAGCGGCACCAACGCCCATGTCATCCTCGAACAGGCCCCCCCCGAGGAGACCGCCGCGCAGGAGCCGACCACTCCGCGCACCCTGCCGTGGGTGGTCTCGGCCGGGTCGCGCGCGGCGCTGCATGCTCAGGCGCGTAAGCTGCGCGCCTTCCTGGCCGGCACCCCCGACCTGGATCCGGCGGACGTGGGCCACACACTGGCCGCGGGTCGATCCGCCCTCGAACACCGTGCCGTGATCATCGGCCGGGACCGCTCCGACCTCCTGCACGGTCTGGACGCCCTCGCCTCCGGAGAGCCGACCGCCAGCGTGGTCACCGCCATGCCCGACGCCGCGGCCGGGGCCGGTCCGGCCGGTGGATCGACCGACGCCGGGGGGCGGGTGGTGTTCGTCTTCCCCGGCCAGGGCGGTCAGTGGCCCGGGATGGGGCTGCGACTGCTGGAGACCTCCACCGTCTTCGCCGAGTCCATCGCCGCGTGTGAGCAGGCGCTGGCGCCGCATGTCGACCGCGGCCTGATCGACGTCCTGCACCGGCCGGCCGACGATCCGGTGTGGGACCGCGCGGACGTGGTCCAGCCGGTCCTGTTCTCCCTCATGGTCTCCCTCGCCAGGACCTACCAGTCCTACGGCCTGACGCCTGACGCTGTCGTCGGACACTCCCAAGGGGAGATCGCCGCCGCCCATGTCGCGGGGGTCCTCACCCTCGACGACGCCGCCGCCGTCGTCGCCCTCCGCTCCCGGACGCTCCAGGCGCTGCGCGGCAAAGGCGGCATGGCCTCCATCCTCCAACCCGCGGATACGGTCGCCCAGGTCCTGGCCCGACGCTGGCCCGGCCGGCTGTGGGTCGCCGCCTTCAACGGACCGGGCACCACCGTCATCTCCGGCGACACCGACGCGCTCGACGCGGCCCTCCGGCACTTCCAGGGTGACGGCGTGCGGACCAGGCGGATTCCGGTCGACTACGCCTCGCACTGCCCCCACATCGACGCCGTCGAGGACCAACTTCGGGCCCAGCTCGCCACCATCACCCCTCAGCCGCACCGGATCCCCTTCCACTCCACCGTCGACAACCGGCCCCTGGAAGGGACGGAGCTGGACGGCGCGTACTGGTACCGGAACCTGCGGAATCCCGTCCGCTTCACCGACGCCGTCCGCGCCCTCCACCATCAGGGCCACGGCACCTTCATCGAGATCAGCCCCCACCCCACCCTCACCCCCGCCCTCCACGACACCACCGAACGCGCCACCGGCACCGACTCCCACGCAGCCGAACACGCTGACGTCGCCGAGGGCGCCGAGGGCGTCGACCCCGCCGAGAGCGCCGACAGGCTCGTGCCAGCCGTTGTGATCAGCACCCTCCGCAGGAACGAGGACGACACCCGTCAGCTCCTCACGGCCCTCGCCCAGGCCCACGTGCACCACCACACCGTCGACTGGCGCCACCACTACCGCCAGCACCATCACACGTCCACTGCGCACCCCGTCGACCTCCCCACCTACGCCTTCCAACGGCAACGCTTCTGGCTGCACGGCGACGGCGGTGTCGAGCGTGGCGCCGCCGAGGCCAAGGCACCTGCCCAGAGCCCGGACAGGGACGTCACGACCGGCCACTTCTGGCAGGCCGTCGAGGGCGGGGACCCCGACACCGTGGCCGCCCTGCTCGGCGTCGATCCGGGCGCCTCGCTCGACGTGCTGGTGCCGGCCCTTTCGGCGTGGCGCGCTGAACGGCGCGACCAGGCCGTCACCGACGGCTGGACCTACCGCGATCTCTGGAAGCCGGTCAGCCTGTCCGGCACCCGTCCACTGTCACCGGGCGGCAATTGGTTGGTCACCGTACCGACACGTCAGGCCGACGACCCGCTCGTCCGCGGCCTCCTCGACGGCTTGTCCCGCCAGGGACTCTCCACCACCCCGTTCCTCCTCGACGACACGGACGTCGACCCCGCGCTCCTCGGCCGGCGGCTCGCCAGGGCGCTCGCCGACGGGAACATCCCTGTCGAAGGTGTGCTCTCGCTGCTGGCGCTCGACGAGACCCCGCATCCGCTCCATCCGGAGGTCCCGGCCGGCACCGCGCTGACTCTCGCGCTGATCCAGGCCCTGATCAACCGCGATGACGGAGCGGCACGGCTGTGGTGCCTCACCCGGGACGCGGTCGCCACCGGCCCCGGCGACCGCCTCGATCACCCCCTGCAAGCCATGGTCTGGGGCCTGGGACGCACCACCGCCCTCGAACACCCCGAGCTGTGGGGCGGACTCATCGACCTGCCCGCCACCCTCACCGAACCGAGCCTGCGCCACCTCGCCGCAGCCCTGTCCACCCACCACGGCGAGAACGAGCTCGCCCTGCGCCGCACGGGCTTCCGCACCCGCCGCACCATCCGCGCCGCCAGGAGCATCACCTCGGTCGCCGCGGCGGGCGGCACCCGTTCCTGGACGCCTCGCGGCACCGTCCTCGTCACCGGCGGCACCGGAGCCATCGGTTCCCAGCTCGCTCTGCGGATCGCCGAGCATCACCCCCACTGTCATCTGCTGCTGGTGAGCCGCCGCGGCGCCGCCGCGCCCGGAGCGGAGGCGCTGCGCGAGCGGATCACCGCCCTCGGCGCCGCCTCCACCCTCGCCGCGTGCGACACCGCGGATCCCGAGGCCCTCGCCGACCTCCTCACCAGTATCCCCCCGGAACGCCCCCTGACCGCGGTTATCCACAGCGCCGGCGTCCTCGACGACAACACGCTCAGCGCGCAGAGCCCGCGCCACCTCACGACGGTCCTCGGTCCCAAGTCGCGTGCCGCGTACCATCTGCACGCCCTCACCCGGGACCTCCCCCTCGACGCCTTCGTCCTCTTCTCCTCGGTCGCGGCGCCGTTCGGCGCCGCGGGCCAGGCCAACTACGCCGCCGCCAACGCCTATCTCGACGCCCTCGCCCAGCACCGCCGGGCGCTGGGGCTCGCCGCGACCGCCATCGCCTGGGGCAACTGGGACGGCGAGGGACTGGCGAGCACCGACACGGCACAGGCGTACCTGCGCAAGCGGGGGTTTCTCCCCATGGCGCCGCGGCTGGCGCTGGCGGCTCTGGACAGGGCCGTCGTCTCGCCCCACGCCCAACTGGTCGTCGCCGACGTCGACTGGCGGAGGTTCCCGCCCGCCCCGCACACCCGCGACCTCGTGCCGGGCGGGTCCACGCCGCGGACGGCCGGCGCCTCCGGTGACGGTGTGGTCGACGGTGTCTCCGATCCCGTCGCCCAGCTGCGTGCCCGGCTCGCCGGCCAGAGTTCCACCGAGCGGCGCCATACGCTCCTGAACCTCGTCGGCTCCCATACGGCCGCCGTCCTCGGGCACTCCGATTCCGCGGAGGCGATGGCGACGGACCGGGCGTTCCGGGATCTCGGCTTCACCTCCGTCACCTCGATCGAGCTGCGCAACCGGCTGACCGCCGCCACCGGCCTGCGGCTGCCGACCACGCTGGCCTTCGACCATCCGACGCCCGACCGGCTCGCGACACATCTGCTCGCGGAGTTGACCGCACCGGCTCCCGAGGGCGCGGCCGGCGCGGCGGCCTCCCCAGCGGCCGCGGCCGTCGACGGCGGCGGGCCGGGTGCGCGGCGGGGCGGCGCGATCACCGGCGACGGCCCAGCCGCGACCGATGAACGCGGCCTCTTGGCGGAACCGGACGCGCCCGACGCGGGCGGCATCGGCACGCTCGTCGCGGCCGGCGGCGGGACGCTCGCAAAGCCCGGCACGCTCGACGTGGCGGGCACCGGCACGGTCGACGGATCCGGCGCCCTCCGCACGGACGGAACGCTCGAGGGCTCCATCGCGATCATCGGCTGTGCCTGCCGCTACCCGGGCGGCGTCCGCTCCCCCGAGGATCTGTGGGCGTTCATCACCGCGCACCGGGACGCCGTCGGGGACTTCCCCACCGACCGTGGCTGGGACCTGGAGAGGCTCTTCGACCCGGACCCCGACCGGCCGGGCACCTCGTACAGCCGGCAGGGCGCCTTCCTCCACGACGCGGGAGACTTCGACCCCGAGTTCTTCGGCATCAGCCCCCGCGAGGCGCTCGCCATGGATCCGCAGCAGCGGCTGCTCCTGGAGACGTCCTGGGAGGCCCTCGAACGGGCCGGAATCAACCCGCAGGACCTGCGATCGAGCCCGACCGGCGTGTTCACCGGCAGCAACGCGCAGGACTTCACCGCGCAGCTGCGGCAGGCGCCGCCGGGGCTGTCGGAGGGCTACGCCCTGACGGGCAGCAACAACAGCGTGGCCTCGGGACGCGTCTCGTACGTCCTCGGGCTGGAGGGTCCGGCGGTCACCGTCGACACCGCCTGCTCGTCCTCTCTGGTGGCGCTCCATCTGGCGTGTCAGGCGCTACGAGCCGGCGAGTGCTCGCTGGCGCTGGCGGGCGGGGTCACCGTGATGACCACTCCGTTCAACTTCGTCGAGTTCTCCCGTCAGCGAGGACTGGCGCCGGACGGCCGGTGCAAGGCGTTCTCCGGCACCGCCGACGGCACCGGCTGGGGCGAGGGCGTGGGCATCGTGCTGGTCGAGCGGCTGTCCGACGCCCGGCGCAACGGCCATCGGGTACTGGCGGTGATCCGCGGCAGCGCGGTCAACCAGGACGGCGCCAGCAACGGCCTGACCGCCCCGAACGGACCGGCGCAGCAGCGGGTGATCCGTGCCGCCCTGGCCGGCGCCGGAGTCACGGCCGCCGAGGTGGACGCGGTCGAGGCCCACGGGACAGGGACGACGCTCGGCGACCCCATCGAGGCGCAGGCCCTGCTGGCCACGTACGGACAGGACCGCCCGGCGGACCGACCGCTGTGGCTGGGCACGGTCAAGTCCAACATCGGTCACACCCAGTCGGCGGCCGGGATCGCCGGGGTCCTCAAGATGGTGGCAGCGCTCCAGCACGGGCTGCTGCCGAGCACCCTGCATGTGTCCGAGCCCTCCCCGCATGTGGACTGGTCGTCGGGGGCGGTGCGGCTGCTGACCGAGGACCGGCCGTGGCCGGACACGGGGCGACCGCGACGAGCGGGCGTCTCCTCGTTCGGGGTGAGCGGCACCAACGCCCACCTCATCCTGGAGCAGGCCCCGGCGTGGGCCGACTCACGCACGGTGGCCACCACGGCCGCGGCCCCGTCCACGGCCGCAGAGGCAGGTACGGATACGAGCACGGATGCGGCTGCGGAGACAGGCACGGATACGAGCACGGATGCGGCCGCAGAGACAGGCACGGATGCGGCCGCGGCCGCGCACCCCGTCGCCTCCTCCGATCCGCTGCCCCTTCCCTGGGCCCTGTCCGCCAGGTCCGAGGAGGCGCTGCGGGCTCAGGCCCGGCGGCTGCGCGCCCATCTGGCGGACCGCCCCGACCTCGACGTCGCCGACGTGGGGTGCTCCCTCGCCACGGGCCGGGCGCTGTTCGAGCACCGGGCCGTACTCCTCGGCGCCGGCCGCGACGACCTCCTGCGCGCCCTCGACGCCCTGGCGACAGGTGAGCCGCACGGCGGGGTCGTCCGGGGCACGGCCACCGGACGGGGGAAGCTGGCGTTCGTCTGCTCGGGCCAGGGCACCCAACGGCCGGGCATGGGCCTGGGCCTCTACCGTACGTCGACGGTCTTCGCCCGAGCGCTGGACGAGGTGTGCGCCCATCTGGACCCGTACCTGGATCGCCCGCTGCTGGAGGTGCTGTTCGCCGACGAGACGAGTGAGGCGTCGGCGCTGCTCCACCAGACGGTGTACACCCAACCGGCACTCTTCGCGGTGCAGACCGCGCTGCACCGGTTCGTCGCCGAGGAGTTCGGGCTGACCCCGGACTACCTGGCCGGCCACTCGCTGGGGGAGCTCACCGCCGCCCACCTGGCGGGCATCCTCGACCTGCCCGACACCGCGGCGCTCGTCGCGGCCCGCGCCCGCGCCATGCAGGGCCTTCCCACCACCGGTGCCATGATCGCCGTCCAGGCAACCGAGGCGGAGGTGCGGCCGCGGCTGGCGGGCCTGGCGGACCGGGTCGACATCGCCGCCGTCAACTCCCCCTCCTCCCTGGTCGTCACCGGTGACCGCACCGCCGTCCACGACCTCGCCGAGTCCTTCCGCGCCCAGCGGCGGAAGGTCACCCCGCTCCAGGTCAGCGGCGCCTTCCACTCCCCCCACATGGACGCCCTCCGTCCGGAGATGGAGCGCATCGCCGAGACCCTCGCGTACCACCGGCCGCACACACCTCTCGTCACCGGGGCGGAGGACGACGAGGACGACCGGGTCGACGCTGGCGCCGACGGCCGGGACGAGGCTCCGTGGACGGCCGCGTACTGGGCCCTCCAGGCCCGGCGTACCGTGCACTTCGCACGGGCCGTCGAACGACTCCACGCCCGAGGTGTGACGACGTTCCTCGAGCTCGGTCCCGACACCACCCTCACCACCCTCGTCCACCACAACCTCGCCGACCACTCCCCCACCGTCGCCGCGCTCCTCCACCCGGAGCGGTGCGAGTCGCGCAGCGCCCTGACCGCGCTCGCCACCGTCCACGCCCACGGCGCGCGTGTGTCCTGGCACCGCCACTACGACCGACGACCCCAGCCGGCGGCGCGTCAGGTCGAGTTGCCCACCTACCCCTTCCAGCGCCGACGCTTCTGGCTTCCGGCCCCGGCCACGAGCGGCGATGTGACCGGCGCGGGGCTGGACGCGGCGGAGCACCCGCTGCTCGGGGCCGCGATCGGTCTCGCCGAAGGTGCGGGCTGGCTGCTCACGGGACGGCTCTCGCCGCGCACGCACCCCTGGCTGGCCGACCACACCATCGGCGATGTCCTTCTGCTGCCCGGCACCGCCTTCGTGGAACTGGCGCTGCGGGCGGCGGCCCAGGTCGGCTGCGACCGGCTGGAGGAGCTGACCCTGCACGCCCCGCTCCCCCTCTCCGACAGCGGTGAGGTGGTGCTCCAGGTGACGGTGGGCGCGTCCGACGACTCCGGGCGCCATGAGCTGAGCATCCACGCCCGCCCGGCCGACGACACCGGGGGCGAGGCGGGTGCGCCGACGGCCGACCGGTGGACACGGCACGCCAGCGGCACCGTGACTGCTGCCAGCGGCACCGTGACCGCTGCCGGCGGCGCCGACCGCGCGACCGGTGCGCACGCCGAGGACCACATCGGCCTGGCGGACGACGCGGTCCTCGGTGCGGCGGGCACCGGAGCCTGGCCGCCGGTGGGGGCGGAGCCCCTGGACGTCTCCGAGCTGTACGAACGGTTCACCGAGGCGGGCTTCGTCTACGGACCGGCCTTCCAGGGGCTGCGCGCCGCCTGGCGGTACGGCGACGAGACACTGGCGGAGGTCTGTCTGCCGGAACAGCCGGCCGGGGACGCGTCCCGGTTCGCGCTGCACCCGGCCCTGCTCGACGCGGCACTGCAGACCATGTGGCTGGTGCCACCGCTGGGCACGGAGGCCGCCGCCCCGGGCGGACCGGAGCGCGGGCTCCCGTTCGCCTGGCAGGGGGTCTCCCTGCGGGCGGCCGGTCCGGCGGCACTGCGGGTCCGGCTGCGGCGGCTCGGCCCGGAGACGGTCGCCGTCACCGTCGCCGACGAGAGCGGCCACCCGGTGGCCTCGGTGGACTCGCTCACCATGCGGCCGGTGCCACGGGAGGCCCTGCGGTCGCCCGACGCCGCCGTACGCGACGCGCTGTTCGGCGTGGACTGGGTCGACATCCCGCTGCCGACACCGACACCGACACCGACGCCGACGGCGGGACGGTGCGTGCTGATCGGGGCGGACGCCCTCGGACTGGTCCCCGCGCTCGCGGCGACAAGCTCCGGCAAGGGGCCAACGGGCGTCAACGGGCCAACGGGCGTCACCGGGCAACCGAGCGAAGAACGGCGGTCGGGCGTCAACGGCTCGGCCCTCCATCGGCCGAAGGGCATCGGTTCCCCCCAAGACAGGCCGGATGTCGGCGGCCCTCCCGCCGACCGCCCGGGTCTCGGCGGCTCTCCCGCCGACCGGCCCGGGGACGAGGCCTCGGCCGTCGCCGGTCGGACGGGCTTCGCGGACCCCGCGAACTCCACGGACCTCACGGAACCGGCGGACCTCGCCCGCTTCGCCGACCTGGACGACCTGCTGCGGGCGGTGGACGCGGGCGAACCCGTACCGGACGTGGTCATCGCGGTCTGCCCCCATGTGCCGGCCACCGCCGCAGGCCCGGTCGACTCCCGGCCCGTGGGCCAACGCACCGAGGTCGAACGCCCGGCCCTCGGCAGGGCGTCCTGCGCGATCGCCACCGCGGACACGGCCAGGACCGTACGGGCGGGGACCCGGCAGGCTCTGGAGCTGCTCCAGCGGTGGCTGGGCGAGGAACGGCTGGCGGGCGTGCGGCTGGTGCTGGTCACCTCCGGCGCGGTGGCCGCCGGTCCCGTCGAGGAGGTGACGGACCCGGCCGCCGCGGCCGTCTGGGGGCTGGTGCGCGCGGGCCAGACGGAGCAGCCGGACTGCTTCACCCTGCTGGACGTGGATGGGTCCGAGGAGTCCCGTGCCGCCCTCCTGGCCGCGCTCGGTCTCGACGAGCCGCAGCTGGCCCTGCGCGACGGCCGTGCCCTGGCCCCGCGCCTGGTGCGGCTGGGGGACGGCGCCGACGGTGTCCTCACCCTGCCGCGGCAGCCGGACGGCTGGCGGCTGGCGTGCCGCGGCTCGGCCAGCCTGGACGGTCTCTCCGCGGTGGGGTGTGACGCGGGTGGTGTGGGGTTGGGAGCGTCGGAGGTGCGGTTGGCGGTACGGGCCGCCGGGGTCAACTTCCGTGATGTGCTGGTCGGTTTGGGGATGGTGGCGGGTCAGTGGGGATTGGGCAGTGAGGGTGCGGGGGTCGTACTCGAGGTGGGGTCGGGGGTGTCCGATCTGCGTGTGGGGGATCGGGTGATGGGGGTGTTCGGTGACGCGTTCGGCCCGGTGGCGGTGGCCGAGCGGGCGTCGTTGGTGCGGGTGCCCGAGGGGTGGTCGTTCGCGGAGGCTGCGGCGGTCCCCGTGGTCTTCGCGACGGCGTACTACGGGTTGGTGGATCTGGCGGGGTTGGAGCCGGGCGAGTCGGTGCTGGTGCATGCGGCGGCCGGCGGGGTGGGCATGGCGGCTGTGCAGCTGGCGCGGCATCTGGGAGCCGAGGTGTACGCGACGGCCAGTCCCGGGAAGTGGCATGTGCTGCGGTCTCAGGGCATCCCGGATGACCGTATTGCTTCTTCTCGTACGTTGGAGTTCGAGGAGCGTTTCGCGTCGGCGGGTGGCGGCTGTGGGATCGACGTGGTCCTCAACTGTTTGGCGGGGGAGTTCGTGGATGCGTCGTTGCGGTTGGTGGCTGGGGGTGGTGGTGGTCGGTTCTTGGAGTTGGGGAAGACGGATGTT
Source organism: Streptomyces sp. LX-29 (assembly GCF_029541745.1). Lineage (NCBI taxonomy): Bacteria > Bacillati > Actinomycetota > Actinomycetes > Kitasatosporales > Streptomycetaceae > Streptomyces > Streptomyces sp. LX-29. Next base: position 7,844,301 of record NZ_CP089746.1, on the reverse strand, counting down.
CGTGATGCGGGGGTGGTGGGGCGGGAGTGTCCGGGGGTGGTGTATCGGGCGTTTGACCTGTTGGAGGCGGGGCCGGGGCGGGTGGGGGAGATTGTGCGGGTGGTGTTGGGGTTGTTCGAGGATGGGGTGTTGGAGCCGTTGCCGTTGACTTGTTGGGATGTTCGTCGGGCTCCGGAGGTGTTTCGTCATCTTCAGCGGGCGCGGCATGTGGGAAAGAACGTGTTGATGTTGCCGGTGGGGTGGGATGTGGAGGGGACGGTGTTGATTACGGGTGGTACGGGGGTGCTGGGTGGGGCTGTGGCGCGGCATGTGGTGGCTACGGGGCAGGGGCGGCGGCTGTTGTTGGTGAGTCGTCGTGGTGTGGAGGCGCCTGGTGTGGAGGAGTTGGTGGCTGAGCTGAGGGAGATGGGTGCTGAGGTGGTGGTGGCGGCGTGTGATGTGGGTGATCGTGAGGCGGTGGCGGAGTTGCTTGCGGGGGTTCCGGTGGAGCGTCCGTTGACTGCTGTGATTCATGCGGCGGGGGTGTTGGAGGATGCGACGTTGGGTTCGTTGACCGCCGGTCATCTGGATGCGGTCTTGTCGGTGAAGGTGGATGGTGCGTGGCATCTGCATGAGTTGACGCGTCACTTGGATCTGGCTGCGTTCGTTCTGTTCTCTTCCGCTGCGGGTGTGATCGGTTCGCCGGGGCAGGGGAACTATGCGGCGGCCAACGCTTGTCTGGATGCGCTGGCTCAGCATCGGCGTGCCTGTGGGTTGCCGGGGATCTCCCTGGCCTGGGGGCTGTGGGAACAGGCCAGCGGAATGACGAGCCACCTCGACCACACCGACCAGAGCCGACTGGGCCGCCTCGGCATCAAGCCGCTCACCACCGGGCAGGCGCTGGCGCTCTTCGATGCGGCCCTCGGCCATCACCGCCCGCTCGTCATCCCCGCACGTCTCGATGTTGCGCGTGCGCGGGCCGACTCCCAGCCGATGCCGGCGATGTACCGCGGTCTGGCCGGCCAGACCACGCGCCGGGCGGGGCCGACGGCGGACGCCGGGCCGGCGGCCCTACGCACCCGGCTCGGCGACCACGACGCGGCGGAGCAGCTCGAGATCCTGCTCGCGCTGGTCCGCTCGCACGCCGCGGTCGTCCTGGGGCACAACGAGCCCGAGGCCGTGCATCCCGAGTCCCCCTTCCGTAGCCTCGGTTTCGACTCCCTCACGGCCGTCGAGCTCCGGAACCGGCTCAACACCGCCACCGGTCTCCGACTCCCCGCGACTCTCACCTTCGACCACCCCACCCCCGCCGAGCTGGCCGCGTACGTCAAGGAACAGGTGGTGCCCAACGGCGTGGAGACGGTAGCCCCCGTGCTGGCGGAGCTGGACCGCCTGGAAGCGGCGCTTTCCCGCGTGGGCAAGGACGACGCCGCCCGGTCCCGGGTGACCGTCCGGCTGCAGTCCCTGCTGCTGCGATGGAACGAGTCCGGCGGCACCGCCCACCCCGGCGACAGCCACAACGACAACGACAGGGACAGCGACGGCGCGGACCGGCTGGCCTCGGCGACGGCTCTTGAGGTCCTGGACTTCATCAGGAACGACCTCGGTCTGTCCTGAGCGCTGTCCGTGGGCGCTGTCCCCCTGAGCGCTGGCCCTGAGCCCTGTTCTGAGCCTCGCCCCTGAGCCTCTGTCCCGAATCACCCGTGTCCAAGGACACTCAAGGAAGTGATCCCGTGGTCAACGAAGACGAGCTCCTCGGCTATCTGAAGCGGGTGACCGCGGATCTGGACCGGACTCGGCGCCGCCTTTACGAGATCACAGAACGCGAGCAGGAGCCCATCGCCATCGTCGGAATGGCTTGTCGTTTCCCCGGCGGCGTGCGCTCGGCCGAGGACTTCTGGCACCTCATCGCGTCGGAGACGGATGCGATCGGTACCTTTCCCACCGACCGTGGCTGGGATGCCGAGCGGCTGTACCACCCGGATCCGGACCACCCCGGTACCTGCTACACCCGGCAGGGCGGATTCCTCTACGACGCCGCCGACTTCGACGCCGACTTCTTCGAGACGTCGCCGCGCGAGGCCTCGGCGATGGACCCACAGCAGCGGCTGCTCCTGGAGGCCGCCTGGGAGACCTTCGAGAACGCCGGCATCGATCCGGCCTCCCTGCGTGGCAGCCGGACGGCCGTGTTCACCGGCATCAACCCGCCGGACTACCCCGTCGGGCACGCCCCACGCCCCCCGGAGGCGGCGGAGGGGTTCATCGTCACCGGAAGCGCCGCGAGCATCGCCTCGGGGCGCATCTCCTACACCTTCGGCCTGGAAGGCCCCGCGGTCACCGTCGACACCGCCTGCTCGTCCTCGCTCGTCGCCCTCCACCTGGCCTGCCAGGCGCTGCGAGCCGACGAATGCTCTATGGCCCTGGCCGGCGGAGTGGCGATCATGTCCACTCCCCGCCTCCTGGTGGAGTTTTCGCGGCAGCGGGGGTTGTCGGTGGATGGGCGGTGTAAGGCGTTCGGGGCGGGGGCGGATGGTACGGGGTGGTCTGAGGGTGTGGGTTTGTTGTTGGTGGAGCGGTTGTCTGATGCGCGGCGGTTGGGGCATCGGGTGTGGGCGGTGGTGCGAGGGAGTGCGGTCAACCAGGACGGGGCGAGTAATGGGTTGACGGCGCCGAATGGTCCGTCGCAGCAGCGGGTGATTCGGGCGGCGTTGGCCAGTGCGCGGGTGGGTGGTGGGGATGTGGATGTGGTGGAGGGGCATGGGACGGGGACGGTGTTGGGTGATCCGATCGAGGCGCAGGCGTTGTTGGCGACTTATGGTCGGGATCGGTCGGTGGGGTGTCCGTTGTGGTTGGGGTCGGTGAAGTCGAATATCGGGCATGCGCAGGCGGCTGCGGGTGTGGGTGGGGTCATCAAGATGGTGATGGCGATGCGGTATGGGGTGTTGCCGCGTACGTTGCATGTGGAGGAGCCATCGCCCCACGTGGACTGGTCGTCGGGTGCGGTGCGGTTGTTGGCGGAGGCGGTGCCGTGGCCGGAGACGGGTCGGCCGCGGCGGGCGGGTGTGTCGTCGTTCGGGGTGAGTGGCACCAACGCGCACGTCATCCTCGAGCAGGCGCCGGTGGTGGAGGAGCCCGCGTCGGACGAGGGTGAGGGTGCGGGTGTGGGGTGGGTGTTGCCGTGGGTGGTGTCGGCGAAGTCCGAAGAGGCGTTGCGGGCACAGGCGCGGCGGCTGGGTGAGCATGTGCTGGCACGACCGGAGCTGAATCTGACGGCTGTCGGTCATGCGTTGGAGACCGGGCGTGCACGTTTCGCTCATCGTGCGGTGTTGCTGGGCCCGGACCGGGACGGGTTCCTGCGTGGGCTTGCGGCGCTGGCTTCCGGCGAGGAGCACGAGGGTCTCGTACGTGGTGTGGCTACGGGTGCCGGGAAGCTGGCGTTCCTGTGTTCCGGGCAGGGCACGCAACGCCCCGGCATGGGTGCTCAACTGTACGAGATGTTCCCGCTGTTCGCGGAGGCGCTGGACGAGGCGTGCGGGAACCTGGACCCGTACCTGGAGCACCCGCTACGAGACGTCCTCTTCGGCCGATCCGATGAGCCGGCAGGGCTGCTGAGCCAAACCGGATACACCCAGCCGGCTCTGTTCGCTCTGCAGGTCGCCCTGCATCGTCTGGTCACCGAGGGGTACGGGCTCACCCCGCACTTCTACGCCGGGCACTCGCTCGGGGAGATCACCGCGGCCCACCTGGCGGGGATCCTGAGCCTGCCCGACGCCGCGCGTTTGGTCGCCACCCGCGGCCGGCTCATGCAGTCCCTCCCCGCCACGGGTGCCATGACCGCTATCGAGGCGAGTGCGGAGGAGGTGACCCCGTATCTGGCGGGGCGGGAGGACCAGGTATCCCTGGCCGCGATCAACACCCCCACCTCCCTCGTCATCAGCGGCGACCGGAACACCGTCGAGGAGATCGCCGAACAGTTCAGGGCCCAAGGCCGGAAAGTCACCCCCCTCCAGGTCAGCGCAGCCTTCCACTCCCCCCACATGGACCCACTCCTCCACGAGCTACACGACACCACCCACACCCTCACCTACCACCCACCCCACACCCCCCTCATCACCGGCAACCCCGGCGGCGCGGACCCCACCACCCCCGACTACTGGGTCCACCAAGCCCGCAACCCCGTCCACTACACCCACACCACCCACCAACTCCACACCCACGGCACCACCGCCTACCTCGAACTCGGCCCCGACTCCACCCTCACCGCACTCACCCACCACAACCTCCCCGACCACCACATCCAAGCCCACCACCTCCTCCACCCCGACCACCCCGAAACCCACACCACCCACACCGCCCTCGCCCACCTCCACACCCACGGACACCCCACCACCTGGCACCACCCCACACACCACCCCCACACCACCCACCACACCAACCTCCCCACCTACCCCTTCCAACACCACCGCTACTGGATCCACCCGTCCGAGCCACGTGGCGGCCTGGTCGAATCCATGCCTTCACCCGCACCCGTCGGCCCGTCGGCGAGTACGGCACTCCGCGGAAAGCTGGCGAGGCTGTCCCCCGACGAGCAGCGGGAGACCCTCCTGGAGGTCGTCCGCTCACACATCGCGGCCGTTCTCGGGCATCGAGGCTCCGAGACCATCCACGCCGAGCGCGCGTTCAAGGAACTCGGCTTCGACTCGTTGACCGCTGTCCAACTCCGCAATCGTCTGGGCGACACCACCGGCCTGGCCCTGCCCTCGACCGTCGTCTTCGACCACCCGAACCCCACAGCACTCGTAGAGCATGTATGGAGTCAACTCCTGGGCTCGCACGGCGAGACGGTGAGCCATATCGCCCAAACGGCTGTCGATGTGGGCGAGCCCATCGCCATCATCGGCATGGCATGCCGCTATCCGGGAGACGTGCGGTCGGCGGAACAGCTCTGGGACCTCCTCGCATCGGGTCAGGACGCCGTTTCCGGGTTTCCGACCGATCGCGGCTGGGATGTGGAGGAGCTCTACCACCCGGATCCCGACCACTTCGGAACGTCGTACACGCGGCAGGGCGGCTTCCTCCACCATGCGGCGGACTTCGACGCCGACTTCTTCGGCGTCAGCCCGCGCGAAGCCCTTGCCATGGATCCCCAACAGCGGCTCCTTCTTGAGACCTCCTGGGAAGCCTTCGAACGGGCCGGTGTCGATCCCTCTTCCGTACGCGGAAGCCGGACCGGGATCTTCGCGGGAGTGGCGTACCACGACTACGCGCAGCGCTTCCCCACCGCTCCGGAGGGCTTCGAGGGGTACATCGTCCACGGCAGCGCGGGCAGTGTCGCCTCGGGACGTGTCGCCTACACCTTCGGGCTGGAAGGCCCCGCTGTCACCGTGGACACGGCCTGCTCGTCCTCGCTGGTCGCGCTGCATCTGGCCTGCCAGGCGCTCCGCTCCGGTGAGTGCACCATGGCCCTGGCCGGCGGCGTCACCGTCATGTCGATGCCCACGGCCTTTGTCGAGTTCTCCCGGCAACGCGGGCTGGCTCCGGACGGCAGGTGCAAGGCGTTCTCCTCGACTGCGGACGGGACCGGCTGGGGCGAGGGCGTGGGCATGGTCCTGGTGGAGCGGCTCTCCGACGCGCAGCGGCTGGGGCATCGGGTCCTGGCCGTCGTACGGGGAACCGCCGTCAACCAGGACGGGGCGAGCAACGGGCTCACGGCCCCGAACGGACCTTCCCAGCAGCGGGTCATCCGGCAGGCACTCGCCAATGCCGATCTGCCACCGGACGCGATCGACGCGGTGGAGGGGCACGGGACGGGGACGACGCTCGGCGACCCGATCGAGGCCCAGGCCCTGCTCGCCACGTACGGGCAGGACCGACCCGCGGACCGGCCACTCTGGCTCGGCTCGATGAAGTCGAACATCGGGCACGCTCAGGCGGCCGCGGGTGTGGGTGGGGTCATCAAGATGGTGATGGCCATGCGGCAGGGGGTGCTGCCGCGCACGTTGCATGTGGATGAGCCGTCGCCACACGTGGACTGGTCGGCGGGTGCGGTGCGGCTGCTGACTGAGGCGGTGCCGTGGCCGGAGACGGGGCGACCCCGGCGGGCGGGTGTGTCGTCGTTCGGGGTGAGCGGCACCAACGCACACGCCATCCTCGAGCAGGCGCCGGTGGCGGAGGAGCCCACGTCGGATGAGGGTGCGGGTGAGAGTGCGGGGCCGGTGTTGCCGTGGGTGGTGTCGGCCAAGTCCGAGCCAGCGCTGAAGGCCCAAGCCCGCCAGTTACGGCAGTACCTCGCCTCTGTCCCCGAGTCGCAGGACCTGCACGCCATCGGTCACACGCTCGCCACCGGTCGCGCCCTCTTCGAGCACCGAGCCGTGCTCCTGGGCCCGGACCGGGACGGCTTCCTGCGCGGGCTGGACTCTCTGGCATCGGATGCAGAGGACTCATCGGTCGTACGCGGTGTGGCCACGGGGGCCGGGAAGCTCGCTTTCCTGTGTTCCGGACAGGGCACGCAACGCCCCGGGATGGGCGCCGAACTGTATGAGACGTTCCCACTGTTCGCGGAGGCACTGGACGAGGCGTGCGGGCACCTGGACCCCTACCTGGAGCACCCGCTACGAGACGTCCTCTTCGGCCGATCCGATGAGCTGGCAGGGCTGCTGAACCAGACCCGATACACCCAGCCCGCCCTCTTCGCCCTGCAAGTCGCCCTGCATCGTCTGGTCACCGAAGGGTACGGGCTCACCCCGCACTTCTACGCCGGGCACTCCCTGGGAGAGATCACCGCCGCCCACCTGGCCGGCATCCTCAGCCTTCCCGACGCCGCACGACTGATCACCACCCGCGCCCGACTCATGCAAACCCTCCCCCCAACCGGCGCCATGACCGCCCTCCACGCCACCGAAGACGAGATCACAGAGCACCTGACCGGCCGGGAGGAACACGTCTCGCTCGCCGCGATCAACACCCCCACCTCCCTTGTCATCAGCGGCGACCGGAACACGGTCGAGGAGATCGCCGAACAGTTCAGGGCCCGCGGCCGGAAGGTCACCCCCCTCCAGGTCAGCGCAGCCTTCCACTCCCCCCACATGGACCCACTCCTCCACGAGCTACACGACACCACCCACACCCTCACCTACTACCCACCCCACACCCCCCTCATCACCAGCAACCCCGACGGCGGTGACCCCACCACCCCCCACTACTGGGCCGACCAAGCCCGCAACCCCGTCCACTACACCCACACCACCCACCAACTCCACACCCACGGCACCACCGCCTACCTCGAACTCGGCCCCGACTCCACCCTCACCGCACTCACCCACCACAACCTCCCCGATCACGGCATCCAAGCCCACGCCCTCCTCCACCCCGACCACCCCGAAACCCACACCACCCACACCGCCCTCGCCCACCTCCACACCCACGGACACCCCACCACCTGGCACCACCCCACACACCACCCCCACACCCCCCACCACACCGACCTCCCCACCTACCCCTTCCAACACCACCGCTACTGGCTCGACACCACCCCCATCAGGCCCCACGACACCGCTGACGTCCGCTTCCTGGAGTCGTTGGAGCAGCAGGACGTCGACGCGGTCGCCTCCGCGTTGGCGGTCGACCGGGACGCGTCGTTGACAACGGTGATTCCGGCCCTGTCCCGGTGGCGTACGCAGCAACGCGAGCAGGCTGTCATCGACTCCTGGCGCTACGGCGAGACATGGACGCCGTTCACTCCTCCACAGGCAGGTGCGCGGCCGCTCGGCACCTGGCTGGTCGCCGTCCCGACGCAGGAGAGCAAGCACCCACACGTCGGCACCGTTGTCGAGGCCCTCCGCGATCGCGGCGCGGAGCCGGTGACACTCACTCTCGACCTGGCTGCCGCGGATCCCGCATGCCTGGGGCAGCGACTCGCCGACGCCCTCGCGGGGCATGACGCGTCCAAGGTCAGCGGAGTGCTCTCCTTCCTCGCCCTGGACGAGGAACCACACCCCGACCACCCCCACGTACCCACCGGAACAGCCCTCACCCTCGCCCTCATCCAAACCCTCACCACCCACCCCACCCTCACCGCACCCCTGTGGTGCCTCACCCACAACGCCACCACAACCCACCCAACCGACACCCTCCAACACCCCCTCCAAGCCCTCATCTGGGGACTCGGACGCACCACCGCCCTCGAACACCCCCACCACTGGGGCGGACTCATCGACCTCCCCACCACCCTCACACCCCAACACCTCACCCACCTCACCCACACCCTCACCACCACCCACAACGAAACCGAGCTCGCCCTACGCCCCACGGGCCTGCACGCTCGACGCCTCACCCGAATCACCACACCCGCCACGCCCACCACCCCCGCCACAACCATCCGCGACAACCGCCAGCCCTGGACACCCCACGGCACCGTCCTCATCACCGGCGGCACCGGAGCCATCGGAACCCACATCGCCACCTGGATCGCCACCCACCACCCCCACTGCCACCTCCTCCTCACCAGCCGACAAGGACCCCACGCACCCAACGCCACCCAACTCCACCAACACCTCACCCAACTCGGCACCCAAGTCACCATCACCCCCTGCGACACCACCAACCCCACCCAACTCACCAACCTCCTCAACACCATCCCCCCAACCCACCCCCTCACCACCGTCATCCACACCGCGGGCGTCCTCGAGGACGCCACGCTCAGCGCGCAGACCTCCGGCCATCTCGCCGCAGCGCTGGCTCCTAAGGCGAGCGCCGCGTATCACCTGCACACCCTCACCCGGGATCTGCCGCTTGAGGCGTTCGTCCTGGTCTCGTCCACCGCCGCCACCTTCGGCAGCCCTGGACAGGCCAACTACGCCGCTGCCAACGCCTACCTCGACGCCCTCGCCCAGCACCGCCACGCCCAGGGACTCCCCGCCACCTCCATCGCCTGGGGACTGTGGGAGCAGGGCGGCCTGGCCAATGCCGAGAAGGCCGCACACATGGTGCGGCGGGGCCTGCCGCCGATGCCCACCGAGCAGGCACTCACCGCGCTGGCGCAGGCCGTGGCCGACAGGCGACGACCGCACCAGATCATCGCCGCCATCGAATGGGGCAAGCTCAGCGTCACGCTGAGCCACACCGGCGAGTCCGTGCCCCTCTTCGATGACATCCCGGAGGCTCGTACGTCGGGTTCCGGGGGCGCCGCGGGCGAAGAGCCGGCCACGGCCCTCCACCGACAGCTCGCCGGCCGGAGCTCCGAGGAGCAACAGGACATGCTGCTCCAGCTCGTTCGCGCACACACCGCAGCGGTCCTGGGGCACGGCAGAGTGGACGACGTCCCGGCCGAACGCCCCTTCAGGGAGTTGGGCTTCGACTCGCTCGCGGCCGTCGAGGCGCGCAACCGGTTGGCCGCCGCGACCGAACTCCGGCTGCCCACCACGCTCGTCTTCGACCACCCCACCCCGGTCAGGCTCGCCCAGTGGCTGCGCGGCCAGCTGGTGGGTGCGGAAACGGGCCACGCACCGGCCCAGGCGATGGCCGCTCCCCGCGCCACGGCCGACGAGCCCATCGCGATCGTCGGCATGGCATGCCGATTCCCCGGGGGTGTGCGTACGCCCGAGGAGTTCTGGCAGCTGATCCTCGCCGAACAGGACGCGATCTCGGACTTCCCCGCGGACCGCGGCTGGGACCTCGACGGGCTCTTCCACCCCGACCCCGATCGGCAGGGCACCTGCTACACACGGCAGGGCGGATTCCTCCACGACGCGGCCGACTTCGACCCCGACTTCTTCGGCATCAGCCCGCGCGAAGCCCTCGCCATGGACCCGCAACAGCGACTCCTGCTCGAGACCAGCTGGGAGGCACTCGAGCGCGCACACATCGCACCGCCCTCGCTCCAGGGCAGCGCCGTCGGCGTCTTCACGGGCATCAACTCCCAGGACTACGCCATCCACCTGGAGCGGTCGTCGGAGTCGGTCGAGGGCTATGTGCTCACCGGGAGCTCCAGCAGCATCGCCTCGGGGCGCATCGCCTACACCCTCGGGCTGGAAGGCCCGGCCGTCACCGTCGACACGGCCTGCTCCTCGTCACTGGTCGCGCTGCACCTGGCCTGCCAGGCCCTGCGGTCCGGTGAGTGCACCATGGCCCTGGCCGGCGGCGTCACCGTCATGTCCACCCCCACCACCTTCGTGGAGTTCGCCCGGCAGAGGGGGCTGTCCACGGACGGCCGCTGCCGGGCCTTCTCCGCCACGGCGGAGGGTACCGGCTGGGGCGAAGGCGTCGGCATCCTCCTGGTCGAGCGACTGTCCGACGCCCGTCGGCTGGGGCACCGCGTCCTCGCCGTGGTACGCGGCAGCGCCGTCAACCAGGACGGCGCCAGCAACGGACTCACCGCCCCCAACGGCCCCTCCCAGCAGCGGGTCATCCGACAGGCCCTCGCCACCGCGGGTCTGACCACCGCCGAAGTCGACGCGGTGGAGGGCCACGGCACGGGTACGACGCTCGGCGACCCGATCGAGGCCCAGGCCCTGCTCGCCACATACGGGCAGGGGCGCGCCATGGACCGGCCGGTGTGGCTCGGCTCCGTGAAGTCCAACATCGGGCACGCGCAGGCGGCGGCCGGCGTGGCGGGCGTCATCAAGATGGTCATGGCGCTCCAGCACGGGACCTTGCCGCGTACCTTGCATGTGGATGAGCCGTCGCCACACGTGGACTGGTCGGCGGGTGCGGTGCGGCTGCTGCGGGAGACGGTGTCGTGGCCGGAGACGGGGCGACCCCGGCGGGCGGGGGTCTCCTCGTTCGGAGTGAGCGGCACCAACGCGCACGTCATCGTGGAGCAGGCACCTCCGACGGCAGGCCCTGCGCGGGAGCAAGCTCCGACGACGCCGCTTCCCTGGGTGGTGTCGGCGAAGTCCGAGCCGGCCTTGAGGGCCCAGGCTCGGCGCTTGCACCAGTACCTCACCTGCACCCCCGACGTCCCCGAGCCGCAGGACCTGCACGCCATCGGTCACACGCTCGCCACCGGTCGCGCCCTCTTCGAGCACCGAGCCGTGCTCCTGGGCCCGGACCGGGACGGCTTCCTGCGCGGGCTGGACTCTCTGGCATCGGATGCAGAGGACTCATCGGTCGTACGCGGTGTGGCCACAGGGGCCGGGAAGCTCGCTTTCCTGTGTTCCGGACAGGGCACGCAACGCCCTGGCATGGGTGCCGAACTGTATGAGACGTTCCCGCTGTTCGCGGAGGCGCTGGACGAGGCGTGTGGGCACCTGGACCCCTACCTGGAGCATCCGCTACGAGACGTCCTCTTCGGCCGATCCGATGAGACCGCCGGGCTGCTGAACCAGACCGGATACACCCAGCCCGCCCTCTTCGCCCTGCAAGTCGCCCTGCATCGTCTGGTCACCGACGGGTACGGGCTCACCCCGCACTTCTACGCCGGGCACTCCCTGGGAGAGATCACCGCCGCCCACCTGGCCGGCATCCTCTCCCTCCCCGACGCCGCACGACTGATCACCACCCGCGCCCGACTCATGCAAACCCTCCCCCCAACCGGCGCCATGACCGCCCTCCACGCCACCACCGAGGAAATCGAAGAACACCTGGCAGGACGCGAACACCAGGTATCCCTGGCCGCGATCAACACTCCCACCTCCCTCGTCATCAGCGGCGACCGGAACACCGTCGAGGAGATCGTCAGGGCCCAGGCCGGAAGGTCACCCCACTCCAAGGCCAGCCTTCCCTCTCCCCCCACATGGACCCACTCCTCCACGAGCCACGACACCACCCACACCCTCACTCCAACCCCCCTCATCACCAGCACCCCCGGGCGGCGCGGACCCCACCACCCCCGACTACTGGGCCGACCAAGCCCGCAACCCCGTCCACTACCCCCACACCACCCACCAACTCCACACCCACGGCACCACCGCCTACCTCGAACTCGGACCCGACTCCACCCTCACCGCACTCACCCACCACAACCTCCCCGATCACGGCATCCAAGCCCACGCCCTCCTGCATCCCGATCACCCTGAAACCCACACCACCCACACCGCCCTCGCCCACCTCCACACCCACGGACACCCCACCACCTGGCACCACCCACCACCCACCACAACCGAACTCCCCGACCTCCCCACCTACCCGTTCCAACACCAGCGCTACTGGCTCGACACGAACACCGCCAAAGATCGTGACGTCACCGCCGACTGGCGCTATCACGAGATGTGGAAACCGATCACGCTCGCGGACGCCGGTCGGAGGCCGCCAGGCGACTGGCTGGTCGTCGTGCCCGCTCGGCAGTCCGGGCATCCGCATGTGGATGCCGTCCTCGGCGCTCTGAGGGATCACGGCGCCCATACGATCGATGTGCTTCTCGACGAGACCCGCGCCGAACCGCGGGCCCTCGGTCAACAGCTCTCCGCGGCTCTGGCGGGGTATGACGCGTCCAAGGTCAGCGGAGTGCTCTCCTTCCTCGCCCTGGACGAGGAACCACACCCCGACCACCCCCACGTACCCACCGGAACAGCCCTCACCCTCGCCCTCATCCAAACCCTCACCACCCACCCCACCCTCACCGCACCCCTGTGGTGCCTCACCCACAACGCCACCACAACCCACCCAACCGACACCCTCCAACACCCCCTCCAAGCCCTCATCTGGGGACTCGGACGCACCACCGCCCTCGAACACCCCCACCACTGGGGCGGACTCATCGACCTCCCCACCACCCTCACACCCCAACACCTCACCCACCTCACCCACACCCTCACCACCACCCACAACGAAGACCAACTGGCCATCCGTGACAGCGGTCTCCTCAGCCGACGCCTCATCCGTACCACCACCCCCACTACCCCCACCACGCCATCCACGCCCACCACCCGCGACGACCGCCAGCCCTGGACACCCCACGGCACCGTCCTCATCACCGGCGGCACCGGAGCCATCGGAACCCACATCGCCACCTGGATCGCCACCCACCACCCCCACTGCCACCTCCTCCTCACCAGCCGACAAGGACCCCACGCACCCAACGCCACCCAACTCCACCAACACCTCACCCAACTCGGCACCCAAGTCACCATCACCCCCTGCGACACCACCAACCCCACCCAACTCACCAACCTCCTCAACACCATCCCCCCAACCCACCCCCTCACCACCGTCATCCACACCGCGGGGGTCAACCTGGGGGCGTCGATCGCCGAGACGACGACGGCGGACCTCGCCTCGACGGCCGGGGCCAAGGCAGCCGGCGCGGCACGCCTGCACGAGCTGCTGCGGGACCACGACACGATCGAGCACTTCGTCCTCTTCTCCTCGATCGCGGGCACCTGGGGCAGTGCCGGCCAGGCCGCGTACGCCGCCGCCAACGCCTACCTCGACGCCCTCGCCCAGCACCGCCACGCCCAGGGACTCCCCGCCACCTCCATCGCCTGGGGGCCTTGGGACGGCGAGGGGATGGCGGCGGGGGGCGACACCCGGGACCGGCTGCGCCGCCACGGCCTTCCCGCCATCCCACCCGGACTCGCCCTCACCGCACTCGCCCACACCCTCGCTCATCGCCCCGACACCACCACCGTCACCGCGGACGTCAACTGGCCGGACTTCGCCGCCACCTTCAGCGCCCGGCGGCCGGCACCGCTCATCGACGACATCCCCGAGGTTCGAGAGTTGCTCGACAAGGGATCCGACCGCCCCTCGGTCGACTCCCTCCGGGAGCGTCTCGTGCAGTGCTCGGCCGATGAGCAGCACCGGGCTCTCCTCGACATCGTGCGCACCCACACCGCCGCCGTCCTCGGTCATGACGGGCCCGAGTCGATCGACGCCCAGCGCGCCTTCAGCGACGTGGGGTTCGACTCCCTGACGGCCGTCGAGTTCCGCAACCGTGTCTCGGCCGCCACCGGGCTGTCCCTGCCCACGACGCTGGTCTTCGACCACCCGAGTCCCGCCGCCTGCGCTGCCCGTCTGCGCATGATGCTGCTGGGCGACGACGAGCGCGCGGCCACGTCGCCGCCGGCGCGGACTCGGGTGGCCGACCCGGACGAGCCCATCGCGATCGTCGGCATGGCGTGCCGCTACCCGGGGGAAGTGCGGTCGGCCGAAGACCTGTGGCAGTTGGTCGCCGCCGGTACGGACGCCGTCACCGAGTTCCCCACGGACCGCGGCTGGGACCTGGAGCGGATCTACCACCCGGACCCCGACCACCAGGGCACCTGCTACACCCGCCATGGCGGGTTCCTCTACGACGCGGGCGATTTCGATCCCGGCTTCTTCGGGATCAGTCCCCGCGAGGCGCTCGCGATGGACCCGCAGCAGCGGCTGCTGCTGGAGGTCTCCTGGGAGGCCCTCGAACACGCGGGAATCGCCCCGGAGACCCTCCGCGGCAGTCAGACCGGGGTCTTCGCCGGCATCAACGTGCAGGACTTCGCGGCACATGTGCGGCAGGTGCCGACGGCCGCGGCCGGCTATGCCCTGACGGGCAGCTCCGGGAGCGTCGCCTCCGGCCGTATCGCCTACACCTTCGGGCTGGAGGGGCCCGCGGTGTCGGTGGACACCGCCTGTTCGTCATCCCTGGTGGCCCTGCACATGGCCTGCCAGGCGCTGCGTACGGAGGAGTGTTCGCTGGCGCTCGTCGGCGGGGTGATGGTGATGTCCACTCCGGCGACGTTCATCGAGTTCTCCCGCCAGCGCGGGCTGTCCGTCGACGGTCGCTGCAAGGCGTTCTCCGCCTCCGCGGACGGCACCGGCTGGGCGGAGGGCGCCGGCATGATCCTCGTGGAGCGACTCTCCGACGCACGGCGCAACGGCCATCGCGTCCTGGCCGTGGTCCGTGGGAGCGCGATCAACCAGGACGGTGCCAGCAACGGCCTCACCGCTCCCAGCGGTCCCTCGCAGCAGCGGGTCATCCGACAGGCCCTGGCCAGCGCGGCGTTGTCGCCCGCCGAGATCGACGCGGTCGAGGGGCATGGCACCGGTACCGTCCTCGGCGACCCGATCGAGGCCCAGGCCCTGTTGGCCGCGTACGGCCGGGACCGGCCCGAGGGACGGCCGCTGTGGCTGGGTTCGGTGAAGTCCAACATCGGGCATGCGCAGGCGGCGGCCGGCGTGGGCGGGGTCATCAAGATGGTGATGGCGCTGCGGAACGAGCTGCTGCCGCCGACCCTGCATGTGTCGGAGCCCTCGCCGCATGTGGACTGGGCCTCGGGCGCGGTGCGGCTGCTGACCGAGGCGCTGCCCTGGTCGCGGAACGGGCGTCCGCGGCGGGCCGGTGTGTCGTCGTTCGGCGTCAGCGGCACCAACGCCCATGTGATCCTGGAGGAGGCGCCCCCCGAGTCGGCGGTCGACTCCGAGCGGGACGCCCACACCCCCTCGGCTGAGGCGTCCGCGGTCGAGCGGGGCAGCGCGGGCTCCGGCGAGGAGTCCGGCAGCGTTCCGCTGCCCTGGCCGGTGTCCGGGAAGTCGCCCGAGGCGCTGCGGGCTCAGGCGCGCCGGCTCCATCGCTACCTGGCCGCAACCTCCGCCGGAACCGGGCCGAGGCTTGCCGACATCGGCTACTCGCTGGCCGCCCGCCGGTCGGTCTTCGAGCATCGTGCTGTGGTCATCGGCTCGGACCGCGAGGAACTGCTCCAGGGCCTGGACGCCCTGGCCACCGGCCGACCCCACCCCACCCTCCACCACACACCCCCCACCACGACCACGACCACGGCCCCAGGCCGGATCGTGTTCGTCTTCCCCGGCCAAGGCGGTCAATGGCCCGGCATGGGCCTCAACCTCCTCCACACCTCACCCGTCTTCGCCCACGCCATCACCGCATGCGAACAAGTACGCGCCAAACGCATCCCCGTCGACTACGCCTCCCACTGCCCCCACATCAACCCCCTCCAAAACCAACTCCTCACCCAACTACAAAACATCACCCCACAACCCACCCACACCCCCTTCCACTCCACCGTCGACAACCAAACCCACGACGGAACCACACTCGACGCCCGCTACTGGTACCGCAACCTCCGCCAACCCGTCCGCTTCACCGAAACCATCCACACCCTCCACCAACAAGGCCACACCACCTTCATCGAAATCAGCCCCCACCCCACCCTCACCCCCGCCCTCCACGACACCACCCACACCGAACGCGATCAGACCGGCCAGACCGATCAGACCGACCACACCGACCACACCGGTCCACCCACCACCGTCATCAGCACCCTCCGCAGAAACCACAACGACACCCACCAACTCCTCACCGCCCTCGCCCACGCCCACACCCACCACCACACCATCAACTGGCACCACCACTACCAACACCACACCCCCACCCCCCACCCCACCGACCTCCCCACCTACCCCTTCCAACACCAGCGCTACTGGCTCCACTCCCACCCCCACACCACCAACCCCACCACCGCCGGACTCGACGAAACCACCCACCCACTCCTCGCAGCAGTGGTCCGGATCGCGGGCGGTGACGGCCATCTGCTCACCGGCCGGCTCTCGCTCCGTACGCACCCCTGGCTCGCGGACCACGCCCTCGGCGACACCGTGCTCCTGCCCGGCACCGCCTTCCTCGATCTCGCCCTTCAAGCCGGTGCACACGTCGGCTGTCGGCTCATCGAGGAACTCACCCTCCAGGCGCCCCTGCTCCTCCCGCGGCGGGGCGGGGTCGATGTGCAGCTCAGCGTCGGGGCACCGGACGACGACGGCCGTCGGGAGTTCGCCGCCTACTCCCGCGTCCACGGCGACGCCTCCCGTACGGAGGACGGGGACGACGCCGACCGTCCGTGGACGCGGCACGCCACGGGCACCCTGAGCGCCGTGACCGACACGGGAGGGACCGAGGGCGCGGCGGCGAGCGTGTGGCCGCCGGCGGGGGCTCGGGCCGTCGACCTGGACGCGCTCTACGAGCTGCTGGCGGAGGCGGGGCTGGCGTACGGCCCGGCGTTCCAGGGGTTGCGTGGCGCCTGGCGCCACGGCGCCGATCTCCTCGCGGAGGTGCGGCTCCCCGAGGCGCAGGCCGAGGAGGCGGGGCGGTTCGGTATCCACCCCGCGTTGCTGGACGCGGCGCTGCACACGCTCGGCCTGGGTCTCGGCGCGGCGGGGGACGGCGTGCCGGGGGTCGCACGGCCGAAGGAGCGCCCGGCCGCGCGACTGCCGTTCGTGTGGCGGGGGGTGACCGTGCACGCCCCGGGCGCCGAGGCGCTGCGGGTGCGGCTCTCCCCGCTCGCCGACCGTGAGGCGGTGGCCATCGAGGCGTTCGACGAGGTGGGGCGGCCGGTGGCTTCCGTCGACGCGCTGGCGCTGCGGCCGGTGTCGGCCGGGGAGATGCGTGCTCTCGGCTCGGAGTTCCACGAGTCGCTGTTCCGTACGGTGTGGTCCCCGGTGTCGCCACCCGCGTCCGATCCACCGCTTCCCGACGCCTTCCCCGCCGTCTTCGCCGTCGTCGGCGAGGACCCGTACGGGCTGGGGGTTCGGCGCCATGACGACTGGGCCGCGCTGGTGGAGGCCGTGGAGGGCGGTGGCGACCCGGTTCCCGATGTGGTTCTGCTGCCCTGTGGTGGTGAGGGCGACGCGGCGGCCGTGCACACGGCCGCGCATCGTGCGCTGCGCGTGGTGCGGGCGTGGCTGGCCGACGATCGCTTCGCCGAGACGCGACTGGTCGTGTCGACGCGCGGGGCGGTCGCCGTCGAGCGGGACGAGGATGTGGTGGATCTGCCCGGCGCCGCGGTGTGGGGCCTGATCCGTTCGGCGCAGTCCGAGAATCCGGGCCGCATCGTGCTGGTGGACTGGGACGGGCTCGACGTCTCGGCTCATCTGTTGTTCGCCGCGCCTGATGTCGGGGAGCCCCAGTTGGCCGTCCGCGCGGGTGAGCTACGGGTGCCGCGGCTGGAGCGCTTGGTCCGGGAGGAGGGGTCCGGCTCGGGCGGCACGGCCCCGGGCGCGCTGGATCCGGAGGGCACCGTGCTGATCACCGGTGGTACCGGGGTCCTGGGCGGGCTGGTCGCCCGCCATCTGGTCGTGGCGCACGGCGTGCGGCGGCTGCTGCTGGCGGGCCGCCGGGGTGAGGCGGCCGAGGGTGTGCGGGAGCTCGCGGCCGAGTTGTCGGCGCTCGGCGCGACGGTATCCGTCGTCGCCTGTGACGTCGCCGACCGGGAGGCCCTGGCGGGCCTGCTGGCCGGGGTACCGGATCGGCATCCGCTGACCGCGGTGGTGCACGCGGCGGGCGTTCTGGACGACGGGACGATCCCCTCGCTGACGCCGGAGCGGGTCGACGCGGTGCTGCGCGCCAAGGTGGCTCCGGCGCTGCATCTGCACGAGCTGACGCGGGGGATGGAGCTGGCGGCCTTCGTGTTGTTCTCCTCGGCGGCGGCCGTGCTCGGCTCTCCGGGGCAGGGCAACTACGCGGCGGGCAACGCGGTGCTGGACGCGTTGGCGCAGCATCGGTGGGCGCGGGGGCTGCCCGCGGTCTCGCTCGCGTGGGGCCTGTGGGCGCGGGGCAGCGGCATGACACGCCATCTGGACGGCTCCGACCACGCCAGGATTCATCGCGGCGGGATGGTCCCACTGTCGACGGAGGAGGGGCTGGCGCTGTTCGACGCCGTGTTGGCGGCGGACGAGCCGTTCCTGGTTCCGGCTCGGCTCGATCTCGGCGCGTTGCGGGCGCGTTCCGCCGGGTCCGAGGTGCCGGCGATGCTCCGCGGGCTGGTGCGGGTCTCGGCCCGTTCGGGGGCGGCCGGCGAGGACGACGCGCCGGGCGCCGCGGCCTCGCTCGTGGAGCGCCTGGCTCGGCGCGGTGCCAGGGAGCAGACGCAGGTCCTGACGCGCCTGGTGCGGTCGCATGCCGCGGCGGTGCTGGGCCACGACGGGACGGCGGCGGTCCCCGGGGATCGGGCGTTCCGGGAGTTGGGCTTCGACTCGCTGACCGCCGTCGAGCTGCGCAACCGGTTGACCGCCGCGACCGGTCTGCGGCTGCCGGCGACCCTCGCGTTCGACTTCCCGACCCCGGCGGCGCTGGCGGAGCAGTTGCGTGCCCGGCTGCTGCCGGTGACCGGATCGGACGCCGGCGCCGAGGGCGGGGGCGGGGGCGACGTGGAGGCGTCGGCGACGTGGGGTCTCAGCGAGGAGGAGCTGCGGACGGCGGTGGCGTCCATTCCGCTCGGTCGGCTGCGGGAGGCGGGGGTGTTGCGGGTGCTGCTGGAGCTGGCGGAGGTCGCTCCCGCCCCCGGCGCCCCGGGCCGCGCCCCGGACCCCGCGCCGGTCCACGCCGCGGATCCGGGCACGGATCCGGGCACGGGCCCGGTCACGATCGCGTCCGGCTCGATCGACGAGATGGACCTCGACGACCTCATCGGCCTGGCGCACGGCCAGCAGGACCCCTCCTGCTCGTAGGGGCGCCTGTGCCGGCGCCCGGAGCGGCATTCGTAGCGGTTCTCGTAGCGGTTCTCGTAGCGGTTCTCGTAGCGGCAGAAGGAGAGAGGTATGACCGACCTCGTCGACGAAGGGCGGCCGGCCGCCGCCGGGCGGGCGGAGACCGCTCACGGCCTGCGGCTGTGCACCCTGCCCGTGGTGTTGTGGGCCGTTGTCGGCGCCGCGGTGCTGGGGCTCCAGGTGTACGTCTTCACCTCGTGGTTCGCCGACGGCGGCTATCGGCTGGAGAAGGCGCCCGCGGCCGTGGGCGGTGGCGACGCGACGCGGCCGGCCGATGTGTTGGTGCCGCTGTCCTCGGTGCTCGGCGTGCTGGTCCTCGCGGTGTACCTGTACCGGCGGTGCCGGGCCCGACGGCGGCTGACCTTCGACGCCCTGCTGTTCATCGGGCTGCTGCTGGCGAGTTGGCAGAGCCCCCTGATGAACTGGGTCAATCCGGTGCTCGCGTCGAACGTCAACGTGTTCGGCGCGGTCGCCTCGTGGGGTCCCTATGTGCCCGGCTGGCAGAGTGCGGGACCCCACCGGGAGGCGGAGCTGCCGTTGGCGACGCTGAGCATCTGCATGACCGCCCTGATCGCGGCCGTGGCCTGTAGCAAGGGGATCGGCATGGCCGCCGCTCGCCGGCCGCGGTGGGGCGTGGCGCGGCTGGTCGGGTTCGGCTTCCTGCTCGTCATGGTGTTCGACCTCTGTGAGCCGCTGATCTCCTTCGTGGGCATCTCCGTGTGGACGCGGTCGGTTCCGGAGCTCACCCTCTGGAGCGGCGCCTGGTACCAGTTCCCGCTGTACCAGATGGTGGCGTCCGCGCTGTTCGGGGCGGCGCTGGGGGCGATGCGCCACTTCCGCAACGCGCGGGACGAGACCTGTCTGGAGTCGGGGGCGGGACTGCTGCCGCGGGGGGTACGGCCGTGGGCGCGGCTGCTGGCGGTGGTGGGCGGCGCCAACGTGTGCATCGGCCTCTACACCGGCACGCACATCCTCTTCTCTCTGCTGGACGGTGGCGCCCCGGACCGACTGCCCGACTTCTTCCGCCCGCCGGCGGGCTACTGACCACCGTGGCGAGTCCTCGTCGCGCTACCGATGGATCGACGTATCGACGTATCGCTGCATCGAGAGGAGGGGGCACAGGTGCGCACCCCGGATGTACACATCGCGGCTGTGGGAACGTATCTGCCCGACAGGGTGAGTGTGAGTGAGGCGGTCGAGGCGGGCTTGCTGGAGGCCGCGGAGGTGGAGCGGTCCGGCCTGTTGGGAGCCGCCGTGGCCGGTTACACCTCGGCGCCGGAGATGGCGGTACGGGCGGTCCGGTCGGCCCTGGAGCGCTGGGGCGGTGAGGTGTCGGCGCTCGGCCTGCTGCTCTACGCGGACGGCTACCGTTGCGGCCCCGACGGCTGGTTGCCGCACTCGTATGTGATGCGGGAGGCGGTCGGCGGCGATCTGCTGGCGGTCGGCGTCCGGCAGGGGTGCAACGGGGTCTTCGGCGCCCTTGAACTGGCGGCGGCGTATCTCCGCGGAGGCGGCGGCGAGGCGGCGTTGGTCACCGCGGCCGACAACATGGGCCCTCCGCTGGTGGACCGCTGGCGGGCGAGCCCGGGCTATCTGCTGGGGGACGGCGCCTCGGCCGCGGTGCTGACCCGGGAGCCGGGCTTCGCGCGGCTCCTGTCGGTCAACTCCACGGCGGTGCCCGAGCTCGAGGCCCTGCACCGGGGGGCGCAGCCGCTGGATCCGGCCGCCTCGGCCCGCGCCCTGCCCCTCGACCTGGGCGCCCGGCAGGCGGAGTTCCTGGCGACCGGAGAGGCGCCCGCGGACTGGATGCTGATGGTGATGAAGGCGCAGCGCGAACTGATGGCCGTCACCCTGGACGAGGCGGGCATCGGCGTCGAGGACCTCGCCTGGGTGGTGCCGGCACACGCGGGGCGGGACCTCGTGGACGCCTGGCTGGCCTCCCTGGGGCTCCCGCTGGAGCGGTCCACCTGGGACTTCGGCCGGCGGGTGGGGCATCTGATGGCCAGCGACCAGTTGGTCTCCTTCGAGCATCTGCTCGCGACCGGGCGGACCGGTCCGGGCGACCGCATCCTGCTGGCGGGCTCGGGCCCCGGTCTGGGTATCGCCGCGGCCGTCGTGGAGGTCGTCGCCCCGCCGCCGTGGCGCCCCTGACCGGGACGAGCGCGGAGAGATCCGCCGTGCGGGTCTCGGTCGAGGCGGGCCGGGCGGTCGGGGCCCGCGAGCCGAGCATCCGGCCGGGGTGATCAGGCCGCCCAGGGGTCAGGCCCCGGGGGGACGGGCCGGGGTGGGTCGGAGTGGGTCGGGCCCGGGGTGGTCCGACCCGCGGCCGACCCGTGGCGGCTCGGCGCGCGGGTGGGAGGCGGAGGCGAGCGCCGGTCGCGCGGCGCGCCTGCCGGCGTGCCGCACCGCTCCCGCGCGATGGCTGCGTCCGGCGTTCGCCTCCGGGTCGTTGGGCGCTCCGCGGGGGCGTGTGCGGCCCCGGCGGAGCGCCGGTCCTCAACCGCGCCGGTCCTCAACCGCGCGGGGTCGTGACCCGCGGGCGGCGCGCCGGTCGTCTGCGGGCGTTCCTCACCTGCTCACCTGCGGCGCCAGGTGCGGGGCGCGGGTCTTCCGGGCGGCGCTCCGGGGTTCCACGATCATGCGCAGGCGGCCCGGGACGACGTGGGTGTGTTGGTGGACGGCGCGGACGTCGCGCCCGGGCACCGGGCGCAGCCGCCAGCGGGAGGCGATGACGGCGACCGCGACGGCCGTCTCCATCTCGGTGAAGCCGTCTCCGATGCACTTGTAGACCCCTGCCGAGAACGGCACCCAGGCGCCCTTCTTGACCCGCCCCACGCTCCGCTTGGAGTCCCAGCGGTCGGGGTCGAACCGGTCGGGGTCCGGGTACCAGCGGGCGTCGTTCTGGAGGGCGTACGCGCTGTACATGACCTCCGTGCCGGCGGGGAGCTCGTGCTCGCCCAGCCGGACGGGCTCACACGCGCGTCGCATGCCCACCCACCCCGGGTACTTGCGCAGCGCCTCCTTGACGAGCCGCTGGGTGTAGGTCAGCCGGGCGAGGTCCTGGTGGCCGGGTCGTCGGCCGTCGAGGACGGTGTCCAGCTCCTCGTGCAGCCGCCGCTCGATGTCGGGGTGCTGACCGAGCTCGTGGAAGATCCAGGAGGCGATGGCGGCGGGTCCGCCGATGCCGGTGATGGCGAGCCCCATGATCTCGTCGCGGATCTCCCGGTCGGTCAGGCCGACGCCGGCGGCGTCCGTCGTGCGCAGCAGCATGGAGAGCATGTCGCCGTGGTCGCGGCCCTCCGCGCGGTACGCGGCGATGGTGCGTTCGATGACGGCCTGTGCCGGGGGGAGTTCCCGGTTTCCGGCCGTCGGCAGCCGCCGGTAGATTCCCGGGAGAACGGCGCTCATGCGGGCCACGTGCAGAATGGAGCTGCCGACCTTCCGCAGGTCCTTTTCCGCCTGCGCGCCCAGGTCCGAGAAGAACAACGACTTCGTGATCATCGCGGTGGCCAGGTCGGTCATGGTGGGCAGCATGTCCACGACGTCGTTCGCGGACCAGGAATCGGCGGTCGCCTCGGCGGCGGCGCACATTCCGGAGACGTAGCTCTCGATCCGTTCCCGGTGGAAGCAGGGCTGCATGAGGCGGCGCTGGCGGCGGTGCGGCTCGCCGGTGGTCGCCACCAGGATGGGTCCGATGAAGGCGAGCGCCTTGGCGTGGCCGATGCCGCGCGTGTAGCCGTGCGCGTCGGTGACCAGCATGGACCGGACCAGGTCGGGATGGGTGGCGACGTAGACGGGTTTGTGGCCGAGCCGGATTCTGACCAGGTCGCCGTGGTCGGTGAGGGAGCGCATGAAGGCGAGCGGCCGCCGGAGGAGCTGCGGCACATGGCCCAGGGCCGGCCAGGAGCCGGGCGCGTCGGGGACGGGGAGAGGGGCAGGCATCGCGGGACTCCTATCGGGATCGGGCCCCAGGGGCCCGGAGTGGGCCAGCAATTCCCGACGCGGCGTGCACGGTCATGGCTGTGCCGTGTCGGGGTCTCTGCCAATGGAGTCGAGCCTAGGAGGGGGCATTCCGCCCGAAGAACCCCCTATCCACCCCAGCACTTTCCGCGCCCGGCGGCCGTGCGCGGTGCGCCTGTGCGCGCGGCGTCGGGGCCTGTTCGACAGGTGTCACGCGGTGCCCTGGGGCGATGGGGTGAACCGGCAGGGAAGCCGGGTCACACCGTGGATGGCGGTGCCGGTGAGGAAGCGCGGCTCGCCGGCCTCGATGTCGGGCAGCCGGCCGAGCAGTTCCCGGAAGAGGACCCGCAGTTGTGCCCTGGCCAGTTGGGCGGCCAGGCAGAAGTGGGCGCCACCGCCGCCGAAGGCCAGATGGGGGTTGGGGGCGCGGCCGAGGTCGTAGCGGTCCGGGCGGGGGAAGACGGCGGCGTCGCGGTTGCCGGAGGCGTAGAACATCACGACCTTGTCGCCGGCCGCGATGTCCCGGCCGCCGAGCGTGGTGTCGGTCGCCGCGGTGCGGCGGAAGGTCATCACGGGCGTGCCGTAGCGGAGGATCTCCTCCACGGCCGTGTCGATGCGGGCGTCGAAGTCGGCCAGCAGCCAGGCGCGTTGTGCCGGGAGGGCGGTGAGGAGCCGCAGGCCGTGGGCGATGGCCTGGGTGGTGCTGTCGTTGCCGGCGATGCACAGCACCAGGAAGAAGTCGGCGATCTCGTCGTCGGTCAGCCGCTCCCCGTCGATCTCGGCCTGGACGAGCGAGGTCATCAGGTCGTCGGCGGGCCGCTCGCGGCGCCGGCCGGCCAGCTCGAGTGCCATGCGGCGCAGCGCGCGGTTGCCTTCGACGATACGTTCGGCCGGAGTGCCGCCGTCCGGGGTGCCTTCGGCGGCGCTCAGCCCCTCGGCGACCGACGCGGCCATGGCTTCCTGCTGGTCGTGGGGGATGCCGACGACGTCGGAGATGACGCGCATCGGCAGCAGTGCGGCGCAGTCCGCGACGAACTCCGCCCGGCCGTCGGGGCGCGCGGCCAGGTCGTCGACGATCCGGCGTGCGTGGGAGCTGATCCGCTGCCCCATACGGGTCAGCTGGCGCCAGGTGAACGCGCCACTGGCCAGCCGCCTGATCCTGGTGTGGCGTGGCGGGTCCATGGAGAGCAGGGACTGCGAGCCGTCGACGAGTTCCTCGGGGATGTTCTCGAAGAGCACCCCGGCTCCGGAGACGAACAGGTCGTGGCGACGGCTGACGGTGACGATGTCCTCATGGCGTACGACGGCCCAGAATCCGGAGTCGTCCGGGTCCGGGAACATCCTCTCCTCGAGCGGCGGATGCCAGGAGACGGGCCGCTCGGCGCGCAGGACGGCGTAGGAGGCGTCCCGTTCCTCGGCGGTCCGCTCCCAGAAGGCGCGAGAGGACAGGTCGATGGGGTCGTAGGGGCGCTCGCTGGCGGCGCGGGGGCTGGTCGGTGCGTCCACCGTTCCTCCGGGGTGTCTGGCTGCTCTGGGGCTCCTCATGGGGTGGCCGGCCCGCCGGGGAGGGGGGCGGGGGGATGGTCCGCCGGCGGGGTGGGGGGGGTCGGCCGTGGGGGCGTCAGCGGCCGGCGGCGATCTCCTCCAGCCATCGGTGGACGTATCGGGCGGTGGCCTCCGCGTGCCCCTCCAGCATGGTGAAGTGGTCACCGGCGATGTCCTCGACCGTGTGGGGCGTGCCCCAGGCCGGCGGCTGCTGTGCCCCGTCCCTCCCCCTCAGGAAGAGCGCGGGGGTGTCGATGCGGGGCGGGGTCCAGCCGGAGAAGATGCGGAAGTAGCCGCCCATCGCGGTGAGCCGGGTGTGGTCCACGTCGACGAACTCGGTGACCCGGTCGAAGATCTCGCTGGTCAGCGCGGAGGCGACGGGAGCGATCCCCTCGTCGGGCAGATAGGCGTCCAGGGCCACCGCAGCCGTGGGGAAGACTCCGTCGCGCTCCAGCCGGCTGGTGACACACCAGGTGAGCCAGCCGCCCGCGGAGTGACCGGCGAGGGCGAAGGGGGCGCCGTCGGTGAAGCGCAGCACGGCGTCGGCGAACATGCCGGTCACGGCGTCGACGTCGGCCGGCAGCGGCTCGCCGACGAGGAAGCCCGGCGCGGGCGCGTACCAGACGTCGCGCAGTCCCTGGAGCGCGGCGGCGAACCGCGCGTACTGGTAGGCGCTGGAGATCGCGGCCACGGTGGGGAGGCAGATGAGCATGGGCGGCGTCGGCGCGCCCGCGGACGGGGTGTCGTCGCCGTCGCCCGTCGCGGCCTGGGCGAGCCGCACGAACCGCGGGGCGACCGCGTCGGCCGAGCCGGCGTCGAAGGCGGGCCGGAAGACGGAGGCCGCCGAGAGGAGTTGTACGGCCTCGTGGATGCGGCCGGTGTCGTGCCCCGTCCAGAACAGGGACTCGACGGTCGCTTCGGCGCCTCCGTCCCGGTGCCGGGGGCCGTGGGAGCGCGGTCGGGCCGGCTCCTCCGCGGCGGCGTCGGGCTCGACGGCCAGCTGCTCCGCCAGGTGCCGGGCCAGCTCCGCGGGGCTGGGATGGTCGAAGACCAGGGTGGTGGCGAGGCGGAGGCCGGTGACCGCGCTGAGCCGGTTGCGCAGCTCCACCGCGGTGAGGGAGTCGAATCCCAGCTCTCGGAACTCGCCCGCGGCGTCGACCGTGTCGGCGGTGCCATGGCCCAGGACCGTGGCGGCGTGGACGCGGACCAGTTCGAGGAGCACCTCGGTACGGGCGGCACCGGGCAGGCCGGCCAGCCGCTGGCGCAGCGCGGCGGGCGCGTCGGGGGCGATGGCCTCGGCGGCCGCGCGCCGGGTGGGCGTCCTGACCAGACCGTGCAGGAGGGGTGGCAGTCCGCCGGCCGCGGCCTGCGCGTGCAGGGCCCGGAAGTCCAGGGGGGTGGCCAGCAGCACCGCCTCGTCGACGGTGCGTGCGGTGTCGAGCAGGGCCAGTCCCTGGTCGACGCCGAGGGGGGCCAGTCCGCCGCGGGCCATGCGGGCGCGGTCGGTGACGCCGAGGTGACCGGTCATGCCGCTGTCCTGTGCCCACAGTCCCCAGGCGAGCGACTGGCCCGGCAGGCCCCGGGCGCGCCGGTGGCGGGCGAGCGCGTCGAGGAAGGCGTTGGCGGCGGTGTAGTTGCCCTGGCCGGGGCTGCCGAAGCTGGCGGCGGCCGAGGAGAAGACGACGAAGGCGTCGAGCTCGCCGCCGCTGGTGAGGTCGTGCAGGTGGAGTGCGCCGACCGCCTTCGCTCCCAGCACCGCGTCCATGCGCTCCGGCGTCAGCGAGGTGAGGACGCCGTCGTCGACCACGCCCGCCATGTGGATCACCGCACGGAGCGGGCGCCCGGTGGGGACGCCGTCCAGCAGGGCCGCGACCGCGGCACGGTCCGTCATGTCGCAGGCGTGGACGGTGGCCTCGGCGCCCAGCCGGGCCAGCTCGGCCAGGAGTTCGGGGACTCCGTCGCCGTCCGGTCCGCGGCGACCGGTCAGCATCAGGTGCCGTACGCCGTGGGCCGTCACCAGGTGCCGGGCCACCAGCCGCCCGAGGACGCCGGTGCCGCCGGTGATCAGCACCGTGCCGTCGGGGTCCCAGGGGCGGGGCGCGCGGGCCCCGGCCCGGCCGGGATCCGCGTCGACCGCCGACTCCTGGCAGTCCTGAGAGCCCTGGCGGTTCTCGGCGGCCTGACCGTCGTGGCGGTCCTGGCGGTCCTGGCGGTCTTGGCGGTCCCGGGGCCCCTCGTGGTCCTGGGGTCCCGCGTCCGGCGCGGTGACGGGCACACGCGCCATACGGGGCCGGTGCGGGACGCCCTCACGTAGGGCGAACTGCGGCTCCCCGGACAGCAGGGCTTCCGGGAGGGTTCGCCCCGAGGCGTCCGTGTCGTCGGTGTCGGCCAGCAGGAACCGGCCGGGGTGTTCGCTCTGCGCCGAGCGCACCAGCCCCCATACGGCGGCGTGGGTCAGGTCGGGCACGTCGTCTTCCGCCGTCGCGGCGACCGCTCCCCGCGTGACGACGGCCAGCCGGGAGTCCGCGAGGCGGTCGTCGTCGAGCCACCACTGCAGCAGGCCGAGCACACTCGTGGACGCCTCGCGCAGCGCGGACGCCGTGGTGCGGGGCGCGCCGTCCAAGCAGCCGGGGTGGTCGAGGGGGGCCAGGTGATCGAGGTGGTCAACGCGGTCGGGGTGGTCCAGGCGGTCGGGGTGGTCCAGGCAGTCGGGGTGGTCGAGGGGATCGCCGCGGTCGGCGTCGGACACGCGGCAGGAGACCACCACGACATCCGGTACCGGGTGACCGGCGGCGAGGGCCGCGCCGAGCGCGGCCGGGTCGGGGTAGACCCGGCAGGCGGCCCCGGCCGTGTCCAGGGCGTCGCCCAGGCACGGCGGCCGAGGGCCGACCACCGCCCAGCGGGTGTCCGCCACCGATCCCGCGGCGCCGGGCGCGGGGGGCCAGGCGGCCGGCGGCGACCAGTCCAGGCGGAACAGCGCCTCGTGATGGGCGGTGGCGGCGCCGCGAAGCTGCTCCGCGGTGACCGGCCGGAAGACCAACGACCGCGCCTCGGCCACCATCCGGCCGGTGGCGTCGGTGGCCCGCAGGGCGATCGTCTCCGGTCCGGCCGGAGTCAGCCGGACCCGCAGCGACGAGGCGCCCGCGGCGCCGACCGTCACCCCGTTCCACGAGAACGGGAGCCAGCCGCGGCCTTCCGGGCCGCCGACGGCGCCGCTGTCCAGTCCGAGGACCACCGGGTGCAGCGCCGCGTCGAGCAGCGCCGGGTGGAGGGCGTAGCGTGCGGCGTCCGCCGCGCGTTCCTCGTCCAGGGCGACCTCGGCGAAGAACTCGTCCCCGCGCCGCCAGGCCGCCCGCAGCCCCTGGAACGCCGGGCCGTAGCCGAGACCCACGCCGGCCAGGTCGGCGTACCAGGTGGTCAGGTCGACGGGTTCGGCCTCCGGCGGCGGCCAGGACGCGTCCGGGGTGGTGGACGGTTCGGGTTCGGGGGCGTCGCGGTCGGGCGTGCCACGGTCGGGCGTGTCGGCGCCGCGGGCCAACACGCCGGTGGCATGGCAGGTCCAGGGCTTCTCCGCCGCCGACGGGGCCCCGTCGTCGGGGTGCGAGGAGAGGGTGAAGGAGCGTCGGCCGGCGGCGTCGGGGGCGCCGAGGAGGAGCTGTACGACGACCGCGCCGCGCTCGGGCAGCACCAGCGGGACCTGGAGGGCGAGTTCGTCCAGGGTGCCGTAGCCGACCTCGTCGCCCGCGCGGACGGCCAGCTCCAGGATGGCGGTACCGGGCAGCAGCACGGTGTCGAAGACGGCGTGGTCGGCCAGCCAGGAGTGGGTGCGCAGCGAGAGCCGGCCGGTGAAGAGCAGGTCCTGGGTCCCGGCCAGCTCCACGGCGGAACCCAGGAGGGGGTGGTCGGCCGCGCCGAGGCCGGCGGCCGCCAGGTCGGTCACGGCGTGTCGGGCCCGCGGCCAGTAGCGGCGGTGGTCGAAGGCGTATGTCGGAAGCTCGACCCGCCGGCCGGCGGACCCCGCGGCGGCGGGGCCGATGACGGCCGGCCAGTCGACGGCGACGCCCCCGAGGTGGACGCGGGCGACGGCGGAGAGCAGGCTGTGCGCCTCGGGCCGCTCCGGGCGCAGTACCGGCGCCACCACCACCTCGTCCCACGCGGCTGCCGCCACGTTCTCGTCCCGCACGGCTGCCGCCACGTTCTCGTGCCGCGCTGCTGCCACCGTGGTCTCGTCCGGCGCCGGTGCCGTCACGGCCCCGTCCCGCTCCGGGACCCCCGGGACCGCCGGGACCCCCGAGACCGCTGGGACCCCCGGGACCGCCGAGACCGTTGAGCCGCCGATGGGCCGGGGCTCCGCCGTCGGCTTCGGGCACTCCCGTACGAGAGCCGAGAGCGTGCCGTCCGGGCCCAGCTCCACAAAGGTGCGGACGCCGCGGTCGCGCAGCCAGGCCACTCCGTCGCCGAACCGCACCGCCTGGCGGACGTGCCGCACCCAGTAGTCCGGGTGCGTCAGCTCTCCGGGGCGGGCGAGCCGACCCGTGACGTTGGAGACGACGCCGACGGCCGGCTCCGCGTAGCTCACCGTGGTGGCGACGCGGCGGAACTCGTCCAGCATCGGCTCCATCAGCGGAGAGTGGAAGGCATGGCCGACGCGCAGCCGCCGGGTCCTGCGGCCGCGCGCGGTGAACTCGGCGGCCAGCTCGTCGACCGCGCCCGCCTCGCCCGAGACGACGACCGACTCCGGTGCGTTGACCGCCGCGACGGAGACCAGCGCCTCGCGTCCGGTGAGGGCGGCCGCGACCTCGTCCTCGGTGGCGCGCACGGCCAGCATCGCCCCGCCGGGCGGCAGCTCCTGCATGAGCCGGCCGCGGGCCGCCACCAGGCGGGCGACGTCCGGCAGGCTGAACACGCCGGCCGCGTGGGCGGCGGCCAGTTCGCCGATGGAGTGGCCGATGAGGAAGTCAGGGCGGACGCCGAAGGACTCCAGCAGCCGGAAGAGCGCCACTTCGACGGCGAACAACGCCGGTTGGGTGTAGCGGGTGTGGTCCAGGAGGCCGGCCTCCTCGGTGCCGGACGCGGCGAGGATCAACGGGCGCAGCGGTCGGTCCAGGTGGTCGTCCAGGGCGGCGAGCACGGCGTCCAGCGCCCGGGCGTATGCCGGGAACGCGGCGTACAGTTCGCGGCCCATGCCGGCGCGCTGGGTTCCCTGGCCCGCGAAGAGCAGCGCGCAAGCGCCCTCGGGGGTGGCGGGCCCGTCTCCTTCGACCAGATCGGGGGCCGGGGCGCCCTCGGCCAGGGCGTCCAGGCCGCGGACCAGCGCCTCGCGGTCCTCGGCGAGGATCACGGCACGGCGTTCGAAGGCGGAGCGTTCGGTGACCAGGGCCCGTGCGACGTCCACGAGTTCCAGGGGCTGGTCGCCGGCGACCAGCTCTCGCAGCCTGCGTGCCTGCCCGCGCAGCGCGCTCGCGGAGCGGGCGGAGACCTCACACGGGACCAGCGGGGGCGGCACCGCGGTCGGACGTTCGGCCCCCACGGTCGTCTCCGTGGAGGCCACGGTCGACGCCCCGGAGCCCACGGTCGACTCCACCGAGGCCCCGATCGGCTCTTCGGGCGCCCGGCCCCGCTCGGGGGCCTCCCCGAAGCCCACGGTCGGCTCTTCGGGGGCCTGTTCGAGGATGACGTGGGCGTTGGTGCCGCTGACGCCGAAGGAGGAGACGCCCGCGCGCCGCGGGTGCCCGTTCCGCGGCCAGGGGACGGGCTCGTCGAGCAGCCGGACCCGGCCGGTGGACCAGTCCACGTGGGGTGAGGGGTCGGCGGCGTACAGGCTCCGCGGCAACAGCTCGTGGCGGAGGGCAAGCACCATCTTGATCACGCCGGCGACTCCGGCCGCCGCCTGGGTGTGCCCGATGTTGGACTTCACCGAGCCCAGCCACAGCGGGCTGTCCGCCGCACGGCCCTGTCCGTAGGTGGCGAGGATCGCCTGCGCCTCGATCGGGTCGCCGAGCGTGGTCCCGGTGCCGTGCCCCTCCACCGCGTCGATCTCGGCGGCGGTGACGCCGGAGTTGGTCAGCGCCTGGCGGATCACCCGTTGCTGAGCGGGGCCGTTGGGCGCGGTGAGCCCGTTGCTCGCCCCGTCCTGGTTCACCGCGCTGCCGCGGACCACGGCGAGCACCCGGTGGCCCAGGCGTCGCGCGTCGGAGAGGCGCTCCAGCAGGAGGACGCCCACGCCCTCGGACCAGCCGACGCCGTCGGCCCCGGCCGCGTACGCCTTGCACCGGCCGTCGGCGGCGAGTCCGCGCTGTCGGGAGAACTCCACGAACGCGGCCGGTGTGGACATCACCGTCGCGCCGCCCGCCAGGGCCAGCGAGCACTCCCCCGACCGCAGCGACTGGCCGGCGAGGTGCAACGCCACCAGCGACGACGAGCAGGCCGTGTCCACCGTCACGGCGGGTCCTTCGAACCCGAAGGTGTAGGCGAGGCGGCCGGAGAGCACACTGCCCGAGACGCCGGTCAGTGCGTAGCCTTCGAGCTCCTGTCCGCCCTGCCGCACCACCTCCGTGTAGTCCTGGAGGGCGAGCCCGGCGAAGACTCCGGTGCGGCTGCCGCGCAGCGACCCGGGGTCGATGCCGGCCCGCTCCAGCGCCTCCCAGGACGTCTCCAGGAGCAGCCGCTGCTGCGGGTCCATGGCCAGGGCCTCCCGCGGGCTGATCCCGAAGAACCCGGCGTCGAAGTCCGCCGCGTCGTGGAGGAAGCCTCCCTGGCGCGCGTACGAGGTGCCGGGGCGGTCCGGGTCCGGGTCGTAGAGCGACTCCAGGTTCCAGCCCCGGTCGACGGGGAAGTCGGCGATCGCGTCCCGCCCCGCGGTCAGTAGTTCCCAGAACTCCTCGGCGGACCGGACCCCGCCGGGGAAGCGGCAGGCCATGCCGACGACGGCGATCGGCTCGTCCGCCCCCACCGTCTCGCGGATCCTCGGCGCGGCGGCGTCGGCCGCGGCGTCCGCGGCGTCCTCGGCGTCCGCGGCGTCCTCGGCGAACAGCAGCCGCCGGACGCGCCCGGCGAGTACGGCGGGGTTGGGGTAGTCGAAGACGACGGTGGCGGGCAGCGTCAGTCCGGTGGCGCCGTTCAGCCGGTTGCGTAGTTCCACGGCGGTCAGCGAGTCGAAGCCCAGGTCGCGGAAGGCCCGCTCGGGTGGCACCGCCGTGGCGGTGTCGTGGCCGAGGACGGCGGCCGCGTGCGTGCGGACCAGCTCCACCAACGCCTTCCGCCGCTCGGCCGGTTCCAGCCCGGCGAGCCGCCCGCGGAGCGGTCCGCCGGGCGCGTCGGCACCGCCGCCGGCGGCCTCCCAGGCCGCCCGCGCCTCGGGGATCTCGCCGACGAGGGGGGCGAGGCCCCCGGTCGCCGTCTCCGCCAGGCGTCGCCAGTCGATGTCGGCCACGGTCAGACACGTCTCCCCGTGGTCCAGGGCCTGCGCCAGCGCCTCCAGGGCCAGGCGGGGGCTCATGGGCGGCAGGGCGTGGCGCCGCGACCGCGGCGCCGCCTCGACGCCCGCCGCCGCGCCGGCCTTTTCGACGGAGTCGGCCGACCCGACGGACTCGACGGTTTCGGCAGACTTGGCAGACGCGACGGACTCTACGATTTCCCCGGACTCGACGGACTCGGCGGCGGTGTCGGCCGGATCCGCGAGGTCGGCGGGGTCACGGCCGTCGTCACGTACGGTGGCTCGTCCCGGCGTGTCACCGTCGTCCGCCGGATCTCCTGCCGTCGGGGCGCCGTCGACGGGCCGGGTGTCGTCGACGGGTCGAGCGTCGTCGACGGGGCGAGCGCGGTCGAGGCCGGCGTCGTCGCAGAAACCGCCGGGAACGTCGTCCCAGGCGCCCCAGGCGCCCCACGCCACCGAGAGGCCCGGCAGGCCCAGCCCGCGCCGGTGGCGCACCAGCGCCTCCGCTTCGGCGTGTCCGCTGTCGCCCGCGGCGCCGAGCAGCGGGGCGACCGAGGTGAAGAGGACGAAGGCGTCGAGGTCGGCACCTCGGGTCAGTTCGTGCAGCTGGCGTGCCGTCGCGGCGCCGCCGTCTTCGGGCGTCGTGGCCGTGTGCACGACGGCGCGCAGCGGATACGCCGCGGGAACGCCAGCCACCAGTGCCGACAGCACCTCGCGGTCGATGGTGGCACAGGTCACGGCGGTCACCCGGGCTCCCGTCCCGGCCAGTTCGTCGAGGAGTTCGTCGGTGGCCCCGGGCCCGGTGCCGCGGGTGTCGACGAGGAGGAGGTGCTCGGCACCGCGCGCGGCGAGCCAGCGGGCGGTGTGGGCGCCCAAGCCGTCGGCGCCGCCGGTGACGAGGACGGTGCCGCGCGGCCGCCACGGTCGCTCCGGGGCCGCCCCGCCCAAGGGGGCCCGCACCAGGCGGCGTACGAAGACACCCGCCGTACGGACGGCGCATTCCGGCTCGGTGCCGCGCACCACGCCGATCAACCGCGCGACGGCCCTGCGGTCCAGCGCGGCCGGCACGTCGACCAGGCCGCCCCAGACCTCCGGCGTCTCCAGCGCGGCCCGGCGGCCCGCGCCCCACACCCGGCCGAGCCCCGGCGACACCGGTTCGTCGCCGCCGACGCAGACGGCTCCGCTGGTCAGACACCACAGCGGGGCGTCCACCGGCAGCCGTGTGAGCGCCTCGGTGAGCCGTGGCAGCAGGGCGGCGACCTTTCCGTCACCGACCGCCAGCAGCACCCGTTCGACATCCGGTTCGGGTCCCAGCCCGGCCGCCAGCCGCTCCGCCAGGGCCGCGGGGTCCGCGCCGTCGTCGTCGAGCCGTGCCCGGGCCAGCCTCACCCCGGCACGCTCCAGCCCCTCGGCGACGGCGGGCGGCGCCTCTCCTGCCTCCACCACCAGCCAGCCGCCGCGGTGCGTCCCGGTGGGGAGGCCGTCGGTCGGCCGCCAGACCTCGCGATAGCGCCAGTTGTCGATCACCTCGCGGTCGTGGCTCCGCCGGCGCCACTCCTCCAGGGCGGGAACCAGCGCGCTCAGCGGGGCGCCCGCGTCGACGCCGAGGAGCGCACCCACGCCCGCCACGTCGCCGCGTCGCACCGCGGCCCACAGCGGGCCGTCGTGGACGCCCCGGCCGGGAGCGGTGTCCGCCGCCGCGTCGGGCCGGCGCTCCAGCCAGTACCGCTTCCGTTCGAACGCGTACGTCGGAAGGGGCACGCCGTCGCGGCCGCGCGCCCGCCGGCCCACGGCCGGGGACCAGTCGACCCGGCCGCCGGCGACGAAGTACCGTGCCACGGAGGTCAGGAAGCGGCTCATCCCTCCCTCGCCGCGGCGCAGCGTGCCGAGCACCACGGCGTCGGCGGCGCCCAGGTCGTCCAGCGTCTCCTGGACCCCCACCGCGACGGCCGGGTGCGGTCCGGCCTCGATGAACACCGTGTGGCCGTCGGCGACGAGTGCGCGGGTGGCGTCTTGGAACCGCACCACCTGGCGCAGATTGCGGTACCAGTACTCGGCGTCGAGCGTGCTGCCGTCCAGTCGTTCGCCGCTGACGGTGGAGTACAGCGGCACGTCTCCGGTCCGCGGGCGGATCGGGGCGAGCAGGTCGAGCAGGCGCTCGCGGATGGCCTCGACCTGCGGGGAGTGCGAGGCCCAGTCCACCTTGAGCCTACGGACCGGCACGTCCCGCGCGGACAGCTCGGCCAGCAGGGCGTCGACGGCCTCCGGGGTTCCGGAGACCACCGCGGAGCCCGCGCCGTTGACGGCCGCGAGGGACAGCCGCTCGCCCCACGGCGCCAGGCGCGGCTCCAGTTCGGGGGCGGGCATGCCGACGGAGAGCATCGCGCCCTGCCCGGCCAGTGTGGCCAGCGCCCGGCTGCGCAGCGCGGCGATCCGCGCTGCGTCCTCCAGCGACAGCGCGCCGGCGACGTACGCGGCGGCGATCTCGCCCTGGGAGTGACCGGCCACCGCGTCGGGCCGTACCCCGTAGGACCGCCAGAGCGCGGCCAGCGACACCATGACGGCGAAGAGCACCGGCTGGACGACGTCGACGCGGTCGAGCGGCGGGGCGTCCGGTGCGCCGCGCAGCACGTCGACGAGGGACCAGTCCACATGGGGTGCGAGGGCCTCGGCGCAGGCCGCCATCTCCTCGGCGAAGGCCGGTGCGGTGTCCAGGAGCCGCGCGGCCATGCCGTCCCACTGGGTGCCCTGGCCCCCGAAGAGCATCGCGACCCGACCCTGGGCGGGTGCCGGCGAGTCCCCTTCGACCAGCCCCGCGGCCGGGGTACCGGCGGCGAGGGCGTCCAGGGCGCGCTCGAGTCCGTCGTGGTCCTCGGCGACGACCACGGCCCGGCGTTCGAACGTGGACCGCTCGGTGGCGAGGGCGCGGGCGATGGCGGGCAGGTCGCGGTGGTCGGTGAGGAACTCCCGCAGCCGCCGGGCCTGTCCGCGCAGCGCCCCCTCCGAGCGTGCGGAGAGCACGAACGGCACCACGGGAGACGGCGTTTCGGCCTCCGGGGGGTCGTCGTCCGCGTGAGCGGCCTCGTGAGCGACCTCTTCGGGGGGCTGTTCGATGATGACGTGGGCGTTGGTGCCGCTGACACCGAACGACGAGACACCGGCCCGGCGTGGCCGCTCGGCACCGGGCCAGGCGACCGACTCGCTCAGCAGCCGCACCTCACCCGTCGACCAGTCGACATGCGGCGTCGGCTCGTCGACATGCAGACTCCGTGGCAACACCCCATGCCCAAGCGCCAACACCACCTTGATCACACCGGCGACCCCCGCCGCCGCCTGCGTATGCCCGATGTTCGACTTCACCGACCCCAACCACAACGGGCTCTCCGCCGAACGACCCTGCCCATAGGTCGCCAGAATCGCCTGCGCCTCGATCGGATCACCCAGCCTCGTCCCCGTCCCGTGCCCCTCCACCACATCCACCTCGGCAGCCACCACACCCGCGTTCGCCAACGCCTGCCGGATCACCCGCTGCTGCGACGGACCGTTCGGCGCCGTCAGACCATTACTCGCACCGTCCTGATTGACCGCACTCCCCCGCACCACCGCCAGGACCCGATGCCCCAACCGCCGCGCGTCCACCAGCCGCTCGACCACCAGCATGCCGACGCCTTCCGACCAGCCGACGCCGTCGGCCCCGGCGGCGTAGGGCTTGCACCGGCCGTCGGGCGCGAGCCCGCGCTGCCGGGAGAACTCCACGAACACCCCGGGCGTGGACATCACCGTCACCCCACCCGCCAACGCCAGCGAGCACTCCCCCGACCGCAACGACTGACACGCCAGATGCAACGCCACCAACGACGACGAACACGCCGTGTCCACCGTCACCGCCGGCCCCTCGAAACCGAAGCTGTAGGCGACACGGCCGGAGAGCACGCTGCCGGCGTTGCCGTTGCCCAGGAAGCCTTCGAGCCCCTCGGGGACGTCGAGCAGCCGCGCGGCGTAGTCGTGGTGCATCATTCCGGCGAAGACGCCGGTGCGGCTGCCGCGCAGCCCGGCCGGATCCAGCCCCGCGCCCTCCAACGCCTCCCACGACGTCTCCAACAACAACCGCTGCTGCGGATCCATCGCCAACGCCTCACGCGGCGAGATCCCGAAGAACCCCGCATCGAACTCCGCCGCGTCATACAGAAACCCACCCTGCCGGGTGTACGTGGTGCCGGGCCGTTCGGGGTCCGGGTCGTAGAGCGCTTCGACGTCCCAGCCGCGGTCGACGGGGAGACCCGCGATGGCGTCCCCGCCCGCCGCCAGCAACTCCCAGAACTCGGCCGGGGACCCCACCCCGCCCGGGAACCGACACGCCATCCCCACCACGGCGATCGGCTCGTCCGTCACCGCCGGCCGGTGCTCGGCGGTCGGGGGCGCGGCGGCGGCCGGGGCGGCGCCGAAGAGCCGTTCCCACGCGTGGTGGGCGAGCGCGGTGGGGTGGGGGTGGTCGAACACCGCGGTGGCGGGCAGCCGCAGCCCGGTCGTGAGGTTCAGCCGGTTGCGCAGCTCCACGGCGGTCAGCGAATCGAAGCCCAACTCCCGGAAGGCCCGCTCGGGCGGGACCGCGGCGGCCGTGCCATGGCCGAGGACGGCGGCGACCTGGGCGCGGACCAGCTCCACCAGCGCGCGCCGCTGCGCGGCCGGTTCCAGCCCGGCCAGCCGCCCCCGTAGCGACCCGGCGGGCTCGCCCGAGCCGGCCCCCGCGGCCTCCCAGGCCGCCCGCGCCTCGGGGATGCCGCCGATCAGCGGGTCGGGGCCGGCGGCGGACGCGTGCTCGACGAAGGCCCGCCAGTCGATGTCCGCGACGGTCACACAGGTCTCGTCGTGGTCCAGCGCACGGCTCAGCGCCTCCAGCGCCAGCCGGGGGTCCATGGCCGCCATGCCGCGGCGGCGCAGGCGGTCCGCGTCGGTGCTGGTGTCGGTGCCGGTGTCGGTGCCAGTGCCGGTGTTGGTGCCAGTGCCAGTGTCGGTGTCGGTGCCGACGGCCGCGTCCGCCATGCCGCGCCCGGCCCAGGCGCCCCACGCCACGGCGAGGCCGGGCAGTCCCAGGGCGCGCCGATGCCGGATCAGCGCCTCCAGTTCGGTGTTGGCCGCGGCGTAGCCGCCCTGGCCCACCGAGCCGAAGGTGGCGGCCGCCGAGGAGAACGCCACGAAGGCCGACAGGTCGGCGTCACGCGTCAGCTCGTGCAGGTGCCAGGCCCCGACGGCCTTGGCCCGCCGCGCCGCCTCCAGCCGCTCGGGGGTGAGCGTGGCCACCACGCCGTCGTCCAGAGCGCCGGCCGCGTGCACCACGGCGGTCAGCGGGGTGTCCTCGGGGACGCCGGCCAGGGCCTGCGCCAGCGCGGCGCGGTCGGCCACGTCGCAGGCCGTCACGGTCACCGTCGCACCCAACCCGGTCAGTTCCTCCCGGAGCGTGTCGACCCCGTCGGCGGCCGCGCCGCGCCGACTCAGCAGCAGCAGATGGACGGGGCCGCGACCCGCCAGCCACCGGGCCACGTGCGCCCCGAGCCCGCCCGTACCACCGGTGATCAGCACGGTGCCGCGCGGTCGCCATGGGTGCCCGGGCGGCGCCTCGCCCAGTGGGGCGCGCTCCAGACGGCGTACGTAGACTCCGGACGCGCGCACCGCGGACTCCCGCTCGCCTCCACCGAGCGCCGCCACCAGGCCCCGTACCGCGCGTGCGGCCGGGTCCGCGGGGAGGTCCACCAGCCCGCCCCATGCCTCCGGGGCCTCCAGGCCGACCACCCGGCC
The DNA here is from genome assembly GCF_029541745.1 of Streptomyces sp. LX-29. Taxonomy (NCBI): domain Bacteria; kingdom Bacillati; phylum Actinomycetota; class Actinomycetes; order Kitasatosporales; family Streptomycetaceae; genus Streptomyces; species Streptomyces sp. LX-29. Next base: position 7,806,176 of record NZ_CP089746.1, on the reverse strand, counting down.
CAGACCCCAGGCGTGGGCGGACCCCGGCGACACCGGCTCGTCCCCCGCGCCCACCGAGACGGCGCCGCTGGTGACGCACCAGAGTCGGGCCGTGATGTCGAGATCGGCCAGCGCCTGAGCCGTGGTCAGAAGGAGCACCCCGGGGGCCGGGGCCTCGCCGAGCAGCACCAGCACCCCGCCGAGCCCGCCGTCGGGGCTCGACAGGTCCGGTCCGGCGGTCAGCCGCTCGGCCAGGGCCGCGCGGTCGGCGGGCGTCTCCAGCAGGGGCACGGCCGTCACCCGCGCCCCGGCACGCTCCAGCCCGGCGACGACCGGCCCTCCGTCCGCCCCGTCCGCGATCAGCACCAGCCAACGCCCCGTCAGCACTCCGGTGCCTCCGGCGCCTATCGGCCGCCACACCTCGCGGTAGCGCCACCGGTCCACCACGCCACGGTCTCGACACCCCTGCCACCAGGAGCCCAGCGCGGGCACCAGGGTGTCCAAGGAGGCTCCCTCGTCCACCCCGAGCAGGGCGCTCACGCGGGACACATCGCCGCGCTCCACCGCCTCCCACAGCGGCCCCTCGGCGCCGCTCGCACCCGCGGCCGACGCGCCGGTCCCGTGCCCCCTGCCGGCGTCCAGCCAGTACCGCTCCCGCTCGAAGGCGTACGTCGGCAGGGGCACGCTCCCCCGCACTCCGGGCACGACCCACCCCATGGCCGCCGCCCAGTCGACCGGCACCCCCGAGACGAAGAGCCGCGCGAGGGCGGTGACGAAGGCCCGGGACTCGGCACGGTCGGGGCGCAGGACCGGCACCAGGACGACATCCTCGGCTTCCGAAGCCCCCTCTTCGGCCATCCCGCCCGGGGCCGCCACACCCGAGGCCGACCCCACCACGACCGTCCCGCCCGGGGCCGCCCCCGCCACGACCGTCCCACCCGGGGCCGTCGCCTCCCCGGTCCGCGCTCCCGCAACCGTCTCTCCGCCGGCCGGGCCTCCCTCCTCGGCCGACTCCGGCGCGTCCGCGGCGGCGAGAGCGGCCTGCCCCATGCCGCACAGCGTTCCGTCCGGCCCGAGCTCCAGGAAGGTACGCACCCCCTGGGAGCGCAGCCACGCCATGCCGTCACCGAAACGCACCGTCGCGCGAGCGTGGCGCACCCAGTACTCCGGAGTGCGGAACTCCTCGGCGGGCAGCGGGGCGCCGGTCACGTTCGAGACGACCGGGATGCGCGGCGGGTGGTACGTCACGGAGGCCGCGACCTGGTGGAAGTCCTCGAGCATCGCGTCCATGCGGGGCGAGTGGAAGGCATGGCTGACCCGCAGCCGTCGGGTGCGGCGACCGCGTTCCTCGCAGCGTCCGGCCAGCGCCAGCACGAGGTCCTCGTCTCCGGACAGCACCACCGAACGGGGGCCGTTCACCGCGGCCAGCCCCACCCTGACGCTCAGCGGACGGCCGGCTTCATCGGCCGGATCGGCCTCCGCCAGCAGCAGCCGAGCCTCGTCCTCCGACGCCTCGACCGCGACCATCGCCCCACCCTCGGGGAGCGCCTGCATCAGCCGGCCGCGGGCCACCACCAGGCGCGCCGCGTCCGCCAGCGAGAGCACACCCGCCACATGTGCGGCGGCCAGCTCTCCCACGGAGTGCCCGAGCAGATACCGGGGGGTGATCCCGCAGCTCTCCACCAGCCGGTACAGCGCGACTTCGAGCGCGAAGAGCGCGGGCTGGGCGAGTTCGGTGCGCGCGCACTCCTCGGAGGCGACGGCGTCGAGAGCGGACGTGTCGTCCGCGAGGAGGAGCTTCCGTACGTCGGGGCCGTCCACCCTGGCGTACTCGGCGCACACGGCGTCGAAGGCGTCGGCGAAGGCGGGGAACGCCGGGTACAGCTCGCGTCCCATGCCGATGCGCTGCGCCCCCTGGCCGGTGAAGAGGACCGCCACGGCGGGCGCTTCGGGTCCGGGCTCGGCCTGGCTCTCCACGAGTTCGGGAGCAGGGGTGCCGGCGGCGAGGGCGTCCAGGGCGCGCTCGAGTCCGTCGTGGTCCTCGGCGACGACCACGGCCCGGCGTTCGAACGTGGACCGCTCGGTGGCGAGGGCGCGGGCGATGGCGGGCAGGTCGCGGTGGTCGGTGAGGAACTCCCGCAGCCGGCGGGCCTGTCCGCGCAGCGCCCCCTCCGAGCGTGCGGAGAGCAGGAACGGCACCACGGGAGACGGCGTTTCGGCCTCCGGGGGGTCGTCGTCCGCGTGAGCGGCCTCGTGAGCGACCTCTTCGGGGGGCTGTTCGATGATGACGTGGGCGTTGGTGCCGCTGACACCGAACGACGAGACACCGGCCCGGCGCGGCCGCTCGGCACCGGGCCAGGCGACCGACTCGCTCAGCAGCCGCACCTCACCCGTCGACCAGTCGACATGCGGCGTCGGCTCGTCGACATGCAGACTCCGTGGCAACACCCCATGCCCAAGCGCCAACACCACCTTGATCACACCGGCGACCCCCGCCGCCGCCTGCGTATGCCCGATGTTCGACTTCACCGACCCCAACCACAACGGGCTCTCCGCCGAACGACCCTGCCCATAGGTCGCCAGAATCGCCTGCGCCTCGATCGGATCACCCAGCCTCGTCCCCGTCCCGTGCCCCTCCACCACATCCACCTCGGCAGCCACCACACCCGCGTTCGCCAACGCCTGCCGGATCACCCGCTGCTGCGACGGACCGTTCGGCGCCGTCAGACCATTACTCGCACCGTCCTGATTGACCGCACTCCCCCGCACCACCGCCAGGACCCGATGCCCCAACCGCCGCGCGTCCACCAGCCGCTCGACCACCAGCATGCCGACGCCTTCCGACCAGCCGACGCCGTCGGCCCCGGCGGCGTAGGGCTTGCACCGGCCGTCGGGCGCGAGCCCGCGCTGCCGGGAGAACTCCACGAACACCCCGGGCGTGGACATCACCGTCACCCCACCCGCCAACGCCAGCGAGCACTCCCCCGACCGCAACGACTGACACGCCAGATGCAACGCCACCAACGACGACGAACACGCCGTGTCCACCGTCACCGCCGGCCCCTCGAAACCGAAGCTGTAGGCGACACGGCCGGAGAGCACGCTGCCGGCGTTGCCGTTGCCCAGGAAGCCTTCGAGCCCCTCGGGGACGTCGAGCAGCCGCGCGGCGTAGTCGTGGTGCATCATTCCGGCGAAGACGCCGGTGCGGCTGCCGCGCAGCCCGGCCGGATCCAGCCCCGCGCCCTCCAACGCCTCCCACGACGTCTCCAACAACAACCGCTGCTGCGGATCCATCGCCAACGCCTCACGCGGCGAGATCCCGAAGAACCCCGCATCGAACTCCGCCGCGTCATACAGAAACCCACCCTGCCGGGTGTACGTGGTCCCCGACCGCCCCCGGTCCGGGTCGGGGTCGTGCAGCGCCGCCATGTCCCAGCCCCGGTCCATCGGGAATCCGGAGACGGCGTCCCCGCCTGCCGCCAGCAACTCCCAGAACTCGGCCGGGGACCCCACCCCGCCCGGGAACCGACACGCCATCCCCACCACGGCGATGGGTTCCCGCTCGGCCCCGGATTCGATCTCTTCCAGCCGACGGCGAACGTGGATAAGGTCGGAGGTCACCCGCTTGAGATAGTCGCGCAGCTTTTCCTCGTTGGCCATTGCCGGCAGCCCCCATACATTCCTTGAGACGTGGCTGAATTTCTCTCATTCAGGGATGGTCAGGACGCCGTGCGAGTATAGGGATTCGCCCATTTCCGAAGCACCCCCTAGGCACCCCTGACTAGGGCGCAGGCCGGCGGTCATCCGCGATAAACGGTGAAGCCTTCCAGCGCTCTTCACAAAGCCTTCTGTCGTGTTCTCGAAAGGCGGAAATCATGGAATCGTCCCGGCGTGCGAGAGGGCTCGGCGACCGCCTGGTGCTGGTCACCGGCGCGGGCAGCGGGATAGGACGGGCGACGGTCGGCGCGTTCGCCGCGGCCGGGGCGAGGGTGATCTGCGCGGACCGTAACGCGGTCACCGCCTCGACCAGCGCGGACCTGGCGAAGGCGCTGGGTGCGCCCGATGCCTGGGCGGAGCTGGTCGACGTCTCCGACGGCGCCGCCATGGAGCGGTTCGCCGAGCACGTCGCCGACGTCTACGGGGTGGTCGACATCCTGGTGAACAACGCGGGGGTGGGCATGTCCGGCCGCTTCCTCGACACGTCCGTCGAGGACTGGCGGCGCACGCTGAACACCAATCTGTGGGGCGTCATCCACGGCTGCCGGCTCTTCGGCCGCCAGATGGCGGACCGGGGGCGGGGCGGGCACATCGTGACGGTCGCCTCGGCGGCGGCCTTCCAGCCGACCCGCACGGTCCCGGCGTACGCCACCAGCAAGGCCGCCGTGGTGATGCTCAGTGAATGCCTCCGGGCGGAGCTCGTCGAGTTCTCAGTCGGCGTCAGCGTGGTGTGTCCGGGGTTCGTGAGCACGTCCTTCACGGCGGCGATGCACTTCGCGGGGGCCTCCGAGGCGGAGCAGGAGCGGCTGCGGAAGCGGGCCGTGCGGACGTTCGCGCGACGTACCTATCCGCCGGAGAAGGTCGCCACGGCGGTACTGCGCGCGGTGGATCGGAACCCCCCGGTCGTGGTCCTGACGCCGGAGGGCCATTTCGTCCGCCTGGTGAGCCGGTTCGCGCCGTGGCTGCGTGGCGTCGTGGCCCGGCTGGACCCGCCGTCCTGACGGGGGCGAGCGGGCCGGCTACGCCGTCGCCGGAGGGGCGACGGCCTCCCTCCCCCGGCCGTCACTGATCGCACGCACGGCCCGCCTCCGCCGGCGCCGCCGGGTCGTGACCGGCCTCGCCGTCGCCGCTCCTGCCGCTGCCGGGACACCCGTGACGGCCGCCGCTACATGCCCGGCGGGGTGGGGGCCAGGGCCAGGCCGCCGGAGGCGTCGAGGAGCTGTCCGGTGACCCAGCGCGCCTCGTCCGAGACGAGGAAGGAGACGGCGGCGGCGATGTCGGCGGGCCGGCCGAGCCGGCGCAGAGCGGTCATGCCGGCCACCCCCTCCACCGCCCCGGGCATGTCGTGTAGCCAGGAGTTGACCTGGGTGTCGTCGGTGATGCCGGGGGCGACGGTGTTCACGGTGATGCCCCGGGAGCCGAGTTCGTTGGCGAGTCGGGGCGCCATCATCTCCAGCGCTCCCTTGCTCATCGCGTAGGGAAGCAGGGGCCAGGCGATCCGGGTGACGGCGGAGGAGATGTTGACGATGCGTCCTCCCTCACCCATGAGCCGCAGGGCCCGCTGGGTGACGAAGAAGGCGGCCCGCACGTTCACGGTGAAGATCCGGTCGAACTCCTCGGGGGTGACCTCGGAGATACCGGCCACGTAGTCGTCCCGCGCCATGGCGGCCGGGTCGTCCGGATCGGCGTACACCCCGACGTTGTTCACCAGGATGTCGAGGGTCCGGCCGGCGAGTCCGGCTTCGAGTTCGGCGAAGAGCGTGTCGAGGGCGCCGTCGGTCGCCAGGTCCGCCCGCACGGGGAACGCGCTTCCGCCGGCGTTCTCGATCGCCGCCACGGTTTCCTCGGCGTCCTCCTTACGCTGCCCGTAGTGCACGGCCACCCGCACGCCGTCCGCGGCCAGCCGCCGGGCGATGGCCCTGCCGATTCCCCGTGACGCCCCGGTCACCAGTGCGGTCTTTCCCTCTGTATGCGTCATGGCGCCGACCCTCGCAGAGCGAAGAGTGCCGAGGAACCCCCTGAAAACCCGGAAACAGGGGCTTCAAGGATTCCACCGGAAGCCGAGCGGCCCGGGGTACCCTGCGCGCGCTCATGGAATCCATCAAGAAATGAGTTGTGGATGACAAGTGTCAGTCAGGAAGCGGCAGAAAAGGACCGGGATATCTCCGTGCGGCGGGCGCTGAGCGCCGCCAGGCGGGCGGAGGCCGTCGCCTCCGCCACGCGGGCGGCCGCCGAGGAGTTAGCCAAGGCGGCGGCCGGCGCGGCGGTGATCAGCGCGATGGGCGCACCCGAGAATAGCCCTGACAGTGCGGACAGCACGGACAGCGCCGTGGGGCGGGCGGCGGTGGCGCTGACGGCGGCCGCCGAGGACGCGAAGGACGCGGCCGCGACCGCCAGGGACGCGGCCGCCGACGCCGGCCGGGCGGAGTCGGCCGGCGCCGCGGCGGCGGCCGCAGCCCGCGCGGCCGAGGCGGCGGCGGTGGCGGCCGCCGCCGGTGCCCAGGCCGGACCGGCGGCGACCGCCGCCGCGGTCGCCCATGCCGAAGCCGCGGCGAAGGCCGCCGAGATCGCGGAGGCCGTCGTCCAGCACAGCCGCCAGGCCGTGGTGGAGGCCGAGGCCGTCGCGGAGGCGGCGATGCGGGCCGCCGTGGCGGCCCGCGCCGCGACCGAAGGCGACGCGGCGGCCGCGGCCGAGGCTGAGGCGGCCGAGGCCGAGGCCATGCGGACCAACGCGGACACCCCATGGCTGGCCCGGCACCTGCCGGCCGAGTGAACGTTCGACCGAGTCTCGCCACGGGGTGAGCCGGACGCGAGTGAAGGTGCTCGACGCCCCCGTCGAGCACCTTCACTCATGTCCGGACCCGCTCACCACCGGGCCCGGATCAGGGGCGGCTGATCTCCTTGTCGATCAGCTCGAACATCTCGTCGTCGGTAGCCGACCGGAGGTCGGGCCCGGAGTCGGCGGGGTCGTCACCCCCTACGGCGCCGCCCACCTTGCGGACGAGGGAACGCAGCCGTACGGCCAGGCCGTCGCGCGTGTCGTCGTCGAGCGCCGCGGCGGACAGGGCCGACTCCAGCCGCTCCAGCTCGGCGAGCACCGGGGCCGCCGCGCCCGCGGGGGCCGTCGTGTCGCGGCAGAGCCGCGCGTGCAGCAGGTCCGTCAGCGCGGCGGGGCTGGGATGGTCGAAGACGACAGTCGCGGGGAGACGCAGGCCCGAGGCGGCATGCAGCCGATTGCGGAGTTCCACGGCGGCGAGGGAGTCGAAGCCCAGGTCGCGGAAGGCGGAGTCCGGGCGGACGGCGGCTGCGCCCTCATGGCCGAGCACGGCCGCCACGTGGCCGCGGACGACGGCGAGCAGTGTGCCCCGCTGTTCCCCGGCGTCCTGGCCGGACAGGCGCGCGCGAAGGTCCGCGGCGGCGTCGGCCACGGCGGCACGACGACGAGCGACGGGGGCGGGAGCGAGCTTGTGGAACAGCGGTGGGAGGGCCTGGGTGGCGGCGCGGAGGCTCCGCAGGTCCAGGCGGGCGGGGACCGCGAACGGCCGGTCGCCCGCCAGCGCCGCGTCGAACAGCGCGAGGGCGTCCTCGGTGCCGAGCGGGGCGAGGCCGGACCGGGTGATACGGGCCCGGTCGGCGCCGTCCAGGTGTCCGGTCATCCCGCTCCGCCGCTCCCACAGGCCCCACGCGAGCGAGAGCGCGGGCAGGCCCCGCGCCCGCCGATGGTGGGCCAGCGCGTCGAGGAAGGCGTTGGCGGCGGCGTAGTTGCCCTGGCCGGGCGCCCCGAGGACGCCGGCCGCCGACGAGAACATCACGAAGGCCCGCAGGCGGGCGTCGCGGGTCAGCTCGTGCAGATGCACCGCGGCGTCCGCCTTGGGGATGAGCACCGTGTCGAGATGGCGCTCGGTGAGGGAGGTGACGGTGGCGTCGTCGAGGACGCCCGCGGCGTGCACGACTCCGGTCAGCGGGTGCCGCGCGGAGACCTCCGCAAGCAGCGCGGCCGCCGCGGAGCGGTCCCCGGTGTCACAGGCGCGGAGCGTCACCTCGGCGCCGAGCTGGACCAGTTCGGCCTGGAGGTCGGTCGCGCCCGGCGCCTGAGGCCCGCGCCGACCGACCAACAGCAGGTGCCGCACGCGGTGGGCGGTGACCAGATGACGGGCGAGCAGCGCACCGAGCGCTCCGGTGCCACCGGTGATCAGCACGGTGCCGTCGGGGTCGAAGACCGACTTCGGTCCGTCGGGGACGACGGCGTCGCCGTCTGCCCCGACCGCGGGATCGGTGCCGGGGGCAGGCTCGATGCCGGGGGCAGGCTCGGTGCCGCGAGTGGGCTCCGTGCCGAGGGCAGGCTCGATGGCGGGGGCAGGCTCGATACCGCGAGTGGGCTCGATGGCGGGGGCAGGCCCGATGCCGGGGCTGGGCTCGGTGCCGCGGGCGGGCTCGGTGCTCAGGACCCTCTCCGGGGCGGTGGCCCCGGCGGTGTCGGCGCCGTCGGCCACGATGATGGAAGGTGCCGTGTCGATGACCGGTGCCCGGTCGACGACGGGCATCCGAACGAGGCGAGGCAGCAGCGGCTTTCCGGAGCGCACGGCGATCTGCGGCTCTCCGCACGCCAGCGCCGCGGGGATCGCGGCCGCGGATGCCGCCTCGCCGTCGAGGTCGAGCAGGACGACGCGGTCGGGGTGTTCCGACTGCGCGGAACGCACCAGGCCCCAGACCGCGGCCCCCGCCAGGTCGGCCACGTCCTCGCCCTCCCTGGTGGCCACGGCATCACGGGTCAGTACGAGGAGTCGGGCCGTGGCCGCGGCGGGGTGGGCGTCCCGCAGCCACTCCCGCAACACCTCCAGCGCGCGGTGCGTGTGCTCCCGTACGGCCTCCGGCAGCCCGGTGGCGGGGGCCTCACGCGAGCCGCATCCGACCACCACCGCCTCGGGGGTCGGCGCCCCCGCCTCCACTGCCGCGAAGAGGTCCGCCAGGGTCTCGTAGCGCTCGACCAGTGCCTGGCCGGGCGCCGTTGCCGTGAGCGGGTCGCACGCTCCCACCACGGCCAGGCGCGGGGCCGCCGTGGCCTCCACCGGCCTCGGGAGAGGCAGCCACTCGACATCGAAGAGCGACTCACGCCGGGCCGTGCCAGAGGCCGCCACCAGTTCGTCGGCCGAGACCGGGCGGACGGCCAGCGACGCGATGGAGGCGACCGGTCGACCGGTGCCGTCGGCGACCGTGATCGTCAGTGCGTGCCGTTCCGGCGCCGCGCCGGCCGAGGTCGGCGTGAGGCGCACCCGCAGCGTCGATGCACCGGTGGAGTGCAGGCGCACTCCACCGAAGGAGAAGGGCAGGGCACCCTGGGGCAGGCCGTCCGTCCGTTGGAAGGCCGCGGCGTGCAGGGCCGCGTCCAGGAGGGCGGGGTGAACGCCGAACCGCCCGGCCTCGCTCTCCGCGTCTTCGGGGAGCCGCACCTCGGCGAAGACGTCCTCGCCACGGCGCCAGGCCGCGCGCAGCCCCTGAAAGACCGGACCGTAGCGGAACCCGCGCGCCGCGTACTCCTCGTACAGGCGGTCCAACTCCTCCGCGCCGACCGCGATCGCGCCCCTCGGCGGCCACACCGCCGCATCCTCGCCGAGCGGCTCAGCGGCCCAGGTGTCGGGGGCGCTCGCGTCCGCCGGCTCGACGCGGAGCCGACCGGTGGCGTGCCGCAGCCATACGGGCCCGTCCCCCGCACCCTCGCGCCGGGAGGACACGGTCAGGGTCCGGGCTCCTTCGTCATCCGGAGCGGCCACCCACACCTGTACCCGAACCGCGCCCTCTTCCGGCAGGAAGAGCGGCGTGTGGAGGGTGAGTTCCTCGAGAAGAGGGCAGCCCACCTGCTCGGCCGCATGGAGGGCGAGGTCGAGGAAGGCGGTGCCCGGAAGGAGGGCGGCGCCGCCGACGGCGTGGTCGGCGAGCCACGGGTGGGAGGCCAGCGAGAGCCTGCCGGTGAGGAGGCACCCCTCCCCCTCGGCCAACTCCGCCACTGCTGCGAGGAGTGGGTGGGTGGTTTCGTCGAGTCCGGCGGTGGTGGGGTTGGTGGTGTGGGGGTGGGGGTGGAGCCAGTAGCGCTGGTGTTGGAAGGGGTAGGTGGGGAGGTCGGTGGGGTGGGGGGTGGGGGTGTGGTGTTGGTAGTGGTAGTGCCAGTTGATGGTGTGGTGGTGGGTGTGGGCTTGGGCGAGGGCGGTGAGGAGTTGGTGGGTGTCGTTGTGGTTTCTGCGGAGGGTGCTGATGACGGTGGTGGGTGGACCGGTCTGGTCGGTGTGGTCAGTCTGATCGGTCTGGTGAGTGTGTTCGGTCTGGTGGGTGTGTTCGGTGTGGTGGGTGGTGTCGTGGAGGGCGGGGGTGAGGGTGGGGTGGGGGCTGATTTCGATGAAGGTGGTGTGGCCTTGTTGGTGGAGGGTGTGGATGGTTTCGGTGAAGCGGACGGGTTGGCGGAGGTTGCGGTACCAGTAGTGGGCGTCGAGTGTGGTGCCGTCGTGGGTTTGGTTGTCGACGGTGGAGTGGAAGGGGGTGTGGGTGGGTTGTGGGGTGATGTTTTGTAGTTGGGTGAGGAGTTGGTTTTGGAGGGGGTTGATGTGGGGGCAGTGGGAGGCGTAGTCGACGGGGATGCGTTTGGCGCGTACTCCTTGGGTGTGGAAGTGGTGGAGGGCTTGGTCGAGTGCGTGGGTGTCGCCGGTGATGACGGTGGTGGTGGGGCTGTTGTGGGCGGCGGTCCATAGTTGTCCGGGCCAGTGTTGGTTGAGGGTGGGGGTGATGTGGTGGGGGGGTAGGGGGATGGAGGCCATGCCGCCTGTGCCGCTGAGGGTGTTGAGGGTTTGGGAGCGGTGGGTGATGAGGGTGGCGGCGTCGTCGAGGGTGAGGGCTCCTGCGATGTGGGCGGCGGCGATTTCGCCTTGGGAGTGGCCGGTGACGGTGTCGGGGGTGAGGCCGTAGGCGCGGTAGGTGTGGGCGAGGGAGACCATGAGGGAGAAGAGGACGGGTTGGATGATGTCGGCGCGGTTCCAGGCGGGGTCGTGGGTGGGGCGGTGGAGGATGTCGGTGAGGTTCCAGTCGACGTGGGGGGCGAGGGCTTGTTCGCATGCGGTGATGGCGTGGGCGAAGACGGGTGAGGTGTGGAGGAGGTTGAGGCCCATGCCGGGCCATTGACCGCCTTGGCCGGGGAAGACGAACACGATCCGGCCTGGGGCCGTGGTCGTGGTCGTGGTCGTGGTGGGGGGTGTGTGGTGGAGGGTGGGGTGGGATCGGCCGGTGGCCAGGGCGTCCAGGCCCTGGAGCAGTTCCTCGCGGTCCGAGCCGATGACCACAGCACGATGCTCGAAGGCGGATCGCCCTACCGCCAGGGAGTAGCCCACGTCCGCCGGGACCAGGTCGGTCGCTGTGGTGGCGAAGGTGTGCAGCCTGCGCGCCTGGGCGCGTAGCGCTTCCTGCGACCTGGCCGAGACCACCCAGGGCAGGGGGCGCGGAGCCGTGGCCGGCCCCTGCGGCTCGGGAGCCTCCACGAGCGGTGTCTGTTCGCCTGGTGCCTGACCGAGGGTCTCGGGTGCTGCCTCTTCGAGGATGACGTGGGCGTTGGTGCCGCTGACGCCGAACGAGGAGACGCCCGCCCGTCGAGGGTGACCGTCGCCGGGCCAGGGCACGGCGTCGGTCAGCAGCCGGACCGCGCCCGCCGACCAGTCCACGTGGGGCGACGGCTCGTCGACGTGGAGGGTGGGCGGGAGCAGCCCGTGGCGCATGGCCATCACCATCTTGATGACCCCGCCCACGCCCGCGGCGGCCTGCGTGTGTCCGAGGTTCGACTTGACGGACCCGAGCCACAGCGGCCGTTCTCCGGGCCTCTGCCGGCCGTATGTGGCGAGCAGCGCCTGTGCCTCGATGGGGTCGCCGAGCGTCGTCCCGGTGCCGTGCCCCTCCACCGCGTCCACCTCCGCCGGGGAGACGGCCGCGTTCGCCAGTGCCTGCCGGATGACCCGCTCCTGAGAGGGTCCGTTTGGGGCGGTGAGTCCGTTGCTGGCGCCGTCCTGGTTGACGGCGCTGCCGCGCACCACGGCGAGGACGCGATGCCCCAGCCGACGGGCGTCGGAGAGCCGCTCCACCAGCAGCATCCCCGCGCCCTCCGCCCACCCCGTGCCGTCCGCCCCGGCCGAGAACGACTTGCAGCGGCCGTCGGGGGCGAGCCCGCGTTGCCGGGAGAACTCGATGAAGGTGGTGGGGGTGGACATGACGGTGACGCCGCCGGCCAGGGCCATGGTGCACTCACCGGACCGCAGGGCCTGGCAGGCCAGGTGCAGCGCGACCAGCGACGAGGAGCAGGCCGTGTCCACGGTGACGGCCGGGCCTTCCAGCCCGAAGGTGTAGGCGACGCGTCCGGAGGCGACGCTGCCCGCGTTCCCGTTGCCGATGTACCCCTCGAAGCCCTCCGGGATGACGCGCAGGCGGGTGCCGTAGTCGTGGTACATCACCCCCGCGAACACCCCGGTCAGGCTGCCGCGCATCGAGGCGGGGGCGATGCCCGCCCGTTCCAGCGCCTCCCATGAGATCTCCAGCAGCAGCCGCTGCTGCGGGTCCATGGCGAGCGCCTCGCGGGGGCTGATCCCGAAGAACGCAGGATCGAAGTCCCCGGCGTCGTAGAGGAATCCGCCTTGGCGCGTGTAACTGGTTCCGGGCCGGTCCGGGTCGGGGTCGTAGAGCCGCTCCACGTCCCAGCCACGGTCCGCGGGGAATTCCCCCACGGCGTCCCCACGAGAGGCGACGAGGTCCCACAGGCCCTCGGCCGATCGCACCCCGCCCGGGTAGCGGCAGGCCATGCCGATGATCGCCACTGGTTCGTCGGTCGCTCGGCCGACGGCCGGGGCGGGGAGCGCGCCGTCGGCGTCCGCCGCGGCGGCGTCGTCGCCGACCAGCTCCTCCCGCAGCCGGCGGGCGAGCGCGAGGGGATGGGGACGGTCGAAGACCAGGCTGGCCGGGAGGCGCAGGCCGGTGGCCGTCTGGAGCCGGTTGCGCAGCTCTACCGAGGTGAGGGAGTCGAAGCCGAGGTCGCGGAAGGCGGACTCCGCCGGGATCGCGTCGGCCGCCCCGTGCCCCAGCACCGCCGCCGCCTGGGAGCGCACCAGCCGCAACAGCGTCCGCACCTGCTCCTCGGTCCCGAGGCCGGTCAACCGGCGGCGCAGGAGCGCCGGGCCGCCGGCCGTCGCGTCGCGGCCGCCGGGGCCGCCGGTCCGGGGCCGCGCCGGCGCCCCCAGATGCCGGAGGAGCGAGGGTACGGCGGCGCCGGACGACCGGAGTTCCGTGATGCCGAGCGCGGCGGGCACGACCACGGGCCGGTCGCACTCCAGGGCCCTGTCGAACAGTTCCAGTCCCTCGCTCGGGGACAGGGGCCGCAGCCCCGAACGGGCGAAGCGGGAGTGGTCGGTGGCGTCCAGTCGTCCGGTCATGCCGTCTCCGGACTGCTCCCACACCCCCCAGGCCATGGACACCGCGGGAAGCCATGCGGCGCGTCGGCGACAGGCCAGCGCGTCCAGCACGGCGTTGGCCGCCGCGTAGTTGGCCTGACCCGGCGAGCCCATGACTCCGGCCAGCGAGGAGAACAACACGAAGGCGGCGAGCGGGAGCCCACGGGTGAGCTCGTGGAGGTTGAGCGCGACGTCCGCCTTGGCCCGCAGGACTCGGCTCATCCGCTCCGGCGTGAGGGACGGGAGCACCCCGTCGTCCAGCACTCCGGCCGCGTGGACCACCCCGGTCAGCGGGTGCTCGGCGGGGATGGCCGCCAGAGTCCTACCGAGTCGCTTCCGATCGGACGCGTCACACGCCGCGATGGTCACGGTCGCCCCGAGCGCCACCAGTTCGGCCTCCAGCCGACGGGCACCCCACGCATCGCGGCCGCGGCGGCTGACGAGCAGGAGGTTGCGCACGCCGTGGGCCACCACCAGGTGCCGGGCGAGCATCGCGCCGAGACTGCCGGTGCCTCCGGTGATGAGCACCGTTCCCTCGGCGGCCCAGGGTCGCTTCACCGCGACCTCGGCGCCGGCGGCGCCGGCCTGGGCGGGAGCCGCCGGGTCGGGACCGGCCATCCGGAACAGCCGGGGGGCGTGGAGGGTGCCGCCGCGCACCGCGACTTCGGATTCGCCGCAGGTCAGGGCGGCGGACAGCGCCCGGCGGTGGTCCTCCGGAGTGGCTCCGGAGCCCTCCAGGTCGAGCAGCGCGAACCGGTCGGGGTGCTCCGCTCGCGCGGAGCGCACCAGGCCCCATACCGCCGCACCGCCCAGGTCCGTGACGTCCTCCTCCGTCGTGGTGGCGACGGCGTTGCGGGTGAGCACCACCAGGCGCCCGGCGGCGAAGGCGTCGTCCTCCAGCCACTCCCGCACCAGCGCCAGCATGTGGTGGGCGGCGGCATGCACGACGCCGCGCGCCTCGGCAGCCCCTTCTCCCGCCCCGGACCAGGTCAGGACCGTACGGGGAACCGGAGCGCCGCCGGCGACGGCCTCCCGCAGCGCGGCCAGGTCCGGGTACGTGTGCCGTGCCGCGCGGAAGGGGTCGTCGGCCGCGCCCGGGGCCGGGCCGGGCCCGATGACCGCCCAGTCGGCCGACGCCGCCGCTGCCTCCGACGTCTCCCCCGGGTCGGGAACAGGCTCCCACCGCACCTCGAACAGCGTGTCGTGGTGCGGAGAGCGGGCCGCCGCTGCCCGCAGTTCTGCCGTGGACACCGGACGCAGCACCAGTGAGCGCACCGAGGCCACCGGCTCGCCCGTCTCGTCGGCCACCTCGACCGAGACGGCTCCCGGCTCGGAGCCGTCCGGCCCCAGCCGCACCCGCAGGGCCGTGGCGCCCGGCGTGTGCAGGGTCACCGCGCCCCAGGCGAACGGCAGCCCCGCGCCTTGGGCGTGGGCGTGGCTCTGGCTCTGGCTCTGTCCCTGGCTCTGGCTCTGTCCCTGGCTCTCGTTCTGGTTCTGGAGAGACGGCAGCAGCGGAAGGGTGTGGAGCGCGGAGTCGAGCAGCGCGGGGTGCAGCCCGAACCGCGCCCCCGTCGGGCCACCCGGCGCGTCCTCGGGCAGGCGTACCTCAGCGAAGATCTCGTCGCCGCGCCGCCATGCCGCTCGCAGTCCCCGGAACAACGGCCCATAGCCGAAACCCGCCGCTGTCAAACGGTCGTACAGCTCCTCCAGATCCACGGCTACGGCATCCGACGGCGGCCACGCCTCGCCCCACAGCCCGTCGGCCATGTCGCGCGATTCATCGCCGCCCGGTTCCGCCGTGAGGAAGCCGGTGGCGTGGCGCGTCCAGGCGGCTCCCGCCGGGTCGGCCGCGCCGCCCTCTTCACGGCGCGAGTAGACGTGCACCGCGCGACGTCCGGCCTCGTCCGGTGCGGCCACGGCCACCTGAAGTACGGCCCCGCCGCCCTCCGGCAGGACGAGCGGAGCGTGGAGGGTCAGCTCCTCGACGTGCCCGCACTCCACACGATCGCCGGCTTGAAGGACGAGTTCGAGGAAGGCCGTTCCCGGGAGCAGCACGGTGTCGGCGATGGCGTGATCGGCGAGCCACGGGTGCGTGCGGAGCGAGAGCCGCCCGGTGAACAGACACCCATCGCCATCCGCGAGCCCGACCGTGGCGCCGAGCAGCGGGTGCCCCGCCGACTCCAACCCGGCCGCGGCCACATCACCCGCAGAAGACGCCGAGTTGAGCCAGTAGCGCTGGTGTTGGAACGGGTAGGTGGGGAGGTCGGGGAGTTCGGTTGTGGTGGGTGGTGGGTGGTGCCAGGTGGTGGGGTGTCCGTGGGTGTGGAGGTGGGCGAGGGCGGTGTGGGTGGTGTGGGTTTCGGGGTGGTCGGGGTGGAGGAGGGCGTGGGCTTGGGGTGCGGTGTCGGGGAGGTTGTGGTGGGTCAGGGCGGTGAGGGTGGAGTCGGGGCCGAGTTCGAGGAATCCGGTGGCGCCGTGGGCGTGGAGTTCGCGGGTGATGCCGTGGTAGTGGACGGGGTTGCGGGCTTGGTGGACCCAGTAGTCGGGGGTGGTGGGGTCCGCGTCGCCCGGGTTGCCGGTGATGAGGGAGGTGTGGGGTGGGTGGTAGGTGAGGGCTTGGGTGGTGTCGTTGAGCTCGTCGAGGAGGGGTTCCATGTGGGGTGAGTGGAAGGCTCCACTGACCTGGAGTGAGGTGACCTTCCGACCCTGGCCCCCGAACTGCTCGGCGATCCCCTCCACCGCGTCCCGGTCGCCGCTGATGACCAGCGAGGTGGGCGTGTTCACCGCCGCGAGCGATACCTGGTCCTCCCGCCCCGCCAGATACGGGGTCACCTCCTCCGCACTCGCCTCGATGGCGGTCATGGCACCCGTGGCGGGGAGGGACTGCATGAGCCGGCCGCGGGTGGCGACCAAACGCGCGGCGTCGGGCAGGCTCAGGATCCCCGCCAGGTGGGCCGCGGTGATCTCCCCGAGCGAGTGCCCGGCGTAGAAGTGCGGGGTGAGCCCGTACCCCTCGGTGACCAGGCGGTGCAAGGCGACCTGAAGGGCGAAGAGGGCGGGTTGGGTGTAGCCCGTCTGATGCAGCAGACCGGCCGCTTCCTCGCCTTCACCGAACAGCACGGCCCGCAGCGGCCGCTCCAGATAAGGGTCCAGATGCCCGCACACCTCGTCCAAGGCCCGTGCGAACAGCGGGGACGCCTCGTACAGCTCGGCACCCATCCCGGGCCGTTGCGTGCCCTGCCCCGAACACAGGAACGCCAGCTTTCCCACGCCCGTGGCCACACCCCGCACGAGACCCGCGTACTCCTCACCCGAGGCCAACGCCTCCAGACCGCGTAGGAACCCCTCCCGGTCCGGGCCCAGTAACACCGCCCGGTGCTCGAAGCGCGCCCGTCCCGTCTCCAGTACGTGTCCGACACCGGCCAGGTCCAACTCCGGCCGTGCCAGCACATGCTCGCGCAACCGCCGCGCCTGTGCCCGCAGCGCCTCCCCGGACCTGGCCGACACCACCCAGGGCGACAACGATCCCGAGGCCCCGTCCGGTGCAGGCTCCTCCACCGTGGGCGCCTGCTCCAGGATGACGTGCGCGTTGGTGCCACTGACCCCGAAGGAGGACACCCCCGCCCGCCGGGGCCGCCCCGTCTCCGGCCACGGCACCGGCTCCCTCAACAACCGCACCGCGCCCGACGACCAGTCCACGTGCGGCGACGGCTCCTCCACATGCAGTGTCCGCGGCAGCACCCCATGCCGCATGGCCATCACCATCTTGATGACCCCACCCACCCCCGCGGCCGCCTGCGCATGTCCGACGTTCGACTTCACCGACCCGAGCCACACCGGCCGGCCCGCAGGCCGCTCCTGCCCGTACGTGGCCAGCAGCGCCTGTGCCTCGATGGGATCGCCCAGCCGCGTCCCCGTCCCGTGCCCCTCCACCACGTCGACATCGCCGGCCCCCACTCGCGCGGCCGCCAACGCCGCGCGGATCACCCGCTGCTGCGACGGACCGTTCGGCGCCGTCAGGCCATTGCTCGCGCCGTCCTGATTGACCGCGCTCCCCCGCACCACCGCCCACACCCGATGTCCCAACCGTCTTGCGTCCGACAGTCGTTCCACCAACAACAAGCCCACGCCCTCGGACCACCCCGTCCCGTCCGCTCCCGCCCCGTACGCCTTGCACCGACCGTCCGCCGCCAGTCCCCGCTGGCGCGAGAACTCCACGAAGGCGCCGGGGGTGGGCATCACCGTCACCCCGCCGGCCAGGGCCATGGAGCACTCCCCGGCCCGGAGCGCCTGGGCGGCGAGGTGGAGGGCGACCAGGGACGAGGAGCATGCCGTGTCCACCGAGACGGCGGGGCCTTCCAGGCCGAAGGCGTAGGCGATGCGGCCGGAGGCGATGCTGCCGGAGGTGCCGGTGAGGACGTAGCCCTCGACCTCGGCGGCGGTGTCGTGCAGACGCGGGCCGTAGTCGGCCGGCATCACCCCGGCGAAGACTCCGGTCTGGCTGCCGCGTACGGATGTGGGGTCCATGCCCGCGGATTCGAAAGTCTCCCAGCAGGTTTCCAGGAGCAGCCGCTGCTGGGGGTCCATGGCCAGCGCCTCGCGCGGGCTGATGCCGAAGAACGCTGCGTCGAAGTCGCCCGCGTCGTGGAGGAAGCCGCCGTGGCGGGTGGCGGAGGCGCCGGGGCGGTCCGGGTCGGAGGGGAAGAGTCGGTCGAGGTCCCAGCCGCGGTCGTCGGGGAAGCCGCTCACGGCGTCGGTGCCGGAGGCGACGAGCCCCCACAGCTGTTGCGGGCCGTGCACACCTCCCGGGTAGCGGCAGGCCATGCCGACGATCGCGATGGGTTCGTCGCCGCCGGTGGTCGTCGTGGCGCTCGCCGTGGGGGTCGAGGCGGTGGCGGTCGCCGTCGCCCGGCCGCCGAGGAGTTCGTCGTGGAGGTGGCGGGCGAGCACCGTGGGGGTGGGGTGGTCGAAGACGAGGGTGGCGGGGAGGCGGAGGCTGGTCGCCTCGTTGAGCCGGTTGCGGAGCTCGACGGCGGTGAGGGAGTCGAAGCCCAGGTCGCGGAAGGTGGTGTCGGGGGTGAGGGCGTCGGGGGTCGGGTGGCCGAGGACCGTGGCGGCGTGGCCGCGTACGAGGGTGACCAGGGTCTCCCGTTGCGCGGCGGCGTCCTGGCCGGCCAGCCGGGCGCGCAGGGAGGCGTGGCCGCCGGTGCTCGTCGGCCGGGCGCGGCGCGGGGCGCCGCGGACCAGGTTCCGGAAGAGCGGCGGCGCGGTGGCGGTACGCAGGGCCCTGGTGTCGAGGCGGGCCGGGAGGAGCAGCGGCGGGCCGTCGGCGAGGGCGGCGTCGAACAGCGCCAGGGCCTCGGTGGTGGACAGCGGCAGGAGACCGGAGCGGGCCATGCGGGTGTGGTCGGCCTGGTCGAGGTGGCCGGTCATACCGCTGGCTTCGGCCCACAGCCCCCAGGCGAGGGACTGTGCCGGGAACCCGGTGGCGCGCCGGTGCTGGGCGAGGGCGTCGAGGCAGGCGTTGGCGGCGGCGTAGTTGGCCTGTCCCACGGCGCCGAGGACGCCGGCGGCCGAGGAGAGAAGTACGAAGGCGGCGAGGTCCAGGGGGCGGGTCAGCTCGTGCAGGTGCCAGGCGGCGTCGGCCTTCGGCGCCAGGACGGTGTCGAGGTGCCGTGCGGTGAGGGAGCCGAGCGTGGCGTCGTCGAGCGCGCCCGCGGCGTGGATGACGGCGGTCAGCGGATGCTCGGCCGGGAGGCCCGCGAGCAGCTCGGCGAGGGCGGCCCGGTCACCGACGTCGCAGGCCACGACGGTCGCCTCGGTGCCCAGTTCGGCGAGTTCGGCGGTGAGCCGGGCGGCGCCGGGCGCGTCGGGCCCGCGGCGGCCGGCCAACAGCACGTGCCGGGCCCGGCCGGTGGCGGCCAGGTGCCGGGCGAGGGCTCCGCCCAGCACGCCCGTACCACCGGTGATCAGCACGGTGCCGTCGGCGTCCCACGCGGCGGGCAGGGTGAGGACGTTCTTGCCGATGCTGCGGCCCTGCTGGAGGTGGCGGAAGGCGTCCGGGGCCTGCCGGACGTCCCAGCAGGTGAGGGGCGGCGGGGTGAGCACTCCGTCGGCGAACATCCGCAGTACGGTGCGCAGGATCCCGCCGACGCGCTCGGGGCCTGCGTCCATCAGGTCGTACGCCTGGTAGGCGACGCCGGGGTGGGCCCGCGCCACCTCTGCGGGCTCGCGGATGTCGGTCTTGCCCAGCTCCAGGAACCGGCCGCCGTCACGGGCCGTCAACCGCAAGGACGCGTCGACGTACTCCTGGGCCAGACAGTTCAGGACGACATCGATCCCACGGCCGTCCGGGCCGCCGGCGAGCCGGGACTCGAAGTCGACGGTGCGGGAGGAGGCGATGCGTTCGCTCGCGATGCCCTGGGCACGGACGGTGTCCCACTTCTCCGGGCTCGCGGTGGCGTAGACCTCGGCACCGAGGTGGCGGGCGATCTGGACGGCGGCCGTGCCCACTCCGCCGGCGGCGGCGTGCACCAGCACCGACTCCCCCGGCCGCAGCCCGGCCAGGTCGACGAGGCCGTAGTAGGCGGTCGCGAAGACCACGGGCACGGCGGCCGCCTCCGCGAAGGACCAGCCGTCGGGGATGTGCGCCAGGACGGCCCGGTCGGCCACCGCCACCGGGCCGAAGGCGTCCGCGAACACACCCATCACCCGATCTCCGGGCGTCAGGTCCGTGACCTCCGGACCGACGTCCAGCACCACGCCCGCGCCCTCGCTGCCCAGCCCCGTCTGGCCGGGCACCATGCCCAGCGCCACCAGGACGTCGCGGAAGTTCAGTCCGGCCGCACGCACCGCGATCCGCACCTGGCCCGGGCCCAGCGGGGCGGGGTCGGCCGGCGTCGGCACCAGCGCCAGGCCCTGGAGGGTGCCCGATGCGGTGGACTCCAGCCGCCAGCCGCCCCCTGACTGGGGTGGGGCCGGCAGGGCGGCTGTCCGAGCACCGGCCCGGGCCAGCCTGGCCGCCAGGATCCGGCCGCCCCGAACGGCCGTCTGCGGTTCGCCGAGGGTCACCGCGCGGGGCAGTGCCGCGACCGACTCGCGGCTCGTGTCCAGGTCCACCAGGAGGAAACGGTCCGGCTCCTCGGCCTGGGCGGAGCGCACCAGTCCGTGCACCGCCGCGCCCGCCGGATCGTGGAGACGGTCGACCCGGGTCGCCGCCACGGCCCCGGAGGTCACGACCACCAGGCGCCCGTCGGCCAGTCGTTCCTCGGCGAGCCAGCCCTGGAGCAGGCCGAGTGCCTCGTGGGTGCGGGTGTGGACAGCCGCCGGCTCCGCGGGCGTCGCGGCGGCTGTGGGGCGGCAGCCTACGAAGACCAGGTCCGGCGGCGGGTCGCCGGCGTCCAGGGCCCGTAGCAACGCGGGCAGGTCGGGGTGGTGCCGTACCGGTCCCCGGGCCGACGCCTCCAGCGCTGCCGTCCATCCGGGGTCGGCGTCGCCGAGGACGGCGCACCGCCCCAGGGCGACCGGTGACGCGGGGTCGGGCGCGGCGGTCCACTCCAGGGCGTAGAGCGCGTCACGCACGGCGCCGTCGGGGGCTCGCAGGTCTTCCAGGGACACCGGCCGCAGCGCGAGCGAGGCGATCGAGACCACCGGCGCGCCGTGCTCGTCGGTCGCCTCGACGGCCACCGCGTCGGCACCCAGCGGTCGCAGCCGCACCCGCAGCGTGGAGGCGGCCGAGGCGTGGAGGCGGACATCACGCCAGGTGAAGGGCAGGCGGCCCCGGTCTCCGTCCCCCTGGCGGTCGTCGAGCCCCAGGGTGTGCAGCGCGGCGTCGAGCAGGGCGGGGTGGAGGCCGAACCGGGCGGCGTCGGCGAGCACGCCGTCGGGCAGCCGGACTTCGGCGAGCGTCTCCGCGCCGTGTCGCCAGGCGGCGTGCAGCCCCTGGAACGCGGGGCCGTAGGCGAAGTCGGCCGCGGCCAGCCGGTCGTAGAGCCCGTCGAGGTCCAGGGGCTCGGCGTCCGGTGGGGGCCAGGGGTGCGCGAGCGGTCCGGGCCCGGCCGCGGGCGTCCCCGCGGCGGCGGCCGTTGGAGCGTCGACAGCGGCGTCGACATGGGCCGGGGAATGGGCATGGGCAGGGGCGTCGACCACGGCCTCCGCTGTCAGCGTGCCGCTGGCGTGCCGCGTCCACGGACCCTCCGATGCCACCCCGTCCAACGCCGCGCCCTCCGATGCCGACTCCCCCATGGGTTCGTCGCGCCGAGCGTGGACGCTCAGCTCGCGGCGGCCGGTCTCGTCCGCGGCGCCCACCGCCACCTGGAGCACCACGCCGCCCTCGGCGGGGAGGATGAGCGGGGCGTGCAGGGTCAGCTCCTCCACCCGGGGCCAGCCCAGGCGTTCGCCGGCGTGCACGGCGAGCTCCAGCAGCGCGGTGCCGGGCAGCAGGACCGCGCCGGCGACGGAGTGGTCGGCGAGCCAGGGGTGGGTGGTCGTGGACAGGCGTCCGGTGAGCAGGTATCCGTCCCGCTCGGCGAGGCCGGTCGCGGCGCCCAGCAGCGGATGTCCGGCCGGGGCGAGCCCGGCGGCGGTCACGTCACCGACCGCGGCGGGCGCGTCCAGCCAGTAGTGGTCGCGCTGGAAGGCGTAGGTGGGCAGGTCGACATGGCGCGGCGCGGGGACCAGCGCCCGGTAGTGGCGGTCCCAGGCGACCGGCAGGCCGTGGACGTGGGCGCGGGCGAGCGAGGTGAGGAGGTGACGCGGGTCGTCCGTGTCGCGGCGCAGCGAGCCGATGACGACGGCGGTGTGGCCGGCGGCCTCGGCGGTGTCCTGGATGGCGGGGGTGAGGGTGGGGTGCGGGCCGACCTCGACGAAGGTGTGGTGCTCCGTCTCGCCGAGGGCGCGGATCGTGTCGGCGAACCGCACGGGCTGCCGCAGGTTCCGGTACCAGTAGGCGGCGTCGAGTGCGGTGGTGTCGTCGATCCACCGGTTGTCGACGGTGGAGTGGAACGGGATGTCGGCGGGCCGCGGGGTGACGTCGCGCAGCAGGCCCGCCAGTTCCCGCTCCACGGATTCGATGTGCGGGCAGTGGGAGGCGTAGTCGACGGGGATGCGCTTCGCTCGGACGTCCCGGGCCCGGTAGTACTCCAGGGCCTCGGCCAGGGCGTCGGCGTCGCCGGAGACGACCGTGGCCGCGGGGGCGTTGCGGGCGGCGATCCACAGCCGGTCCGGCCAGGCGGTCCGCAGCAGCTCCGCGACCTCGTCGGCCGGCAGCGGCACGGAGGCCATGCCGCCGGAGCCGCGCAGGGCCTGAAGCGCCCGGCTGCGGAGCGCCACCACCCTGGCCGCGTCCTCCAGGGTGAGCGCGCCGCAGACGTGGGCGGCCGCGATCTCGCCCTGGGAGTGGCCCACCACGGCGTCCGGTTCGACGCCGTACGACCTCCAGAGGCCGGCCAGGGACACCATCATGGCGAACAGCACCGGCTGGACGACGTCCGCGCGCTCCCACACGGGGTCGGCCCCGTCCCGGCGCAGGACCTCATGCGGTGACCAGTCGACATGGGGGGCCAGCGCCGTCTCGCACGCGGCCATCCGCGCGGCGAACTCGGTCGAGGTCTCCAGGAGTCGCAGGCCCATGCCGGCCCATTGGCCGCCCTGCCCGGGGAAGACGAACACCACCCCCGCGCCACCCCCGGCCGCCGACGTGCCCCCCGTCACCGCGGCGTCGTGCGGCTCGCCTGCGGCCACCGCGTCCAGGCCGCGCAGCAGGGACTCCCGGTCGGCGCCGAGGACGACGGCGCGGTGGGCCAGGTGGGCCCGGCCGATGGCCAGCGCGTGCCCCACGTCGGCGAGGTGCGGGGCGGTGGCGGAATGCGTCGCGGTGTCTGAGTCGGTGGCGGTGGTGGAAGGCGTGGCGGTGTCTGAGTCGGTGGCGGTAGCGGTAGCGGTAGCGGGGTCGAAGTCGGTGGCGAGGCGGCGGCGCAGCGCGGCGGCCTGGGCGCGCAGCGCCTCGGGCGTGGCGCCCGAGACCGGCCAGGGCAACGGTCCGGCGATGGCGTGGCCGTGGGACGCGGTCGCCCGCGCCGCCGGGCGCGGGTCGACGGAGGCGGGCTGCGGCACCGCCCCGAGCGGGTCGGCCGGCGCCGTCCCCGAAACCTCAGGGGACGCGTCAGCGGACCCGGTCCGCGACGCCACCGGGGACGCCTCGGCGGCAGCCGTCCGCGAAACCGCCGGAGACACCTCGACGGACCCGGCCCGCGCCACCACCACCGGGGACGCCTCGGCGGGCGCTGTCCGCGATGCCGTGCGGAGCGGGTCGGCGGGCGCCGTCCGCGACGCCGTGCCCGTGCGGGGCGGGGCGGCGGGGGCCTCTTCGAGGATCACATGGGCGTTGGTGCCGCTCACGCCGAACGAGGAGACGCCGGCGCGGCGTGGGCGGTCGCCGGCCGGCCAGGCCACGGCCTCGGTGAGCAGCCGCACCCGGCCCGAGTCCCAGTCGACGTGCGGTGACGGCTCGTCGGCGTGCAGGGTGCGCGGCAGCGTCGCGTTCCGCAGGGCCATCACCATCTTGATGACGCCGCCGGCGCCGGCGGCCGCCTGGGTGTGGCCGACGTTGGACTTCATGGAGCCCAGCCACAGCGGGGCTTGCCCGGCGCGCTCCTGCCCGTAGGTGGCCAGCAGGGCCTGGGCCTCGATCGGGTCGCCCAGCGTGGTGCCGGTGCCGTGTCCCTCGACGGCGTCCACCTCGGAGGCCGAGAGGCCGGCGTTGGCCAGCGCCTGCCGGATGACCCGCTGTTGGGAGGGTCCGTTGGGGGCGGTGAGTCCGTTGCTGGCGCCGTCCTGGTTGACGGCGCTGCCCCGTACCACGGCCAGGACGGGGTGTCCGAGCCGCCGCGCGTCGGAGAGCCGCTCCAGGAGCAGCATCCCGGCGCCCTCGGCCCAGCCGGTGCCGTCGGCGCCCGCCCCGTACGCCTTGCACCGGCCGTCCGTCGACAGGGCGCGCTGCCGGGAGTACTCGACGAACAGGCTCGGGGTGGACATGACGGTGACTCCACCGGCCAGGGCCAGGGTGCACTCCCCCGCGCGCAGCGCCTGGCAGGCCAGGTGCAGGGCGACCAGCGACGAGGAGCAGGCGGTGTCGACGGTGACGGCCGGCCCTTCGAGGCCGAGGGTGTAGGCGATGCGGCCGGAGGCCACACCGCCGCCGCTGCCGTTGCCGATGTAGCCCTCGAAGCCCTCGGGGAGGGTGTGCAGCCGGGCGCCGTAGTCGTGGTACATGACGCCCGCGAACACCCCGGTGCGGCTGCCGCGGACCGCGGTGGGGGCGATGCCGGCGCGTTCGAACGCCTCCCAGGAGATCTCCAGCAGCAGCCGCTGCTGGGGGTCCATGGCCAGGGCCTCTCGGGGGCTGATGCCGAAGAAGCCGGGGTCGAACGCGCCGGCGTCGTAGAGGAATCCGCCGTGTCGGGTGTAGGAGGTGCCGGGCCGGTCCGGGTCGGGGTCGTAGAGCCGGTCCACGTCCCAGCCGCGGTTCGTCGGGAAGGTGCCGACCGCGTCCCGGCCCGCGGCGACCAGCTCCCACAGGTCCTCCGCCGACGTCACCCCGCCCGGGTAGCGACAGGCCGTGGCGACGAGGGCGACGGGCTCCCGCGCGGCGGCGGTGAGCTGCTGGTTCTGTTCCCGCAGCCGCTCGTTGACCTTGAGGGACGCGCGGAGCGCCTCGATCACCCTGTCGTCGGCAGCGGTCATCGCCATCTCCTACCTGTGCTACCTGTGGACGTCGTCAGAGCGCGTCGGCGGCGCGGCTCGGGTGGGCCGGTCCTCCTCGGCCGACGAGGGCCGAGGAGGACCGGCCCCCGGTGGAGCGCTTCAGAACGCGGACAGCTCTCTCCGCTGCGCCTGCTGGCCGCCCACCGGCCCGATCAGGCTCTTCGGCAGCTGCTGGCGGCGGCTGATGTTCAGCTTGCGGTAGACGCGTGTCAGGTGCTGTTCGACGGTGCTCATGGTGACGCAGAGCTTCAGGGCTATCTCGCGGTTGGAGTTGCCGTTGGCGGCGAGGATCGCCACGCGCATCTCCGATTCGCTGAGTCCGGCGCCCTGGTCGCGGCCGGGCAGGTCCATCCGCTCGGCTCCGCGCATCGCCTGCGGGGGCAGGATGCTGTCGCAGAGCGCCTGGGCGCCGCACTCCTCGGCCATCCGCCAGGCCCGGCGGCGCAGCTTGTTGGCCCGGATGACCTCGCCGGTGCTCTGGTACGCGGCGCCCAGATCGGCCAGCGCGCGGGCGAGTTCGAGCCGGTCGCCGCAGTGCTGGAGGGCCTCGACCGCCTTGGTGAGCAGATGGGGGCGCTCGGCGGGCCCGGCGATCCTGGCCCGGAGCCGCAGCGAGACGCCGCGGGCGTGCGGGTCGTTCCACAGCCGGCCGTGGGAGAGCTGTTCCGTGATCATCGTCGCCGCCCTGGCCCGTTCGCCGAGCCGGAGGAAGCCCTCCGCGGAGTCGGTGCGCCAGGGCAGCAGGGCGGGGTGGTCGAGGCCCCAGCGCTGCGCCAGGCGGCCGGCGCTCAGGAAGTCGCGGAGCGCGGCCTGGCAGTGGCCGGTCGCCAGGTGGTAGTGGCCGCGGGCGCGCAGGTAGGCCAGTGCGTGCACGCTCTGGAAGAGGGCCCCGGGCACCGGGTGGTACAGCACGCGGGTGGCGTCCTCGTACCGCCCCATGAGGGTGTAGGCGCGGACCTGGCAGGCGAGCGGGCTGCCGATGAGGACGCTGCCGCCGCGTCCGGGAAGACAGCCGAGCGCCCGCCGGGCGTACTCCTCGGCGTCGGCCAGGGCGCCCCTGCGTAGCGCGATCTCGGCCCGGATGGCGAGGAACTCCGCCTGCCAGCCGGGGGAACGGCGGGCGATCGCCTCCTTCAGCAGCCGATGGCACCACTCCTCCGCGGCCGCGGTGCGGCCGGCCCGCAGCAGGGTCCGTACGGCGTTGGCCACCACCACGAGCGTGCCGTCCATCAGCGGGCAGGAGCGCAACCGCCGTTCGGCCTCCGCGGCGGCGGCCTCGCTGGTGCCGGGGCCGGGGATGCCCCACACGGCGGCGGCGGTGCCGGGGCCGGGGGGCTCGTACCAGGGGTCGCCGGGCGCGGCGGGCTCGGACGCGGGGTGGGGACCGGGGCGGGTCTCCTCGTGACCGCAGGGCCAGGGGCCGGGGTGGACCACGGAGGGCCAGGCGGTGGTGGTCGCCGGGCCGTCGTGGCTCGCCGCCGCGGGCCGGTCCGGCGGCCGCTGGAGCCGGGTCCGCGCCTGGGCGGCCTCGTCCAGTCGTCCGCAGCCGATCAGCAGCCGCACCAGCAGGGCCGCGTCGGCGTCGGCCAGCCGGCCGGCCTGGAGTTCCGCGAGCGGCTCGGCGAGATGGTGCTCGGCGGCGGAGGGGTTGACGCGCCAGGTGGCGGCGGCGAGGGCGATGCGGATCGCCGAGCGCTGGCCGGGCTCCGTGCAGGCGCGGTGGGCGAGGGTGAGATAGCCGATCGCGGCTTTGGCGTCGTCGTCGACCTGGGCCTGGGTGGCGGCGTCGCGCAGCACGGCGACCGACCAGGCGGGCGCCGCCGGCCGGGCCGCGAGCAGGTGTTCGGCGATCTGGACGGCCGGGGCGCCCTCGCCGTGCAGCAGCAGCGCGCCGCGCTCGTGCAGGCTGCGCCGGTCGGCCTCGCCGAGGTGTTCGAGGGCCGCCGCCCCGATGGTCGGGTGCCGCCAGCGGTGGCCGGCGGTCAGCCCGGTGAGCTCCAGGAGGTGGAGGGCCCGGTCGACGCGGACCGGGTCGACCGGGCGGAGCAGCCGGCCCAGCAGCGCCGGGGTGGCGTGGCGGCCGAGGACGGCCAGCGCGCCGGCGACGTCCCGGGTGGGGGTGCCTATGTGTTCCAGGCAGGCCACTGCGGCCTGGTGGAACCGTCCTCCGGCGGGGGGCCGTGGCAGCCGGCCGCCGGCGGGCTCCCGCTGGGCGTCGAGGTCCTCCAACAGCGCCCGCAGCAGCAGCGGATTGCCGCCGGTGATCGCGTAGCACTCGGCCACGAGCCGTTCGTCGGCCGGTCGCCCGCGGTGCGCGGCGAGCAGCTCGGCGACGCCGTCGCCGTCGAGCCGGTCCACGGTGATCCGTCGGAAGCCGGGGTGGCGCAGCAGTTCGGTGCCGAGCAGCGGGTCGCCGCTCTGTCCGTGGGGGTGTTCGGTGGCGATGAGCAGGATCCTGGCGTCGGGCGCGTGCCGGGCGACGTGCAGCAGCCGGCGCAGCGACGCCTGGTCCGCGTGGTGCAGGTCGTCGACGGCGATCACCAGCGGTGCGGGTACGGCGGCCGCGCACAGCTCCACGCGCAGCCGTTCGGCGGCCTCGGGTTCGGCCGGGGTCTGGTGCTCCACGGTCGCCACGGTCGCCTGGAGCCGCTCGCGGGCCGAGGCCGGCAGCCGTGGGTCCCCGACCAGCCGCCGTAGCAGGCCGAGTGGGGTGTCCCGGCCGCCGGGGAGGCCGGGGGCCTCGACCACCAGGGCTCCGGCCCGCTCCGCGACGCTGAGGAACTCCCGTAGGAACGCGGTCTTGCCGCAGCCCGGCCCGCCCTCGGCGACGATCAGCCGGAACCGGCCCGACGCACACTCGTACAGCGCCGCCTCCGCCAGTCCGATGTGAGCGCTCCGGTCGATGAGCATGGCCCTCCCGGACTCCGTTCCTCCGTGTGAGGAAGCTTCCGGGCGCAGTATGCGGGCGCTCGCTCAAGCATCGGCGGACCGCACCTCGCGAGGTGGCGGAGCCTCCTTCGCGGGTGGTCCGTGGCCGCGGGCGACGGCGCGGGAGAGGGCGATGGCGGCCGCGGCGAGCGCGGTGAAGTAGAGCAGCGCGGCCCGGAAGCCGGCGAGCACCTGCCCGTGGTGTCCGGCGCCGCGGAAGACCGCGCCGGCCACCACCACGCCGACGGAGTTGGCGAGTTGCTGGGCGGTCGCCAGCAGTCCGGAGGCGACGCCGGTCAGCGAGGTGTCGACGCCGGCGAGGACGAACCGGATCACCGTCGGGGCGACCAGCCCCGCTCCGGCACCGTTGACCACCAGCAGCGCGGTCACCGACAGCGATCCGGGGTGGAGGGCGTGCGCGGGCACGGATCGCAGGCCCAGGTAGCCGACGGCCATCAGCAGCGGTCCGCCGGCGGTGAGCAGCGCCGTGTGCCTCGGGTCCGCCCGCCCCGCCAGCACGGACGCCGCCAGGAACGCCAGGCCGAGCCCGGCGTACAGCCCCGCGGAGCCCAGGGGGTCGAGGCCGGCGCCGCGCTGCGCGGTCTGCGACAGCAGGACGTAGAAGGGGACCTGGGTGGCGAAGAAGACCAGGCAGAGCGCGAGTCCGGCGACGAATCCGCGCTGCCGCAGCAGTCCGGGGTGGAGCAGCGGGGTCCCGCCGCCGCGGGTCAGCCGGCGCTCCCACCGTACGAGGGCGGCCGTGGGCGCCAGCGGGGTGAGCACCAGCAGCGCGGTCCAGAGCGGCCCGCGCGGCCGGTCCGGCAGCGACCAGGGCAGCACCAGCGCGGCGACGGCCGCCGCCAGCAGCAGCGCGCCGGGCAGGTCGAGGCGGCGCGCGGTGGTGTGTCCGGTGGGCAGCACCCGGCGCCCGGCCAGCCAGATGGCCAGGCACAGCGGCACGTTGACGAGGAAGGCGGAGCGCCAGCCGTCGGAGACGAGCTCCAGTTCGGTGAGCACTCCGCCGCCGAGTTGGCCGAGGGTGGAGCCCAGGCCCAGCACCGCGCCGAAGGCGCCGACCGCGGCTCCCCTGCGGGCGGCGGGCACGACCTGGTGGATGCCGGCCAGCACCTGGGGGAAGAGCAGTGCGGCCCCGACGCCCTGGGCGGCGCGGGCGACGATCAGCGCGGCGGCGGTCGGGGCGAGGCCACAGGCCAGCGAGGCCAGTCCGAACACGGCGACGCCGCCGAGGAAGACGGCCCGGAAGCCGAGCCGGTCGCCCAGCCGGCCGCCCATCACCAGCAGGCTCGCGTAGGCCATGCCGTAGCAGGCCACCACGAGGTACGCCTGGGCGTCCCCGGCCCGCAGGTCGTCCTGGACCACCGGCAGCACCACGTTGACCACGGAGATGTCGAAGATGGCCAGGAACTCGCCGAGCAGCAGCACGGCCAGGGCGAGCCTGGCGGGCGGGGTGGGGCGCGTCGTCATGGGGCGGGCGCGGGGCCCGGCGGGGCCGGGTCGATCCGCAGCAGTCGGTAGTCCACCGTGGTGCCGCGCTCGGGGACCGCGCGGTGGGCGATCTGCTCCACGGTGACCCCGACGGCGGTGGCGAGGTCGTGCAGCCGGGCCGCGTCGCCGCGGCTGCTGAAGCCGAGCAGCGCGGTGCCGCCCGGGCGGAGCCGGTGCGGCGCCTGGCTCAGGTAGTCGCGGTGGGCCCGGTATCCGGGGTCCACGTACGCCAGGTCGTGGGCGTCCAGCCGCTCCAGCCCGTCCGGCGCGAGCACGAAGTTGGAGTGCCAGAAGACCAGGTCGAAGCGGTCCTCCGGGGCGAGCGGGGCGAACAGGTCGCCGGTATGGCAGCGGACTCGTTCGGCGACGCCGTGCCGGGCGGCGTTCAGCTCGGCGTTCCGCACGGCGTGTGGGTTGATGTCGGTGGCGACCACCCGGGTGCAGCCGGCGAGGGCGGCGCTGACGGCGATGACTCCGGTGCCGCAGCCGATCTCCAGCACCGACCCGCCGGGCGGGAAGTCGAGCAGTTCCAGGAAGACCTCGGTGGACGGGGAGTAGACGGGTGCGAAGACGTCGTCGAGCAGGGTCCAGTCGCGGCCGGCGAGCCGGAACCGCCCGGGCCGGTCGGCGCGGGTGCGGCTCTCCCGGCTGCGGAGCAGGGAGCGGCGGTAGTCGGTGTCCTGGGAGGCCGGGGGCTCCGGGTGGTGACCGGGGTCGGGGTGGGCGAGAGGCTGTGCGCCCGTGCCGACCCGCGGGCGCCCGGCGGGCACGGAGTCGGGGGCGGAGTCGGGCGCGGAGTCGGGCGCGGAGTCGGGGGTGGCCGGCGGCCGGGGGCTCGTCCGCCGGTGTGCGGTCCTGGGGGTGCCCGGGTCCGAGGGGGCCGTCGTCCCCGGGGAGTCGGGGGCTGCCGGGGCGTGCTGGGGCGGTTCCTGGGTCATCGCTGGCTCTCCTGGTCAGTGGGCGTCGACTGGCGCGGCCCCCGCCCGGAGCCGGGGCAGGACCTGCTCGCCGAACAGCTCGACGGAGGCGCGGGCCAGTGTGGGGTCCAGCGTAGAGAAGTTGACCTGGAGGCTGGCGACGTCGAAGCCGCCGCACTCCTCGTGGAACCGGCGCAGTTGGTCGACGATGTCGTCCGGTGTGCCGACGAGGGCGGCGTTCCGCGCGAGCACGCTGTGGAAGTCGTCCGCCGCCAGTTTGGCGATCATCTCCCGGTAGCCGGGGTAGTCGGCGCTGGCGGCGCCGTCGGTCCAGTCCGCGGCGGCGGAGACGAGGCTGCGCAGATAGGAGTTGATGGGCTCTTCGGCCCGGGACCTGGCCAGTTCGGCGTCGGGTGCGCAGTGCATGTGGAAGGCGAGCATCACCCGTCCCCGGCCGGGGTGTCCGGCCGCGCGCCATGCCTCGCGGTAGACGCCCAGGTTGTGCCGCATGGTCTCGGCGGCCAGCGGGTTGGCCATGATTCCGCAGCCGAGCTCGCCGGCGCGGCGGAAGCTCTGTTCGTTGGAGAGCGCGGCGACCCACAGCGGCGGGTGCGGGCGCTGGGTGGGGCGGGGCAGCGAGGTGGTGGCCGGGAAGGAGTGGAAGCGGCCCTGATGGGCGACGTGTTCCTCGGCCAGCAGCCGCCGTACCGTCTCGATGCCCTCGTCGAAGCGGGCCCGACTGGTGTCCATGTCCACGCCGAAGCGCTGGAACTCGTGGGGCAGGAAGGCCCGGGCGAAGCCGACCTCCAGCCGGCCGCCGGAGATGCCGTCGAGCATGCCGATCTCGCCGGCGAGCTTGAGCGGGTGGTTGAAGGCGGGCAGCACCGCACCGGTGATGAGTCGCAACCGGCGGCTGCGGGCGGCCGCCGCGGACAGGAACAGCAGCGGGTTGGGCGAGTAGCCGCCGTAGGGGTGGAAGTAGTGCTCGACGATCCGGATGTGGTGGTAGTCCAGCCGGTCGGCGAGCTCCACCAGGTCCAGGCACTCGGCGAAGTACCGCTCAGCGGACTTCTGTCGAGGGTCGACATCGGGAAAGAAGTTGATTCCAATCTGCATCGTCTTCGTGACCTCACCCCGTGGCGCGCGGACGGTTGGCACTGCACCGTAAAGGAGTTGGGGCCGGGAATGTGCCGCTCAGCGAGATCATGTCCGTACTGTGGACGAAAACTGGGACTTGACACGAGATCGCCGGCGTGGAGATCCTGTTGAACATTCACTCGCGGGAATTGACCGACTCGCGGGAGGATGCATAACACGGGGGAATGATGCGGACGTTGCTGATCGATAATTACGACTCGTTCACCTACAACCTTTTCCATTACCTCGCCGAGGTGAATGAGGAAGAGCCCGTCGTCATCCGTCACGACGATCCGCTGCCGTCGGCCGCCGCGCTGCGCGGCTTCGACAACGTGGTGATATCGCCGGGTCCCGGACGCCCCGAGCGCGCCGCCGACTTCGGCATCTGTCAGGCCGTCATCTCCGCATCCGCCCTTCCCCTGCTCGGCGTGTGCCTGGGCCATCAGGGGCTGTGCCATGTCTTCGGCGGCACGGTGGACCGGGCGCCGGAGGTGCGGCACGGGCGGGTGTCTCCGGTGGTGCACGACGGCAGCGGTCTCTTCGCCGGTCTGCCCTCGCCCTTCGAGGCCGTGCGCTACCACTCGTTGGCGGTGGACGGGCTGCCGGCGGAGCTGACCGCGGCGGCCTGGACCCCGGACGGCGTGTTGATGGGCGTCGCCCACCGGGACAAGCCGCTGTGGGGCGTCCAGTTCCACCCGGAGTCCATCGGAACGGCCCACGGCCACCAGCTGATCCGCAACTTCCGGGAGCTGACCCGCGCGTGGTGGCGGCGGAACGGCGAGGCCGACCCGGCCGCGCGAAGGGGCGCGCCCCATGCGCGGAAGCCGGTGCCGGCGGCCGCCGAAGGGCATCGGCGGCCCGCCGCCGCGGGCGCGCGCCGGTTCCGGGTGCTGGTGGAGCGGATGGCGACCCGGGTGGCCGACGAGGCGGTCTTCGAGCGCCTCTTCAGCGGCTCCCGGCACGCCTTCTGGTTGGACAGCAGCCGGCCCGACGGCGAGTCGGGCCGGTTCTCCCTCATGGGAGACGCCGGGGGCCCGCTGGCCAGGGTGGCCACCGCCGACGTCTGGGAGCAGACGGTGACCGTGGAGTCGGCCGCCGGCACCGAGGTGGTGCACGGCCCGTTCCTGGAGTGGCTGGACGCCGATCTGGCGGCGCGTCATGTCCGCGTGCCCGACCTGCCGTTCGACTTCGCGCTGGGCTGGGTCGGCTACCTCGGCTACGAGTTGAAGGCGGAGTGCGGTGGCGAGCGGGCGCACCGGTCCACGGAGCCCGACGCCGCCATGATCTTCGCGGATCGCGCGGTCGTCTTCGACCACCTCACCTCCACCACCTATCTGCTCGCCCTCGCCGAGCACGGCCGGGCGGCGCCGGCCCGCGACTGGCTGGCGGAGACCCGCGCGGAGCTGGCCCGGTTGGCCGACCGACCCACCGCACCGGCGGCGGAGCCGGCGCAGCCCGCGGCCTCGACCGCCGTGCACACGGACCCGGCGACCGTCGGCGAGCTGCGGCTGCGCCACGACCGCGCGCGCTACCTCGAGCTGATCGCCGCCTGCCAGGAGGCGATCGGTCAGGGCGAGACCTACGAGGTGTGCCTGACCAACATGGTCACCGCGCCCGGTCGGCTGGACCCCTGGCTGGGCTATCGGTATCTGCGTCGGGTCAGCCCCGCCCCCTTCGCCGCGCTGCTGCGTCTGGACGGCCTCTCGGTGCTGTCCACCTCCCCGGAGCGCTTCCTGCGGGTGTCCGCCGCCGGCGAGGCCGAGTCCAAGCCGATCAAGGGCACCCGGCCGCGGGGCGCGAGCCCCTACGAGGACGCCCTGCTCCGCGCCGACCTGCTCGGCAACGAGAAGGACCGCGCGGAGAACCTGATGATCGTGGACCTGGTCCGCAACGACCTGGGGCGCTGCGCCGAGGTCGGCTCCGTCCACGTCCCGCGGCTGTTCGAGGTCGAGAGCTATGCGACGGTGCATCAACTGGTCAGCACCGTACGGGCCACCCTGCGGCCGGACAGCTCGGCGGTGGCCTGCGTGCGCGCGGCCTTCCCCGGCGGATCGATGACCGGAGCGCCGAAAATACGTACGATGCACTTGATCGACGAGTTGGAGGCGGGCCCGCGCGGGGTGTACTCGGGCGCGCTCGGATACTTCTCGTTGTCGGGGGCCGCGGACCTCAGCATGGTCATCCGTACGGTGGTGGCCACACCGGACCGGGTGGGCTACGGCGTCGGCGGGGCGATCGTGGCGCTGTCCGACCCGGACGCGGAGTTCGAGGAGACCGCGGTGAAGGCCGCCCCGCTGCTGCGGCTCCTGGACACCGCCTTCCCCGAACGGCAGTCGGCCGCCCCGGCGCACTGAGCGTCGGTCCGAGACGAGGAGAGACAGAGATGCGCTTACTGCGCACCCGAGTGGTGATCGTCGGCGCCGGTCCGGCCGGGCTGGTGCTGGCGCACCTGTTGCGGCTGGAGGGCGTCGACTCGATCGTGCTGGAGCTGCGGGACCGGAAGTACGTGGAGCGCAGGGTCCGGGCGGGCCTGCTGGAGCAGTCCACCGCGGACCTGTTGCGCGCCACCGGCGTCGGCGCCCGGCTGGACCGGGAGGGCCAGGTCCACGAGGGCTTCGAGCTGCGTTTCGGCGGCGAGCGGCATCGGATCTCCACGGCGGAGCTGTGCGGCCGTTCGGTGTGCGTCTACGGCCAGCAGGAGGTGGTCAAGGATCTGATCCGGGCCCGGCTGGAGGCGGAAGCGCCGCTGCACTTCGGTGTCGACGACATCGTCCTCGACGGGCTGACGGGCGACGCGCCCACCGTGAGCTGCACGCTGGACGGGGTGCCGACGACCATCCAGGCGGACTTCGTCGCCGGCTGCGACGGGTTCCACGGGGTGACCCGGCGGTCCGTGCCGCGGTCCGAGCTCTCGGTCTTCGAGAAGACGTACCCCTTCGCCTGGCTGGGCATCCTGGCCGCCGCCCCGCCGGCCGGCGAGGAGCTCATCTACGGCATCCACGACCACGGCTTCGCGCTGCACAGCATGCGCTCGTCCCAGATCAGCCGGCTGTACCTCCAGGTCGATCCGGACGAGCGGCTGGAGGCGTGGCCGGACGACCGGGTATGGGCCGAACTGAACGACCGGCTGTGCCAGGGGCAGGGGAAGCTGAACGAGGGCCCGGTGCTGGAGCGGTCCATCACCGCCATGCGGGGCTTCGTCGCCGAGCCGATGCAGTACGGGCGGCTGTTCCTGGCCGGGGACGCGGCGCACATCGTCCCGCCGACCGCCGCCAAGGGGCTGAACCTGGCCGTGGCGGACGCCCGGATCCTCGCCGAGGCGCTCGCGTCCTGGTACGCGACCGGCAACCGCGAGTCGCTCGACGACTACTCCCGCACCAGTCTGCGAGGGGTGTGGCAGGCGCAGGAGTTCTCCGCGTGGATGACCTGGTTGCTGCACCGCTACCCGGGCGACGGCGCCTTCGAGAGCAGGCTCCGCCTGGCCCGGCTGCGCCAGCTGGTGGACTCCGAGGCGTCCGCGATCAGCTTCGCCGAGCACTACGCGGGGGTGAGTCGCGAGTTCGTCCGGACGGCGGCGGGCGACGGGAGCCGCTGACGCTCCCTTAGCCGCCGGAAGGCCAGGACGGCAAGACCTCCTCGTGGATTTCGGCCAGGAATTGCTCCGGCCGCCATTCGTACGTGAGTTCCTGTCCGTGCCGGGAAAGGTCCCGGACCGGGCGCATTGGATCACTGCGGGCGACCGGAGCGCCACGGCGGGCGCTACCGACTCCCCGCGGAGGTGGCGTGGAGCTTTCCACGGTCGACTCGCGCTACAGCGCTTCTGGGAAACGCATGGCTACGCTTTTCCCGGCAATGCGGCGCGCCGCTCGGATCCGTGTCACGCCTTCCACAGTCTCCATGAGTGAGGACTCTCTCCCTATGGCCGTCACCCCCACGTCCGCCGATGTCGAAGCGGGGCAGGCGAGTTACACGCCGATATCCCTCCGCTTTTACGACGCCATGGTTTACGGGCTGACCTGTCCCGTTTTCTGGAAGGTGCCCAGGCGGGAGCTGTTGAGGCTGTACCGGCGCAACGTCTCCACCGAGCACCTGGACATCGGCGTGGGTTCCGGCTATCTGCTGCACCACACCCCGCTGCCCGTCGGGCAGCGCATCACCCTGTTCGACATGAACCCGCACTGCCTGGAGTACGTCTCCCGTCGGCTGGGCCGCCATGACGTGGCCACCTGCCGCGGCAACGTCCTGGAGCCGTTCCCGCTGCCGCAGCAGTCGCACGACTCGGCGGCGCTCAATCTCATGCTGCACTGTGTGCCGGGCGACTTCGGCTACAAGGGTGTCGCCTTCGACAACGCCGCGGCCTGCGTGCGCCCCGGGGGCACGCTGTTCGGCTCCACGGTGCTCTCGCGGGGGGTGCCCGTGACCCGTCGCGCCCGGCTCGCCCTGAACCGGCTCAACGCCGTGAAGGGGTTCAACAACACCGAGGACAGCCTGGCGGACCTGGATCGCGAGCTCGGCAAGCGCTTCTCGGAGTACAAGCTGACCGTCCACGGCTGCACGGCCCTCTTCGAGGCCACGGTCGAGTGACCGCGGTCGAGTAGCCGCGGTCGAGTAGCCGCGAGCGCGCGCGTGTGTGCCGTCCGCCCCTGCGCGGACGGCACACACGACATCCTGGGTTTCAAAGGCCGATTTCGCGCCTGAACCAAGATCGCAAGGTGGTACGGCGATTCGTCCGCGGCAGCGAAAGATTCGTCTCACCCGCGACAGGTGAGGCGGCCGGCGGTGCCGCCCGGCGACCATGCCACCATGAAGGACTATCCGCTGATCGCCGACCACGGGCTGATCGGGGACCTCCAGACCGCGGCGCTGGTCTCCATCGACGGAACCGTCGACTGGTTCTGCTGCCCCCGTTTCGACTCGCCGAGTGTCTTCGGGGCGGTGCTCGACCGCGAGCGCGGCGGCCATCTCCGGGTGGCGCCCACGCGGGGGGCGGACTCCGTCAAACAGCTCTACCACCCCAACACCGCCGTCCTGATCACCCGCTTCACCAGCGAGGAGGGCGCGGGTGAGGTGGTGGACTTCATGCCGGTGGCCGGAGCGCGGGCCACCGACAACCACCGCATCGTCCGCATGCTGCGCTGCGTCCGCGGCCGGATGGAGTTCACCGTGGACGTCGCGCCGCGCTTCGACTACGGCCGCGCCCCGCACACCACCCACGTCACCGAGGAGGGCGCGCTGTTCTCCGCCGACGGGATGCGGCTGACCCTGCACACCGTGCGCGAGCCCGACGACACCCGCCGGGCTCGGCTGACCACGACCGAGGGCCCCTACGGCGCGGACCTCCACGTCCGACTGCCCCTGGAGGCAGGGCAGCAGCGCGGGCTGGTGCTGGAGTCCGCGGCCGACGGCCCGCCCCGCGAGATCCGGGCGGCCGAGTTCCAGCAGCTGTTCGACGACACCGTCGACTACTGGCGCACCTGGCTGCACCGCTCGAGCTACCTGGGCCGGTGGCGGGAGGCGGTGGAGCGCTCGGCCATCACCCTGAAGCTGATGACCTACGCGCCCAGCGGCGCGCTGGTGGCCGCGCCGACGGCCGGACTGCCCGAGCAGCTCGGCGGCGAGCGCAACTGGGACTACCGCTACACCTGGATCCGCGACGCCTCCTTCTCCGTCTACGCGCTGCTGGGCCTCGGCTTCACCGAGGAGGCCGAGGCGTTCATCACGTGGCTGCGAGACCGGGTCCGGGAGCAGGCCGGCGACGGCAGCGGGCCGCTGAGCATCATGTACCGGGTCGACGGCTCCTCCGACCTCACCGAGGAGGTGCTGGAGCACTGGGAGGGCTACCGCGGCTCACGCCCCGTGCGCATCGGCAACGGAGCCGCCGACCAGCTCCAACTCGACATCTACGGCGAGGCGCTGGACAGCATCTACTTCGCCGACGGGCAGGGCCTCCAACTCGGTCACGAGGGCTGGATCTCGCTCCGCACCATCGTCGACTGGCTGGCCGAGCACTGGGACCAGCCGGACGAGGGCATCTGGGAGACCCGGGGCGGGCGCCAGGACTTCACCTACGGCCGGCTGATGTCCTGGGTCGCCTTCGACCGGGCGGTGCGGCTGTCCGCCCTGCGCGGCCGCCCCTCCGCCCTGCACCGCTGGACCGCCGAGCGCGACCGGGTCTACGAGCAGATCATGGAGCGCGGCTGGAACACCGACCGGCGGGCGTTCGTGCAGCACTACGGAAGCGAGGTGCTCGACTCGGCGCTGCTGCGGATGTCCACGGTCGGCTTCATCGCCCCGCGCGACCCCATGTGGCTCTCCACGCTGGACGGGATGGCGGAGGAACTGGTCTCCGACAGCCTCGTCTACCGCTACAACCCCTCGGCCTCCCCCGACGGGCTGCGCGGCGCGGAGGGCACCTTCTCGCTGTGCACCTTCGCCTATGTCGACGCGCTGGCGCGGGCGGGACGGCTGGAGCTGGCGCGCCTGGTCTTCGAGAAGATGCTGACCTACGCCAACCACCTGGGGATGTACTCGGAGGAGGTCGCCATCACCGGTGAGCAACTCGGCAACTTTCCCCAGGCGTTCACCCATCTCGGCCTCATCGACACCGCCCTCACCCTGGATGCCGCGCTGACCCGGGTGGAGCGGCAGCGCACGCCTCCGGAGGTCGGCACCCGCTGAGACGTCGCCCCGACTCCCACCGCCGGGGCCGATCCCCGGCCCCGGTTACGCCGTTGGCCTGAGGCATGTCGCTCCGTCGGAGGAACGGGGTGCGGCGCCGCACGCCACACGGCGACCGGGGAGGTTGGGTGTCCGGTGGCTGTCCAGGCTGTTCGAAAGGGAGTCGCCGGTGAACACCTCTACGCATGATGCCCCTCCCGCCTTCTCCGCGACGCCGCTCAAGGGCCAGAAGGCGCTGGTCACCGGAGGGAACTCGGGCATCGGCAAGGCGACGGCACTCGCCCTGGGGCGGGCCGGCGCCGATGTCGTCGTCAACTACGTCTCCGACCAGCCGGCCGCGGAGAACCTCGTCAAGGAGATCGAGGGCTTCGGCGTGCGCGCCTACGCCCACGAGGCCGACGTGTCCCGCGAGGACCAGGTCGTCGACATGGTCGCGCGCATGGTCCAGGAGCTCGGCACCATCGACATCCTGATCGCCAACGCCGGCCTCCAGCGCGACGCGCCGCTCACCGAGATGTCGCTCGACGCCTGGAACAAGGTGCTGGGCGTCAACCTCACCGGCCAGTTCCTGTGTGCCCGGGAGGCGGTCAAGGAGTTCCAGCGGCGCGGGGTCGTTCCGGAGGTCTCCCGGTCCGCCGGAAAGATCGTGTGCATGAGCTCCGTGCACCAGCTCATCCCGTGGGCCGGCCATGTGAACTACGCGGCGTCGAAGGGCGGCGTGGAGATGATGATGACGACGCTGGCCCAGGAGCTCGCCCCCCAGCGCATCCGGGTGAACGCGGTGGCGCCCGGTGCCATCCGCACCCCCATCAACCGCAGCGCCTGGGAGACCAAGCAGGCCGAGGCCGACCTGTTGCGGCTGATCCCGTACGGCCGGGTCGGGGATCCGGAGGACATCGGCACCGCCGTGGTGGCGCTCTGCTCGGATCAGTTCGACTACGTCGTGGGGACGACGCTGTACGTGGACGGCGGGATGACGCTCTTCCCCGGCTTCGCGACGGGAGGCTGAGCGGAATCGGCACCACCGGCGCCCTCCCCGCCCACGCCCTCGCCACCACCCCCGGACCCGTCACCGCCGGTCGCCGCCCGACCGGCCCCGACGACGCCCGCATCGCGGTGACGCCGCTCGGACCGGCCCAGGTGCCGCTCCACCGGCTGGACCCCTGGGGCGAACCCCGTCCGCTCGGCGCGGCGGAGCCGGGAGAGGGGCGCTGATGACACAGCCTCCGAGCGGGCCGCCGGGCGCGGCGGCGCGGCCGGACGAGACCGAGCGGCTGCGCGCCGTGTTGCACAGCCCCGGCTATCTGCGCACCGTCGGGTTCTGCGCGCTCATCGGCGTTCCGGTGTCGCTGGCGGCGTTCTGGCTGCTGGTCGGGCTGCACCAGCTGACGCGTCTGCTGTGGGAGAGCTGGCCCCACACCCTGGGGTGGCAGGACCCGCCCTGGTGGTGGCCGCTGCCGCTCGCGCTCGTCCCCGGGGTGGTGGTGGGCGTCGTCGCGACCCGCCTGCCCGGCGGAGGGGGCCATATCCCCGCCGCCGGCTTCCAGTCGGGCGGGGCCTCGGCTGCGGCCTTGCCGGGCGTGCTGCTCGCGGCGGCCGCGTGTCTGCCGTTCGGCGCCGTGCTGGGCCCGGAGGCACCGCTGATCGCGTTCGGCGGTGGGCTCGCGCTGCTGCTGGCCGGGCCGGTGCGGATGGGCCGCCACCCCGACCTGGCCGCGCTGCTGACCGCCGCCGGCTCCGCGGCCGCCATCGCGGCCATCTTCGGCAACGCGCTGGTGGCCGCCGTGCTGCTGATCGAGGTGGCCGGGGTCGCCGGCCCCCGGCTGGTGCTGGTGATGCTGCCGGCCCTGGCGTGCAGCGGCGTCGGGGCGCTGGTCTTCACCGGCTTCGGCCGCTGGACGGGCCTGGGCACCGGGAGTCTGGACATCGGACTGCCGGCCCCGCCGCCGCTGGACGCCGGCGACGTGGTGGGGGCCGTGGTGATCGGCCTGGTGCTGGGGCCGGCGCTGCGGCTGGTGACGGCGGCCGGCCGGCGCACGGCGGCCTTCGTCGCCGTACGCCCGCTCCCCCGCACCCTGCTGTGCGCGCTGGCCGCCGCCGGCTGCGCCGCGCTGTACGCGGTGCTGACCGGCCGCTCCCCGGCAGAGGCCGCGCTCTCCGGCCAGTCCGCCCTGGCCAAGCTGGCGGCGGACCCCGCCGGCTGGCCCGACGGCGCCCTGGTCGCGGTGCTGCTGCTCAAGTCGGCCGGCTACGCGCTCTGCCTGGGCAGCCTGCGGGGTGGCCCGATCTTCCCCGTGGCCTTTCTGGGCGGGGCGCTGGGCGCGCTGCTCGCGCCCTTGCCGGGTCTGGGGCTGGTGCCGGGGATGGCGGCGGGCATGGCCGCCGGCGTCGTCGCGGTGCTGCGGCTGCCGGTCAGCAGCGCCGTCCTGGTGGTGCTGCTCGTCGGCAGTATCGAGGTCATCCCCGTGGTGATCATCGCGCTCGTGGTCTCGCTCCTCGCCAGCCAGCTGCCGCCGGGCGCCGTTCCGCGCCGTCTGTTCCCGCGTGGAAGGAGCAGGCCGAAAGGCGGCCGGCGCGGTGGCCGGAGGGGCGCTACTCCTCCCGCCCCGAGGTGAGCCGCAGCCGCAGCTCCATCTCGTGCTCGCCGGAGACATGGCCGCGCTCCTCCACCTCGAAGACGGCGGCCAGCTGCTTCTTCACCCGGCGGACGAGGTCCGCGGCGCCGAAGAGGTCGGCGGTCACGGGGCCGGCCAGGGGGACGGGGATGGCCCGCAGGGGCGCGCCGCGGGTGCTCAGGTCGATCGTCATGCACCACACCATGGGGTGCTCGACGCCGGCGGCGCCCGGTCGGAGCTCGCTGCGTGGCGGCCCGGCCCCCTCGGGGAAGGCGGCTTCCAGGGCGCCGAAGACCGCGCCCGCGTCCTCGTGGCCACAGTCGGTGAGGTGGACGCTGACGCCATCCTCGGTGTCGGGGGCGCTCATCACCGTGCTCCTCTGCCGTCAGGACTCCCCCCGCGCTGTGCGGGACCTCACTCCCGACGGTACGAGAACGGGCGCCGATCGGCATCGGCAGCGGGGCCATCCGGGCGCTGCCGGGGGCCCGACAGCACCAGCCGGGTGGGTGCCGCCGCGGCGGGCGGCGGCAGCCGCAGCCCGTCACGGCCGGGGGTGACGGAGCCCAGCACGCGGGGGTGGCGGGCGCCGGTGCAGGACGGCACGGTGCCGGCCAGCCCGTGGAGGGTGAGGAAGCCCAGCACGGCGAAGGCGTAGGCCTCCTTGGCGTCCGCCGGCAGGCCCAGTTCGCCGGAGGCGCGCAGCGGCACGCCGCGCAGCTCGGCGCGGAGGGCGGCCGTCAGGGCCGGGTTGCGGGTGCCGCCTCCGGAGGCGATCACCTCCGTGGCGCCGGCGGCGCGCACCGCGCCGGCGACGGTGTGGGCGGTGAGCCGGGTGAGGGTGGCGACCACGTCCTC
This sequence comes from Streptomyces sp. LX-29, assembly GCF_029541745.1. Taxonomy (NCBI): domain Bacteria; kingdom Bacillati; phylum Actinomycetota; class Actinomycetes; order Kitasatosporales; family Streptomycetaceae; genus Streptomyces; species Streptomyces sp. LX-29. The sequence continues at coordinate 7,764,611 of NZ_CP089746.1, read as the reverse complement.
GGCCGGCAGCGCGGGCCAGTCGGCGAGCGCGGCCAGCAGATAGGGCAGGTGGAAGTGTTCCCTGCCGGTCGTCTTGGGCGCCGGCAGGGCGTAGTACGGGTCCGCCAGCAGCCGCCGCAGCAGCGGCTGGTGGACCGTTCCCCGCAGGGCCAGGGCGCCGTCCGCGTCGTAGGCCGCGCGGCCTCCGCTCAGGTGGTGGACGGCGGCGTCGACGAGCGCGTTCCCGGGACCGGTGTCGAAGGCGAGCGGCGCGCCACCGGTCGGCACGGTGATGTTGGCGATGCCACCGAGGTTGAGCGCGCAGGGGACGCCGGGCCGGCCGGCCAGCCACAGCGTGTCGACGAGGCTCACCAGGGGCGCGCCCTGGCCGCCGGCCGCCACATCGCGGCTGCGCAGGTCGGAGACGACGGGGCGGCCGGTGGCCTCGGCGATCCAGGCGGGATTGCCGAGTTGGAGGGTGCCGCGGACCGTGCCGCCCTCGGTCCAGTGGTAGACGGTCTGTCCGTGTGAGCTGATCAGGTCGGCGCGGCCGGCGCACAGCTCCCGGTCGGCCCGGTGGGCGAGCGCGGCGAACGCCTGGCCGATGAGGGTGTCCAGCCGGCACACCTCGCGGAGGGTGGTCGCCGCGGGCGGCAGGGCCGCGGTGAGCGCCGCCCGCAGCGGGCCGGGGCACGGTTCGCCGACCGCGCCCAGCGGGGTCAGCGTGATGCGGTCCCCGTCCAGGGTCAGGTCGGCGGCCGCGGCGTCCAGCGCGTCGCAGGACGTGCCGGACATCAGCCCGATCACCCGCATGGTGTCCTCCCGGTCGGTCGTCGGTCAGTCGCGCAGCGGGCGTCGGTGGTCGTCGCCGCGCAGGGTGAGCAGGGCGAGGACGCTGACAGCGCAGGTCCCGGCCGCGTAGTAGGCGGGGATGTCCACCTCGTGGGTGCGCTCGGTCAGCTCGGTGACGATGAGCCCGGCCGAGCCGGAGAACACGGCGTTGGACAGCGCGTACGCCAGGCCGAGGCCCGTGCAGCGGACGCCAGTCGGGAACATCTCGGCGAGCATCGCCGGCCCGGGGCCGGCCATGAGGCCCACGGCGGCCCCGGCGAGCAGCACCGCGAGGCTCCGCGCCGCCGTGCCCGCCTCGGGGTCCTGCACCACGTGGAGCAGCGGGAAGGCGAGCACGGTCACCAGCAGCGCGCCGGTCAGCATCACCGTCCGCCGGCCCACCCGGTCGCTGAGGGCGCCCGCCGGAAGGATGGTCAGCGCGAAACCGAGGTTGGCCAGCGTCGTGGCGATGAGCGCCTGCTGGAACGTGGCGTCCAGCGTGGCCTGGAGGTAGGAGGGCAGGACGACCAGGAAGGTGTAGCCGGCCGCGGACCAGCCCATCACCCGGCCGACGGCCAGCGCGATCACGACGGCTGGCCGGAGTGTGGGCTCCTGACGGGCGGCCGGGAGAGGAGGCTCCATCACGACGGGTTCGACCGGCGCGGATGGGGGCCGTGGCGAAGGCCCGGCGGCCCTCTTCCGCCGCGCCCCTGGAGCCCCCGGAGGCGCCAGAGCCCTTGTTGTTCGCTCGTCGGCCACCGCGGACGGTGCCGTCTCGGACACCGCCGTCTCGGTCGGTGCCGTCTCGGACACTGCCGTCTCGGACACTGCCGTCTCAGCCGGTGCCGTCTCAGCCGGTGCCGTCTCAGCCGGTGCCGCCTCAGCCGGTCGCGGACCGCGGACCGCGACCGACCCGGACGGTTCCCGCGCGCGGCGGAAGGCCGGGGTCTCCTCCAGCCGTAGCCGCAGCCACAGCGCGACCAGGCCCAGCGGCAGGGTCAGCAGGAACGGCAGTCGCCACCCCCAGTCGGCCAGGGCCGCCGGGCTGAGGACGGTGGCCAGCAGCGCCGCGAGACCGGCGCCGGCGAGCAGCCCCAGCGCCACGGTGAAGGACTGCCAGGCCCCGTACAGGCCGCGCCTGCCCGGCGGCGCCGACTCGGTCAGCAGCGAGACGGCGCCGCCGAACTCCCCGCCCGCGGACAGCCCCTGCACCGCGCGGACCGCGGTGAGCAGCCAGGGCGCGGCCGGGCCGAGGGTGGCGTAGCCGGGGAGCAGTCCGATCAGGGTGGTGGCGCCGGTCATCAGCAGCAGGACGGCGATCAGGGTCGGTCGACGGCCGACCCGGTCGGCGAGTCGACCGAAGAGGAGGGAGCCGACGGGGCGGAAGAAGAACGCCACGGCGAAGGACGCGTAGGTGCGGATCAGCCCCTCGCTCGGGCTGCCGCCGGTGGGGGTGAAGAAGGTCCCGGCGATGATCGTGGCGAAGTAGCCGTAGACCCCGAACTCGTACCACTCGATGAAGTTGCCGACCGACCCGGCCAGCAGCGCCCGGCGCGGCTGGGACATGGGCCTCAGCGTAGAACAGCCGCCGGCGCCACGGAGGAGGGCGGAGCCGGCGAAGCCGGGTATGTCCTGGCGACGGTCCCGGCGGGAGTCGCGAGGTGAGCCGCCGTCCCTGAGGAGCTCCGCGTCTGCTCGCGCCCCGTCGGTCCCCTCGCCGAGCCCTGCCCGCCCCCCGTCGGTCCCCGCTCCGCGCCCTGGCCGCGCCGGCCCTGGCCCTCGCCGCAGCCGCGGTCGCCCCGCTGCCGGCCGCGGTGGCCGACGGCCCGGACCGCGGCTCCGTCGCCTCGCGGGCCGCGGCGGCGGCCGCGGCCCGTCAGGCGGCCCGCCGGATCGATACGGTGTCGTACACGGCCTGGAGACGAGCCGCCTCATGAACGAGCCACCTCATGTACGGGCCGCGCCTGGGGACCGTCGCCAGGCCGGCGTACGAGGCCGCCCGGCGCGCCTGACCGCTCGTCACCGCCCCCGGGTGGACGGGGCCGACGGCACGGGAAGGCCGCCCGGCGGCTGCGCCGGACGGCCTTCCCTCCCCCCACCGAGCTCCTGAACTCGTCAGGAGCCGATCCCGTGCGCCCTCAGATAGGCGAGCGGGTCGATATCGGAGCCGTAGTGCGGGCTGGTGCGCACCTCGAAGTGGAGGTGCGGCCCGGTGGTGTTGCCGGTGGCGCCGGTGCGGGCGATGGTGCGCCCGCCGGCGACGATCTGTCCGCTGTGCACGTTCAGCGCCGACAGATGGGCGTACTGGCTGTAGACGCCGGTGGCGTGGCGGATGACGACCTCGTAGCCGTAGGCGCCGCTCCAGCCCGCGGAGACCACCCGGCCGCCGGCGATGGCGCGGACCGAGGTGCCGACGGGCACCGCGTAGTCCACCCCGGTGTGCCGGCCGCTGGACCAGTTCGAGCCGCCGACGCCGTACGGCGTGGTGACGCGGGCCTGGACCGGGGTGACATGGCTGCCGGCGGCGGGGCGCGGCACGTCCGGATCGTCGGTCTTCGCGGAGTCCCTGGTGGTGCCGGCGGTCGCGGCGCGCGCCGCGGTGGGCGCTCCCCCGTCGGGCTGCCCGGTGCCCGTGCCGCCGTTCAGCGCCGTCCCGGTGACCCGCGAGGAGGAGCCGCCGGAGGGGATGCCGAGCCGCTGCCCGGGGAGGATCAGTCCGGGATCGCCGCCGATGGTGTCCCGGTTGGCGTTGTACAGCGTCTTCCAGCCGCCGCTGACGTCGTTGCGGAGCGCGATGCCGGACAGCGTGTCCCCGTTGACCACCGTGTACGTCCCGGACGCCGAGCGCTTGGGGGCCGGCTGGGGCCGCTTGCCGGCGCCGCCGTCGGAGGACTCCGGTCCGGGCCGCGAGGCGCCGGAGCCGCCGCGCGAGCCGCGGTCCCGACCCTCGGCATGGCCGGCGTCCGCGGGCTGCTCGCCGCCGCGGGTCAGGTTGGCCCGGACGGAGCAGACCGGCCACGCCCCGGGGCCCTGCTTGGCGAGGACCACCTCGGCGACGCTGATCTGCTGGGACTTGCTGGCGAGGTCAGCCCGTGGGGCGTAGGCCCGACCGCCGTAGGCCGCCCAGGTGCTCTGCGAGAACTGCAGCCCGCCGTAGTGACCGTTGCCGCTGTTGATGTGCCAGCGGCCACTGCTCTCGCACTCGGCGACCTTGTCCCAGGTGCCGACCGACGCGGCGTGGCCGGCGCCGGCGAGCAGGATCGGCAGGGCGAGGCCGACACCGCCGGCGGTGAGGGCGGTGACCAGCGGGGAGACGCGGCTGCTGGGCGATGCGGAACGGCGGTCACTCTCTCGTGCGGCCATGGGCCTGTTCCTCTCCACTACGGCGGGTCTCTCGTCCATCGGCGGTCCCGGCGGACATGACGAGTACCGCAGCCACGCCGCGCAGGTCACAAGGCGCAAGGGGCCTCACGTCATGCCGTGCGCCATCCGTCGCCACCCGCACGGGGACTGATGCTCCGTCATATGCGCACCGACGGGCGCGCGGAGGGGTGGGGGCGCACGGCGCCGGTCGGCCTCGTGGCGGAGTGAGGCGGGACTCCAGTGATCGGCAAGTGGCTACGTACGCTTCCCCGCGGTGGAATTGATTCACTTCGGCCACGGACGCCGGACTCGGGGAGCCACGGGATTGTTTTCACCTTGGTCCGTTGCACTCTCAACGACCTTGGAGTTACCGGCACTTCACGCCCAGTTCCACGACGGCGCGGCGGTGCGGCGAATTCCGCACGGCACCGGGGGGATCGAGGCGACTTCGCGTCGCTGTTCGAGGCGGCGAGCGCGGGCAACTCCACCGCTTGGCGACCGGCACCGGACTGTCGCTTCCGCGACCTCCGGGAACCGACCGCAGGACCGCACCCGGAAACTGATGAGATGCTCAGTCACGGTCGAACGGTCGCCTTCATCGGGGAAGAGCGGGCTCCTTCCACGGGGAAGAACGGGCTCCTTCATCGGGGAAGAAGGCGGCCTCCGCACAAGGAATTGCAAAGCCCCCGTGGCATGGCCCACGCGAGGCCGACCCCGGGCGTCGGACCGGACCCCGCGGCACGACCCGCCGGGGCCGCGCCCCCGGTGACCCCGGCGGCCCTCCCCTGGTCGCGGCGAGCCCGTCGTCCAAGGAGAGGACGGACGCCGCCGCGGGGCCCGAGGACCGATGGCCTATGCACGGGTGACCGGCCGTTATACGGGGTGGCGGGTCAACCTCACCCCCTGGTGGCGGGTCTCCGCCCCCGCGAGTGACGGGCCCGCCCCCCGGTGATGGATGTGAACGCGCCGCTCGGCACGCCTGACGCCGCGGAAGCCGGAAGAGCGGCCCGTGACGGGGGTTTCCTGGATCTTTTCGGCCACATCGTTGGTCGACCATCACGAGGCATCCCGGCCCCGCATCCGCGCCGTACATCGCGGTCGCGCATCAGGTCCCGCGGGGCCGCGATACCGGCCCAGTTCTCCGAATGGGCGAGCCATCGCCTCGGACCGTGGAACTCGCCGAGAATCACGGACGCGACGTATAGCGGGAACTACGCCGCCGCGCATATCCTGGACGCACATCGACTTCCCCGGAGACCGCCCGTCCAGGCGGCTCTGATTTATCACCCCGTCGGCCCACCGGGTCGTAAGCCTCCGCGGCAGCCGCGGTCATTTCCCCGCCCCATCACGGTGAGCGGGCACGGCTCCTCCGCGGGGCGCAGCGCACATACGGCGTATGCGGGTGCCCACCGGCCAGGCGAGCTCCTCAGCATGCCGTAGTCCGTCGTACGTCGCGCGGCCGGGCCGCCGGCGGGGGGCGCACCGTCCGCCGTGGCGTGCCGTGAACCGCCGGTCGGACACCGGGCGATGTCTCCTGTGCCCCCGCCGGGCACCCTCCAGCCGACCGTCGATCGCCCACCGGAGCGCCGGCGGCGGTGTCACGCGGTCGCCTCCGGTCGGTGGTCGGTGTCTCGCCGTCGTCATTCCGACGGCTCCACCCCCGCACCGCACGGGCTGCGTGGCACCAGGGTGTGGAGGGACGATGGAGACGCCCGTTGTCCGAGGAGCGGCTGGGACCGTGCGGGCACCCGCGGACAGCACCCGGCTGCCGCCCGGCGGCCGGCGGAAGGAGTGCCCGGATGGGTTCGAGCGACGCGTTCCGGCCCGGCCCCGGTCCGCCGGGCGGGACGGACGCGGGCGCCCCCGACCGGAGCGAGCTGCTGGATGTGCTGGGCATGGCCGCGGTGGTGCTGGACGCGGCCGGGCGGATCGTGCTGTGGAGCCCGCAGGCCGAGGAGCTGTTGGGCTACACCCCCGACGAGGCACTGGGCCGGTTCGCCGCCCGGCTGCTGGTCACCGAGGAGCACTTTCCCGACGTGCTGGAGCTGTTCTCCCAGGTCATGTCGGGCGACACCTGGGCGGGGATCTTCCCTCTGCAACACCGGGACGGCTCCACGCGGCTGGTGGAGTTCCGCAACATGCGGCTGGTCGACGACCGGGGAGACGTCTACGCGCTCGGACTGGCGACCGATCGGTCGACGGTGCAGCGGATGGAACGGGACCTGGCGCTGTCGGCACGGCTGGTGGCGCAGTCCCCCGCCGGGATGGCCGTGGTCGACACCGACCTGCGCTGCGTGGCCGTCAACCCGGCGCTGGAGCGGCTCAACGGCGTCCCGGTCGCGGAGCAGATCGGCAGGCCGGTGCTGGAGATGCTGCCGTTCCTGGACTCGGATGTGTTGGAGTCCGCCATGCGGCGGGTCCTGGCCAGCGGCGACCCGCTGCTGGCCCAGGAGACCCTGGGCCCGGCGACGGACGCCGTCCCGCCGGCCGCGGTCCCACCGCCCACGGACACCGTCCCACCGGCGGGTGACACCGTCGCCCCGGCGGGTGCGGGGCCCCGGACCGGCCCGGACGAGGGCGCCGGGCCGGAGAGCGCGGGCCCGGACGAGCGACGGGCGGCGGCGCCCGGCCCCCCGGGCCAGCAGGAGGTGCGGGCCTGGTCGGTGTCGTACTTCCGGCTGGAAGACGCCTCCGGGCATGTGCTGGGCCTGTGCATCACCCTGCTGGACGTCACCGCCCGCTACCGCGCGGCCACCGAGGCCACCCGCGCCCGGCACCGGCTGGCCCTGGTGGCCGACGCCTCGGCCCGCATCGGCACCACGCTGGACCTCCAGCAGACCGCGAGCGAGCTGGCCGACGTGGCCGTGCCGGAGCTCGCCGACGTGGCGGCGGTGGACGTGCTGGACGCCGTGCTGTCCGGCAGGGCCAACCTGGTGCCCGGCGGCGGGCCGGCCATCTTCCGGGCGCTGGCCCTGGCCGCGGCCTACCCCACCGAGGCCGTCCGGGCCGCCGACCCGCCCGGCGAGCTGGCGAAGTACGACGCCGACCGGCTGGTCACCCAGTGCGTGCTGACGGGCCGGCCGATCCACGTCCCCCGGGTGCGGGAGGCGGACCTCCCCCGGATCGCCCGCGACCCGGAGGCGGTCCGGCTGCTGGCCGCCGCCGGCGTCCACTCCTATCTGGCCGTGCCGCTGATCGCCCGCGGCGAGGTGCTCGGGGCGCTCGACCTCAAGCGGGCCCGCAACGAGCTGCCCTTCGACGCCGACGACGTGGTCCTGGCCAGCGAGCTGGCCGCCCGCGCGGCGGTGTGCATCGACAACGCCCGCTGGTACCAGAGCGTGCGCGACACCGCGGTCACCCTGCAGCGCAGTCTGCTGCCGCAGGCCCCGGCGCGCCGGGCGGGCCTGGAGGTCGCCTCCCGCTACCAGCCGGCCGGGGCCGCCGCCGAGGTCGGCGGCGACTGGTTCGACGTCCTTCCGCTGGCCGGGGACCGGACCGCGCTGGTCGTCGGCGATGTGATGGGCAGCGGCATCACCGCGGCGGCCACCATGGGCCGGCTGCGCACCGCCACCCAGACCCTGGCCGAGCTGGACTTCGACCCGGCCCGGCTGCTGCGACACCTGGACAAGATCATCACCCGCTTGGAGCCCTCCTTCGCCACCTGCGTCTACGCCGTCTACGACCCCCATCGCGGGCTGTGTCGCGTCGCCTCCGCGGGCCATCTGCCGCCCGCCCTGGTGCGCCCCGGCCGGCCGTCGCGGCTGCTCGACCTGACCATCGGCGCGCCGCTGGGCACCGGCGGGGCCCCGTTCCGGACCACCACCCTCCGGCTGGCCCCCGACGATCAGCTGGTGCTCTACACCGACGGTCTGGTGGAGACCCGGCACCAGGACATCGACACCCGGCTGGACACCCTGTTGGAGCTGCTCGACGACCCGTACCGGCCGCTGGAGGCGACCTGCGACGTGCTGCTGCGGCGGCTGCGCGGGCCGATCGGCCACGACGACGTCGCGCTGCTGATCGCGCGCATCGTCGAGCACCACTGACCGCCGAGGCGTCCGGGACGTCCGGGGCGGCCGAGGCGTCCCGCGCGACGGTCGGTCGTGCCGTGCCCCGGCGGGTCAGCGGGGGTGCTTCGAGCGGCGGCGGCCCAGCTTCATACCGGCCAGCACCAGATCGACGAGGAAGACCAGGATGCCGATGATCAGCAGATAGAACAGGCCCTCGACGGTGGCGCCGATGATGCCGAGGACGATGGCCACGATGATCAGTAGGAGGAAGAGGGTCATCGGGGGTTCCGTCACCTGTCCCGTCGTAGGGTCGCGGAGGGGGGAGGAGGAAGGGGAAAAGGAATTGGGTCAGCGGCGGGCCATGCGGCGTTCGCCGCCCGCGCCGGGCTGGTAGTCGAGCTCGTAGTGGGCGAAGATCGCCGCCTCCTCCTCGGCCGGCAGCTCGCCGTCGACGTCGATGGACGGGGCCGCCTTGACCTGCTTCTTCGGATGGTCGACTTGCACATAGCCCGGTCCGACGGTGGCGCCGGCCAACGGGACGAACACCAGCCGGCGCCGGGTCACCATGCCGACCATGACGGTCGCGAAGGACGGCTGGTCGGTGGCGGTGTCGACGTAGACCGCCTCCAGCTCGCCGATCCGATGCCGGTCGACGTCGAGCACGTCGTGCCCGCGCCACTCGCGGATGTCGCTGACCTCGAACACCACAGCCCCTTCGCCGTCGCGGACCCCTCCACCTGTCAACGCGGGGCGCCCGCCTCGTGGATCTCGTCCAAGCGGGTGAGAGTGGTCGGCGCCCGGAAGGTCACCGGGTGACGGGGCGGGCCCGCACCGGCGTCGCATAGCTCTGGTGCCCGCCGCTGGCGAGCATCCGGACCTCGGCGCGATCGCTGATCTCCGCTCGCAGGATCCCCGTGTCGTCGGTGTAGATGGGATGGCCGCCCGGGCCGCGCGCGTCGGTGCGGCGCACCACGACCACGTCCTCCGTGGCCCGGTCTCCACCGTTCTCCCGGTCCGCCTCGTCCGACTTGGTGAACACCAGCTCGTACGTGTCGTACCGCTCCATGCCACGCCTCCTGTTCCCGGTCCGCTGGAATGTCTCAACGACGGGGCCGAACGACTCGTCACCGAGCCACCGTGCGGCGCGCGGTGCCCGCCGCGTCGCGACCGCGGATCCACGGAGCCCCGGGCGGCGGCGCCCGCGGGGCGCCTCGGGCCGAGTCGGTTCAGCGTACGGGGCGGCGGCCGGAAGCAGCCGCGCCGCGCCGCGGCCGGACGCCGCGATCCCCCCGGTCCGCTGTCGACAGCCCCTCAGTAGCCGTACAGCTCCCGACACAGGCGCATCTCCCCGGAGCCGAGCTCCGAGGCGAGCGCGTCGCACAGATAGCCCAGCCTCCTGGTGGACCACGGACGCGGGGCCACGGTGGGCCCCCATGACTCGGTGCCGTCGTGCCAGGACGTCCGGCCGGGGCGGGGGCTCGCTCCGGAGCCAGGCGAGCCGGAGCCGGGGCCGGCCGTCGGCCGCGACGGTGAGCGCGTCCCGGCGCGGGTGCCGCCCGCGCCGCCCTGACCGGCTCCCGCCCCGGACGGGGCACGGGTGCGCGACGGCGCGGGAGGGGTCTCCTCGGTGCGCCCGGGGCCGGCCGTGGCCCCGGGGGCGGGAGCCGTCGAGGGGGCGGCCGCCGACGGGCCGTCCCGCCCCGGCCGGCGCGTCGGGGTCGGGCCGGAGTCGGCGGTCGCCCAGACCCGGTCAGGGGCCGGCCGCGGTGGGGGCGGCGAGGTGGCCGTACGGGCCGGTGCGACGGTGGCCGCGGTAGGGGCCCGGCCCTCCCCGGGCGGCGGCACGGCGGTGCACGCCGACACACAGCACAGCAGTCCCACCACGGACATCAGCAACACTTCGCGGGGCATCGGCCCACCCTCCCCCGGCCGGTGCCGCGGGCGCAGCCCCGGCCCCCGGAGGTCACCTGATCGGCGGACCCGGGCCCGGAAGGCTGACGTGCCGCGGGCCTTGGACCCGGAACCGGTGCGGGGTGGCCCCCGGCGAGGGGACTACTCCTGCACGTACCGCAGCACACCCAGCAGATGGTGCTCGTCCACCGTCTCCGGCGCGGGCTCCACGCAGTCCGCGAGCCGCGCGGTGAGCGCGGCGCCGTCGATGCCGGTGCCGATCATCACCAGTCGGGTCGCCCGGTCCTCGCCCCGCGCCCACCCGGAGGTCTGGAAGCGGAGGTACGCGCCCACCGCGTGCAGGGAGAACTTCCGCGTCGGGTCCGCCGCCGCGAAGTCGACGAACCCCTTCATGCGGTAGAGGCCGGCGGGCCGGTTGTCGAGGAACTCCATGAAGCGCCGGGGGTGCAGCGGCCGCTCGGACACGAAGGAGACGCTCTCGTAGGCGGCGTGCAGATGCCCGTCGTGGTCGTGCCCGTCCCCCTCGTCGCACAGCTCGGCGAACGAGAGCTGCTGGAACGGCTCTTCCCGCACGGGGGCGGGCCGCTGGTCGAAGAGGAAGCCGGGATCCACCCGCCCGTGCTCGGCCACGACCACGGGGGTGCCGGGGGCGAGCCGGCCGAGTTCCTCCAACACTCGCCGGCGCGCGTCCTCCCGCACCCGGTCGGTCTTGTTGAGCACCACGACATCGGCCGCCTTGATGTGTCGGTCGAGCTCGGGGTGGCGCTCGCGGGTGCGGTCGAACTCGGCGGCGTCGACCACCTCGACCAGCCCGCCGTAGGTGACCCGGTCGTCGGAGCTGGCCAGCAGCATCCTGATCATGCTCTGTGGCTCGGCGAGCCCGCTCGCCTCGACCACGATGACATCGATCCGGGCCGCCGGGCGCGCGAGCCGTCCCACCATGTCGTCCAGCTCGGTGGCGTCGGCGGCGCAGCACAGGCAGCCGTTCTCGATCGGGATCATCGAATCGACCTGTCCGGCGACGGCGAGGGCGTCGATGTTGACGCTCCCGAAGTCGTTGACGATGACGCCGATCCGCGTGCCTCCACTCTCCCGCAGCAGATGGTTGAGGAGGGTGGTCTTTCCGGATCCCAGGAATCCCGCGACGAGAATGACCGGTATCCGCTTCCTGGCCAAGGTTCCGCCTCCGTACGACACACAGCTCATGACAGACAGCACGACGGCTGCGGGCATCAGCGTATGCCAGCCGGCCGGGCCGCCTACCAGGCCACCCGGCCGGCCGGCCGACGCCCCACTGACCGACTGGCCGACTGGCCGACTGGCCGACTGGCCGACTGACGTGACTCGGCGCCGAGGCGGCGCGGCGGCGGCCCCCGGGTCGGGTGTGCCCACAGGTCGGGTGTGCCCACAGGTCGGGCGTGCCTACGGTCGAGCGTGCCTAGCAGGTCGGGCGTGCCTGACGGGTCGGGCGTGGCCACGGGTGCGGCCGCATGCCGTCTGGAGGAGCCGCGGAGGATTCGCCACGATGGGCCTGCCGGCCCCGCCCACCACCGCCTACCACCGTCCGCCGCCCGCCGTCCTACCGGCATCCGGGCCCGGCTTGTCGTACGCCGTTCACTTCCGACCGGAGGCCCTGTGTCCGTATCGCCCGCGGCGCTCTTCGTCATGGATCCCGTCCACCTTCCACGGCTGTTCCCCGGCCCGCTGCTGGACCGGCTGGCCGCGTCCGTGCGCGTTCCGCGCGCCGCGGCGCCCCGGCCGGTGGCCGCGGGCGGGGTGGATCCGGCCGAGGCGGAGGTGCTGATCACCGGCTGGGGATGCGTCCCGCTGACCGCCGAGGTGCTCGACGCGCTGCCGAAGCTGCGGGCCGTGGTGCACGCCGCCGGCAGCGTCAAGGCGCACATCACGCCGGAGTGTTGGGACCGGGAACTGGTCGTCTGTTCGGCGGCCGCCGCCAACGCGGTGCCCGTCGCCGAGTTCGCCCTGGCCGCGATCCTGCTCAGCGGCAAGGACGCCTGGCGGCTGAGCGGACGGTACGCCGCCGAGCACCGCTTCCCCACCGCCGCGGAGACCGCGCGGGTCGGCAACCTCCGGCGACGGGTGGGAATCGTGGGCGCCTCCCGGATCGGCCGGCGGGTGATCGCCCTGCTGCGACCGTTCGACGTGGAGGTGGCGGTGTACGACCCGCACCTGCCGCCGGCGGAGGCCCGGGAGCTGGGCGTACGGTCGATGCCGCTGGACGCGCTGGTGGCGGGCAGCGACGTGCTCAGCCTGCACGCCCCCGCGCTGCCCGAGACACGCCACCTGCTGGACGCCCGCCGGCTCGCCCTGATGCCGGACGGGGCCACCCTCGTCAACACCGCGCGGGGCGCGCTGGTGGACACCGAGGCGCTGACGCACGCGCTCGTGGCGGGGCGCCTCTCCGCCGTGCTCGACGTCACCGAGCCGGAACCGCTGCCGGCCGACTCGCCGCTCTACCGGTTGCCGAACGTGCTGCTCACGCCGCACATCGCGGGCGCGCTCGGCAATGAGCTGGAGCGGCTGGGGACGGCGGCGACGGAGGAGGTGGAGCGGCTGTTGTCCGGCGCGCCACCACGCCACCGTGTCCTGCGGGGCGACCTGGACCGGATCGCGTAGCCCAGCTCGCGTAGCCCAGCTCGCGTAGCCCGGCTCGCGTAGCCCCCGCTCGCCGCGCGCCGCGGGCGCTTATCTGGATGTATAGTGTCCTGATTATGAAGATGGGTGAAGGTGTCGAGTGGGGGCTGCACTGCTGCCTGACGCTGGCGTGGCTCGGTGCCGACACACCGGTGCCGACGGCCAGGCTCGCGGCGGCTTTCGAGCTGCCCCCGGCGTATCTCAACAAGCGACTGCAGGCCCTTGTCCGGGCCGGCCTGCTGACCTCCACCCCGGGGGCTCGGGGCGGCTTCCGGCTGGCCCGCCCACCGGAGGCGATCACGTTGATGGACGTGGTCACGGCGGTCGAGGGGCCGGAGGACCCGTTCCGCTGCGCGGAGATCCGTCAGCAGGGGATCGGCGCCGGGCTGCCGGCGGCGGAGTTCGCCCAGCCCTGTGCGTTCACCACCGCCATGCGTCGGGCAGAGCTCGCCTGGCGGCGGGAGCTGGCGGCCCAGACTCTGGCGGACATCATGGCCGCCGCGCCGGCCTCGGCCGCCGAGCGGACCCGGCGCTGGTTCGAACGGCCCGTCGCGCGCTGAGCTCCGGACCGGCCGGCCGCGCGCCGCGCTCCGGCCCCGCCACGACACGCCGCGGCACGCCACCGCCACCATCACCGTCACCGCCACCATCACCGTCACCGTCACCGTCGCCGCCGGAACTCGGTGCGCCGCCGGGACGTTGCCCGTAGACCACAGGCAACCGTTGGGAGGTGCGTCGTGAGCTCCGACGCGGCAGACAAGGCGGAGGCGGGTGACGGCTGGGACGAGGTCGACGAGGTCGTCCTCGACGAGGACTTCGTCCGCGGCGCCGAGGTGGCCGAACCCTCGGCGCGCGCCCGCATGCTGACCGAGCGGTGGCGGCGGGAGGCGCCCGAGCCACAGCCGTGGCGGGCGGACGAGCCGCCCGCCGGCTGGTTCTGGAGCAGGCGCCGCAAGCGCCGCCGGCGCCGCTGAGCCCCGGCCCGCACGCGAGGGATGCCCGGCCCGCACCCCGGGGGCACCTCCGCGCCTGCGCCGTTCCGGCCACCGGAGTGATGACTGCGCCGTTCCTCGCGACAACGCGCCCCGCGAATGGCAGGATGCGCCCAACTCACTGATCAGGTGGGGTCGTTCACCGACCATGCTCCGGAGGTGCCGTGTCCGCTCGCTCCGCGTTGCCTGTCATAGCCACTGCCACCACCGCCGCCCTGCTGCTGGCGGGTTGCACCAGCACCGAGTCGACCGACTCGGACGGTTCGAAGATCAGTCTTGTCTCGTCCGGGAAGCTGACGACCTGCACTCATCTGCCGTACGAACCCTTCCAGTTCAAGGAGGGCAAGAAGGTCGTCGGCTTCGACGTGGACCTGGTCGACCTGGTCGCCGAGGAGTTGGACGTCGAGCAGGAGATCGTGGACACGCCGTTCGACGGCATCCAGTCCGGCGAGGATCTCAACATCCGCAAGTGCGATGTGGCGGCGGCCGGGATGACGATCACCAAGGTCCGCGACGAGAACATGGACTTCTCCGCCCCCTACTTCGAGGCCACCCAGGCCCTCATCACCAAGAAGGGCAAGCCCTACCGGTCCCTCGCCGACCTCAGGGGCAGGAAGCTGGCCGTTCAGGAGAAGACCACGGGCGAGGTGTACGCCAAGGAGCACGGCGACGGCGTGAAGGTGGTCCAGTTCGAGGACCTCGCACTGCTGCTGACCGCCGTGAAGACCGGCCAGGTGGACGCCGGGATCAACGACAACGGCGTGCTCTACGACTACGTCAAGGACAACCCCGACACGGACGTCAGCGCCGAGTTCGACACCGGTGAGACGTACGGCATCGGCGTGCGGACCGGAAACGACGCACTGCGCAAGAAGATCGACGCGGTGCTCGAGAAGGCCAGGGACGACGGCCGCTACGACGCCATCTACAAGAAGTGGTTCGGCGCCGCGCCCGAGAAGACCGAGAAGAGCTGAGACCGGCCGTCCGACGAACTGAGGAGTCACCATGGCAATGACTCGTCGGCGGCGGGCGCGGATGGTGCGCACGGCACAGTACGCCGTGCTGGTGGCGGCGCTGCTCGCCGTCGCCCTGGCCGCGGACTGGGGTGAGCTGCGACGCGCCTTCTTCGACGTCGAGGTCGCCCGGTCCCTGTTCCCCGACATCATCACCACCGCCCTGGTCAACACCGTCGTCTACACCCTGTTCGGCTTCGGCTTCGGCCTCGTGCTGGGGCTGGTGCTGGCGCTGATGCGGCTGTCGCAGGTGCCGCCGTACCGCTGGCTGTCGATCGCGTACATCGAGTTCTTCCGCGGTGTGCCCGCGCTGCTCGTCTTCATCGCGCTGGGCTTCGGCGTACCGCTGGCCTTCCATGTGGCGCTGGACCGCTATGTCACGGTGATGCTGGCGCTGGGGCTGGTCGGCGCCGCGTACATGGCGGAGACGATCCGCGCGGGCATCCAGGCGGTCCCCAAGGGGCAGATGGAGGCGGCGCGCTCGCTGGGCATGTCCCATGGGCGGGCGATGGTCTCGGTGGTCATCCCCCAGGCGTTCCGGATCGTCCTGCCGCCGCTCACCAACGAGTTGATCCTGCTCACCAAGGACTCCTCGCTGGTGTATCTGCTCGGGCTCTCGCTCGACCAGTACGAGCTGGCCAAGTTCGGCCGGGACGCGCTCAACCAGCACCGCAGCCTGACCCCGATCCTGGTCGCCGGGCTGTGCTACCTGCTGATCACCCTCCCCCTCGGCCATCTGGTCCGACGGCTGGAGGCCCGTACCGCGAAGGCGAGGTGAGCCACCGGTGTCCGCGGAAACGCGTCCGGAGGGCCCGGCGATCCGGGTCGAGGGGCTGCACAAGTCCTTCGGCGAGCTGGAGGTGCTCCGAGGCATCGACCTCACGGTGGGGCGGGGCGAGGTGGTCTGCGTCATCGGCCCGTCCGGCTCGGGCAAGTCCACGCTGCTGCGCTGTGTGAACCTGCTGGAGGAGCCCAGCTCGGGAACGGTGACGGTGGACGGCACCGAGGTCACCGACCCGGAGGTGGACATCGACCGGGTCAGGCGACGGATCGGCATGGTCTTCCAGTCCTTCAACCTCTTCCCGCACCTGACCGCCCTGGAGAACCTCACCCTGGCGCAGCGGCGGGTACTGCGCCGTGACAAGGCGCAGGCGGGCGAGATCGCCCGGCGCAATCTGGCCCGGGTCGGGCTGACCGACAAGGAGTCCGTCTATCCGGCCCAGCTCTCGGGCGGGCAGCAGCAGCGGGTGGCCATCGCGCGGGCGCTGTCGATGGACCCCGAGCTGATGCTGTTCGACGAGCCGACCTCGGCGCTCGACCCGGAGCTGGTCGGCGACGTGCTGGCGGTGATGCGCTCACTGGCCGACGAGGGCATGACGATGCTGGTCGTCACGCACGAGATGAGCTTCGCCCGGGAGGTGGCGGACCGGGTCGTCTTCATGGACGAGGGGGTGATCGTCGAGCAGGGCCGCCCCGCCGAGGTCATCGGCGCCCCGCGGCGGGAACGGACGCGCGCGTTCCTGAAGCGGGTGCTCGATCCGTCGGCCGCGCGGGTCGGGGAGGCGCCGGACACGGAGGCGCCGGACACGGAGCCGCCCGGAACGCGCGGGTCGACCGCTGACACGGGGCCGCCCTGGGCGCGGGGCGACTACTGACACGGGGCCGCGCGGCGCACGAGGCGACCACTGGCGCGGGGCCTACCCGGTCGCCCGGCCGGTGGGGCGCACGGCGTGGGATACGGCGTCGTGCGCCTCGCCGGCCGGGCCGGCCACGGCCGAGAGCTCGTGCAGCCGCTCCCCCGTGCGGTACAGCTCGATGAGCAGCGGCCGCAGGGCGAGTCCGGCCGTGGTGAGCGTGTATCGGGTGCGGACGGGGAATCCGGGAAGCCGCTCCTGGGCGACCAGGCCGCGCTCGCGGAGCGTGTGCAGCCGCTCGGAGAGCACCTTGGGACTGATCTCCGGCAGGCGCTCCCGCAGGGTGCCGAACGACTGCGGGGCGTGCATCAGCTCCCGCAGGACCAGCGTGGTCCAGCGGCCCGACACCGCGGCCAGGGCGATCTCCACCGGGCAGTCCGCCTCCGGCCGGGCGGTGCGCCCGCGCGGGGACGGCACCAGGTCTCCGTCCCAGGCGTCGGTATCCGTTTGGTGAGCCACGCCGGAGCCGGCTTGGCTGTCGTCATGAGCTTCCCCACGCATCCCACACACGATCATGCCCCTACTGTCGCCCTGGTCTCCGACCCGGAGCAACATCCGATGGCCTTCGCCGCCGCGTTCAACTCCGGCAGTCCCGAGGAGCTCGCCCGGGTCTACGCCGACGGGGCGGTGTTCGTGCCCCGCCCCGGGGAGTCGGTCACCGGCCGCGAACTGCGGGCCGCCAACACCGAGTTCCAGGCGCTGGGACTGCCGATCAGCGTCCGCCCCCGGCACACCTACGTCGCCGACGACATCGCCCTGCTCATCGTCGACTGGGTCATCGACGGCCGTCGACCGGACGGCGAGCACGTCCGTCTGGAGGGGACCGCCACCGATGTGGCCCGCCGTGGGCCGGACGGCCGCTGGCGGTACGTGATCGACAACCCGTTCGGCACGGCGTCCCCGCCCGCGCCACGGAGCTGACGGTCCGCCGACGGGGCGGGCGTCCGCCGATCGAGTACCCCCGACGACCGTCGCCGGTCGCCGCCGGCCCCCGTGACCGGCCGGGCGGTACGCCCAGCGCACCAATCCTCCGGGCGCGCGGTGCGCGCACCGGTGTGTATCCCGTCCCGCGTGGCAGTCTTCTGGAGACGCGCCCGACGCGATCCCCGGGAGGCCCTCCGTGTTCCTCGACCTGCCCCTGGAGCAGTTGCGGGACTACCGGCCGCCGCTGCCCGAGCCCGCCGGCTTCGACGCCTTCTGGGACCGGACGCTGACCGAGGCACGCAAGTACGAGCTCGACGCGGTGTTCTCGGAGTCGGATGCGGGGCTGGCCCGGCTGAGCACCTACGACGCGGAGTTCTCCGGCTTCGGCGGGCATCGGATCCGGGGCTGGCTGCTGGTCCCGCGGGAGGCTGCGGCGCCGCTGCCCTGTGTGGTGCAGTTCATCGGCTACAACGGCGGCCGGAGCCTGCCGTACAGCTGGCTGCTGTGGCCGTCCGCGGGGTACGCGGTCTTCGTCATGGACAGCCGCGGGCAGGGCTGGAGCCCGCACGGCCCCGGCGCCACCCCGGACCCGGTCGGCGGCACCGGCCCGGAGGTGCCGGGGATGCTGACCAGGGGCGTGCTCAGCCCGGACGACTACTACTACCGGCGGCTGTACACCGACGCCGTGCGGGCCGTGGAGGCGGCCCGCACGCACCCGGCGGTGGACGCCGCGCGGATCGTCGTCAGCGGCGCGAGCCAGGGCGGCGGGCTGGCGCTGGCCGCCGCGGGGCTGGTGCCCGACCTGGCCGGCGCGCTCGTCGACGTCCCCTTCATGACGCACATCCGGCGCGCCGTGGAGATCACGGACATGGACCCGTACGGCGAGCTGGCGCGCTACCTCGCAGGGCAGCGGGACCTGGCGGAGCGCGTGTTCGCCACCCTGGACCACTTCGACGGGCTCAACTTCGCCGCCCGCGCGAGCGCGCCCGCCCTCTTCTCCACCGCGCTGCGCGACGAGGTCACGCCGACCTCCGGGGGCTTCGCCGCGTACAACCACTACGGGGGCGAGAAGGAGCTCAGGGTCTGGTCCTTCAACGGGCACGAGGGCGGGGGCGTGCACCAACAGGCGGAACAGGTCCGGTATGTGCGGCGGCTGCTGGGCTGAGGCCCTGTGGCGCGCGTGGCCCGTGGGCCATCCCCGGTGACGGGTGAGCGGGGTGATACTGCCGGAATGCTTCCTCTCCACGGCATCACCGTCGTCGCACTGGAACAGGCCGTCGCCGCCCCGTACGCGACCCGTCAACTCGCCGATCTCGGCGCGCGGGTGATCAAGGTCGAGCGCCCCGGTCGGGGCGACTTCGCCCGCGACTACGACCGCAATGTCAAAGGGATGTCCGCCTACTTCGTCTGGGTCAACCGGGGCAAGGAGAGCGCGGTCCTGGACCTGAAGGACCCGACCGACCGGGGCCTGCTGGAGGCGATCCTCGCCCGCGCGGACGTCTTCGTGCAGAACCTCGCCCCGGGCGCCTGCGAGCGCCTGGGCCTCGGCTCCGCGGCGCTCCGGGCCCGCCACGAGCACCTGATCACCTGCGACATCTCGGGCTACGGCGAGGGCGGGCCGTACCGCGACAAGAAGGCGTACGACCTGCTGGTGCAGTGCGAGGCGGGGCTGGTGTCGATCACGGGCAGCCCTGAGGAGCCGGCCCGACCCGGCATCTCGATAGCCGACATCGCGGGTGCGATGTACGCCTACACGGGCATCCTCACGGCGCTGTACGAACGCGAGCGCACGGGGGTGGGCTCGGCCCTGTCCGTCTCGCTGCTGGACGCGCTCGGGGAGTGGATGGGCCATCCCTACTTCGCCCAGGAGTACGGCGGCACCCCCGTGGTGCGCAGCGGCGCCCGTCATCCGTCGATCTCGCCGTACGGGCCGTACCGCTGCGGCGACGGCGCGCGGGTCTTCCTCAGCGTGCAGAGCGACCGGGAGTGGGTGGCTCTGTGCGAGCGGGTGCTGCGCCGTCCGGAGTTGACGCGCGATCCGCGGTTCGCCACCAATCCGCTGCGCCGGGCGCACGACGACGAGCTGACGGCGGAGCTGGAGAACCGATTCTCCGCGCATACGGCGGACGGGCTGACCGCACTGCTGGACGCCGCGGGGATCGCCAACGCGCGGCTGCGGACGGTCGGTGAGTTCTCCGCCCATCCGCAGCTGGCCGCGCGCGACCGCTGGCAGGAGTTCGACTCCCCGGTCGGACCGCTGCGCGGCCTGCTGCCCCCGGTGGAGGTGCGCGGCCGACACGCCCCGCTGCGGCCGGTGCCCGCGCTCGGAGAGCACACGGAGGCCGTCCGGGCGGAGTTCGGCCCGGCCTAGCGAACCCGGCGCCCGGCGCCGGATGGCATGGGCGGCGCCGGGCGGCCGGTCAGCCGACCGGGGTCGAGGTCGCGGCCGGGGGCTGGCTCGTGGTGAGGCGGGCGTCGCGCCGTACGAGCGCGGCGTAGCGCCCGTTCCGCGCGAGCAGCTCGTCGTGCGTGCCCCGCTCGGCGATCCGGCCGCCGTCCAGGACCACGATCTGATCGGCGTCCCGGACGGTGGAGAGCCGGTGGGCGATGGTGATCGTGGTGCGGCCCGCCGACAGCTTGTCTATGGCCTGCTGCACGGCCTGTTCGGTGCGGGTGTCGAGGGCGCTGGTGGCCTCGTCGAGGATGAGGACGGGCGGGTCGCGCAGGATCGTCCGGGCCAGCGCGAGACGCTGCTTCTCACCGCCGGAGAAGCGGTAGCCGCGCTCGCCCACCAGCGTGTCGTAGCCCTCGGGCAGCGAGACGATGTGGTCGTGGATCTGGGCGGCGCGGGCCGCCTCGGCGAGCTCCTCGTCGGTGGCGTCGGGCCTGGCGAAGCGGAGGTTGTCGGCGATGGAGGCGTGGAAGAGGTACGTCTCCTGGGAGACGACGCCGACCGCGCGGGCGAGGCTGTCGAAGTCGAGGTCGCGCACGTCGACGCCGTCGATCAGGACCCGCCCGCCGGTCACGTCGTACAGCCGGGGCACGAGGTAGCTGAGGGTGCTCTTTCCGGAGCCGGTCGGTCCGACGACGGCCAGGCTGCCGCCCGCCGGGACGGTGAGGTCGATGGCGCGCAGGGCGTGCCGCACGGGCTTCCCGTTCGCGCCGGCCTTCCCGTTCGCGCCGGGCTTGCCGCTCGCCGTTCCCTGCCCGCTCGCGCCGGTCTTCTCGCTCGCCCTGGCCTTCCCGTTCGCGCCCGGCTTCCCGCCCGCCGTGGCCTGCCTGTTCCTCGGCGGCGTCGTGGGCTGCTTCGGCGTGCCGGTCGCGTCCGGGTGCTCGTCGTAGGAGAAGTGGACGGCCTCGAAGCGGACTTCGCCGCGCACCGTGGTGAGCCGTACCGGATCGGCCGGCTCGGTGATGTCCACCGGCAGGTCCAGGTACTCGAAGATGCGGTGGAAGAGGGCGAGCGAGGTCTGCATCTGCACGCCGGTGGAGAGCAGGCTGACGCTGGGCCGGAACAGGCCCTGCTGGAGGGAGACGAAGGCGACGAGGGTGCCCAGCGAGACGGCCGGGCCACCCGTCTGGAGGGCCATGCCGGCGGTCCAGTAGATGACGGCGGGCATGCCCGCCATGACGATGGTGATGGTGGACATCCGCCAGCGACCGGCCATGCTGGAACGCACCTCCAGCTCGACGAGCCGCTCGGACTCGCGGGCGAAGGCGCTGGTGAGGGAGTCGGAGCGGCCCATGGTGCGGCCCAGCAGGATGCCACTCACCGACAGCGACTCGGTGACCATGGCGGCCATGGCGGCCATCTGCTTCTGTCGCTGTGAGGTGATCTTCTTGCGTTCCCGGCCGACACGGCGGCTGATCCAGACGAACAGCGGCAGCAGGAGCAGGCTGACCACGGTCAGCCGCCAGTCCAGCGCGAGCATCGCGACGATGGTGGCGACGACGCTGGTGAGGTTGGAGACGAGCGAGGTCGCGGTCGAGGTGACGGTGGCCTGCATACCGCCGATGTCGTTGGCGATCCGGGACTGCACCTCGCCGGTGCGGGTGCGGGTGAAGAAGGCCAGCGGCATCCGTTGCAGCCGGTCGTAGACCCCGGTGCGCAGATCGTGCATGACGCGCTGGCCGACGGTAGTGGAGATCAACGTCTGCAGCACGCCGAACACGCTGGTGACGACCGCCGCGAGGACCATGCCCAGGGCCAGCAGGGTCAGCAGGCCGGTGCGCCCCTGGGGGATCGCGGTGTCGAGGATCTCGCGGAGCAGGAACGGGGAGGCGACCGAGACCAGCGAGGAGGCCGCGACCAGCAGCCCCACCAGGGCCAGCCGGCCGCGGTAGGGGTGGAAGAGCCGCAGGATGCGCCGCACCTGGGCGGGCTGGTCCGGGTCGGCGGGCGGTGGGGTCCACTCGGGTGCGTCGTGATGCATGGGCTCCTTCAGGAGTCGGGCGTCGATGGAGGGAAGTCGGGGTCGGTGGCGGTGGGTCGCGCGGCGCCACGGCGCCGTACGGCGGCTCGGCGGGCCGACAGCCGCGCGCCGACAGCGGCGGGCCGACGACGGCGCGCTGGCAGCGGCGCGCCGGCAGCCGGTCGCCGGTCGCCTGTGTGACGAGCCGGCCGAGCCGAGGGCGCGCGTCGAGCCATGATGAGCATAGACCACTGTTACCTAAGCTCACAATGAATTATGCCCTGATAGAGTCACCGTATGTGCACCCCCGCGCCCTCCCCCACCTCCGACGCCTCCGGGCAGCTCGCCGAGCAGCTGCTGAGTCTCACGCGCCGGCTGCACCGCGCGCAGAGGCGCCATCTGGAGCCGCTGGGCATCACCCCGGCCCAGTCTCGGCTGCTGCGCACGGTCGCGCACTTCGACCACGACGGCCGACCGCCCCGGATGGCGGATCTCGCGGAGCGCCTCGACGTCGTGCCGCGCGCGGTGACGACCCTGGTCGACGCCCTGGAGGCGCACGGCTCGGTGCGCAGGGCACCGGATCCGGCCAATCGCCGGGTGATCCGCATCGAGCTCACCGACACCGGCCGCTCGGCGCTGCGCGCGCTGCGGGACGCGCGCCGGGCCGCGGCGGAGGACGTGCTCGCGCCCCTCTCCGAGCGGCAGCGGGAGATGCTCGGCGGGCTTCTCGACACGCTCTCCGCCGGTCCGGGCGGCTGCTGAGCGACTGCATGAGCCACTGCATGAGCGGCTGCTGAGCCACCGCCGCCCCGACCGCTGACAGCCGCGGCACACGGGGGGCCCAAGGCGCTCCGAGCGGCGGGCGCTCGGGCGGACGGCCGCCGCTCTGGACGGCACGCGCTCCGGGCGGCGGGGGCCGGTGCCCTGCACGCACGCGCTTCGTCGGCTCCGTCGGCCGGCACTCCGGGCGTCCGGCGCTCCGCCGGCCATCGCCCGCCGCCCGGTCGCGCCTCACGGCGCACCGGGCGTCGTGCCGTCGCCCCGCACCCTCCCGTTCGGCCACACCGCCGTCGGTGTGACGGAAGTCCAACCCCCCGTACCAAGAGTCCAATCGGGCTCTCTTGTGCCCCATGTGCCGCAACCGCCAGGGTCCTGACGAGGTGCATCCACCAGCCGTGCCGATCAGTTCACCTGGAGGCTCGATGAACGAGGAAACACCGCGGCAGCCCAGTCGACGCTCGGTCCTGAGGACCGCGGGCGCCACCGGGGCCGGCATCGGCGTCGGGTTCGGCGGCCTCGCCGCCGAACCGGCGTCCGCCGCGCCGGCCACCGCGGCCGAGTCCGTGGACACCGAGGAGTCCCCCGCGGCGCCACCGCGGCGCGGCGCGACCATGATCGGGGTGCCGTTCGAGCCGCGCGCCACCGTGCGCGTCGGCATCGTCGGCCTCGGCCAGCGCGGCGGCAGCATGATCGACCTCTTTCTGGCGTTGCCGGGGGTGCGGGTGACCGCGGTGTGCGACCCCGTGAAGGAGAAGGTCGCCAGAGCGGTCGCCAAGGTCACCGCCGCCGGCCAGCCCACGCCCGCCGGCTACGCCCACGGCGAGCACGACTTCGTGCGGATGTGTGAGCGCGCGGACGTCGACTTCGTCTACGTCGCCACGCCCTGGGACTGGCACTTCGAGATGTGCCGGACGGCGATGGAGCACGGCAAGCATGTCGGCGTCGAGTGCCCGCTCGCCATGGAGCTGGACCAGCTGTGGGAGCTGGTCGACGTCTCGGAGCGCACTCGCCGCCACTGCGTGCAGTTGGAGAACTGCTGTTACGGCAGGAACGAGATGCGGGTGCTGCGGATGGCGCACGCCGGCCTCTTCGGCGAGCTGCTGCACGGCGCCGGCGCGTACATCCACGACCTGCGCGGGCTGATGTTCGACCCGGAGTACTACGAGACGCCGTGGCGCCGCCGGTGGCACACCCGGCTGCGCGGTGACCTCTACCCCAACCACGGCTTCGGCCCGGTCGCCAACTACATGGACGTCAACCGCGGCGACCGCGCCGTGCGGATCACCACCTTCGGCTCCCCCGCCCGCGGTCTGGCCGCCTATCGGGAGCAGCACATGCCGCCCGGCGACCCGAGCTGGAAGGAGACATACATAGAAAGCGACATGTCGATCAGTCTGGTGCAGACCGCGAAGGGTCGTGTCATCCGGCTGGAGCACGCCGTCTCCAACCCGCATCCGTACAGCCGGCACAACATCCTCGGCGGCACCAAGGGGGTCTTCGAGGACTATCCGCCCCGGATCTATCTGGAACCGGAGATGCACGACGACCGCTGGGGTGATTTCACGGCGTACGCCGACTGGGACCACTGGCTGTGGAAGGAGCACAGCAACCCGCCGGGCGGGCACGGCGGGATGGACTACATCATGCTCTTCCGGCTGACGCAGTGCATGCGGCTCGGTCTGGTGCCGGACTTCGACGTCTACGACGGGGCCACCTGGACCGCGCCGGTGCCGCTGAGCAACGCCTCCATCCGGGCCAAGGGCGCCCCGCAGTCCATCCCCGACTTCACCCGCGGCCACTGGCGGAAGGCCCGACCGGGCGTGGACTCGGCCAAGCCCAGGGCGTAACGGCACACACGGCGGCGGGGTGGGGTCCGGTCGGCGCGGGCCGGCCGGACCCCGAGCGCGCGCTGACGGCAGCGCGGTCGCGGTCGTTGCCGGGAGCGCGATCGCGGGTTGCCGGGAGCACGGCCGCGGCGCTGCCGTTGGGCGCGGTCGCGGTCGCTGCCGGGCGCGCGGTCGCGGCGTTGCTCGGCGCCGCCTTCGGCCTCGTGAGTGAGCCCGGCCGCTCTAGTCCGCGAGGTGCGCCTTGTCCCCCATCACCACGACCGGGTGCCGCGCGGGGTCGAGCGTCTTCAGCAGGTACTCCATGCCGGACTTGGGGAGGCTCACACAGGCCGAGGTGCCACTGCCGTGGTCCAGATGGAGCCAGATGCCGCCGCCCTCACGCTGCCCCCGGGGCCGGGTCGGGTCGAGCGGAGAGGTACCGCGGACCCGGTTGTAGTCGATGGCGATGACGTAGTCGAAGTCGTTCCAGTAGGTCTTCGGCCAGTACCGCGGCGCGGCGAAGGCGGCGTCGGCGTCATACGGGAGCCGGGCCCCGGGGTCCGGCAGCACCCCGCCCGCGTCGCTGAGCGTGAACACGCCGACGGGGCTGCGCAGATCGTTCTCCTCGTGGTCGACCGTCCAGCCGCGCCGGCCGTTGTGCGCGGCCCAACTCCGGTCCCGGTGCCAGTTCTCGCCGCGCTTGACATAGAGCACGGCGGTCGCTCGGGCGGAGTTCTCACCCTCTCCGTACACGGCCAGGACCTGCCGCGAGCGGTCGGGAATACGGGACTGCAGCGTGTCGCCCACGTCGGGGATACGGGTCGACACGGCGGGCGGCGAGGCCCGGTTCGCGGGGTGCTTGGCGGAACCGCCGCGCGGGCCGCCGCCGTCGCCGACGGTGTCCCGGTCGCCCCGCCCGTCGCTTCCGCCCTTCGCCTTGTCCCCGGCTCTGTCACCGTCGCCTTGGTCCGAACCGCCGCCGCAGCCGGCGAGCAGGAGCACCGCCGCCACGGTCAGCGCGGCCGTACGTCTGGACAAGGTGCCGGAGATTCCCATACCCGCCATCGTCGCACCCCGGTCCCTGGACGCGCAGGTGACCCCGGGAAGTGCGCCATACCCCGGGAACGGAAAACCAGTTGAACTCCGAGGCGCCGTGCGACGACCCTTTCACCGTTCCCTCGTTCCGCCCTCTCCTGCCCGGGTCGTCCCGTCCGCCGAGCCGCGCTACGAGCAGCCCACCGGTCCCACGTCGGCACCTCGCTCCCCGCGCCTCCGTCCACTTCACCGTCTCCGCCCGTCATCCCGTCTTTCCCCCCCCCCGCGAGCCCTGGGACGTCATGCAGATTCGCGATCTTCCGTACCCCGACCCCGGCCTGCCCGACGTACGGTCCGGACCGCGTCTTCTGCTCTGGCTGGGCCGGCGGCAGTTGGGCGGCCAGCTCCGCGCACTGCTGTGGGGCCTGCTGCACCAGGCGTCCGTGGCGTCGTTCCCGATCGCGGTCGGACTTGCGGTGCAGGCCGTGGTGGACCGCTCGGGCGCCCGCCTCGCGCTGGCCGGCGGGCTGCTGTTGCTGCTCGGCGCGCTCTCCGCGCTGGGCGACGCCATGTTGCACCGGGCCGCCGTCACCAACTGGATCACGGCCGCCGCGCGGGTCCAACAGCTGCTGTCGCGCAAGACGGCCGAGCTGGGGGCCTCGTTGACCCGGCAGGTGGCGGCGGGTGAGGTCGTCGCCGTGTCCACCAACGATGTGGAGAAGATCGGCTGGTTCGTGGAGGCGCTCTCCCGGTTCACCGCCGCCTTGCTCACCACCATCGGAGTGTGCGTGGCCCTGGTGCTCTACCAGCCCGCGCTGGGTGGTGTGGTGGCGGTCGGCATGCCGGTCCTGGCGCTGGCCGTGCTGCCGCTGCTGCCGCGTGCCACCCGCCGCGCGGACGAGCAGCGCGAGAAGGCCGGCCGGGCCACCGAGCTCGCCGCGGACACCGTCGCCGGGTTGCGGGTGCTGCGGGGCATCGGCGGCGAGGAGCTGTTCCTCCAGCGGTACCGGCGGGCGTCCCAGCAGGTGCGGGAGGCGGCGGTGCGCAGCGCCCGGATGTGGGCGCTCATCGCGGCGGTCCAGGTGGTGTTGCCGGGGCTGCTGCTGATCGGCGTCGTCGGGTACGGGGCCGTGCTGGCCCGGGACGGCCGGATCGAGGTCGGCGAACTGGTCACCGTCTACGCCGCGGTCACCTTCCTGCTGCTGCCGCTGCGGACCGTGGAGGAGATCGCCATGGCGTACTCCTTCTCCCGACCCTCCGCCCGCCGCGCGGCGCGGGTGCTGGCGCTGCGACGCGGCACGGCCGCGGCCGCCCCGGAGTACGAGCACGGCGGGGTCGGCGAGCCGCTCGGCGGCGATCTGTACGACCCGGTGAGCGGCCTGCTGGTGCCGGCCGGGCGGCTGACCGCGGTGGTGTGCGGCGATCCGGACGTGGCCGGGCGGCTGGCCGAACGCCTCGGCGGGCACCCGGCCGAGGGGGCCGGACCGGACCGGCGGTCGGCGACGCCCGAGGCGCCGGCGGGCTCGGCGCCCTCTCCCTCTCCCCTGCTCGGCGGCGTCGCCCTGGACGAGGTGTCGCTGTCGGCGGCCCGCGCCGCGGTGCTGGTCCAGGACAAGGATCCGACGCTGCTGTCGGGCACGCTGGCCGAGCTGTTCGACGTGCCCGCCTCGGGGGCGGTCACGTCGTCCGCGGCCCTGGAGGCGGCGCAGTGCGGCGATGTGCTCACCGCGCTCGCGCAGACCGTGCCGACGGCGGACGGGCGGCCGGGCGACCCGATGGCCGCGCGGCTCACCGAGCGCGGCCGGTCGCTCTCCGGTGGCCAGCGACAGCGGCTGGCGCTGGCCCGCTCGCTAGTGACGGACCCCGAGGTGCTGGTGCTCGACGAGCCGACGTCGGCGGTGGACTCGCACACCGAGGCGCGGATCGCGGACGGGCTGCGGCGGCTGCGGCGCGGCCGCACCACCGCCGTCTTCACCTCCAGCCCGCTGCTGCTGGACCGGGCCGACCGGGTGGTGTTCGTACGGGACGGCACGGCGGTGGCGGCCGGGACCCACCGCGAGCTGCTGCGCGCCGACCCCGCGTATCTGGCGGTGGTCACCCGGGAGACCGACGCCGAACGGGGCGAGCGGGACGGTGTGGGGCGCCCCACGATCCGCGGCGACCTGGAGCCGGACGACAAGGAGCGGAACGGCGTGCCGCCGGCCGGCACAGAACCGGACGACAGGGAACGGAACGGCGTGCCGCCCACCGGCATGGAACGGGACGGCAGGGAGCGCGTGGAGGAGTCGGCATGATCGGCGTGGCACCCCCGGAGTTCGACCCCGCGGCTCAGGAGTCGACGGCGACGCTTCCGGTCGGCGGGCCGGCGACCGTCCGCGGGTACGTGCGTGAGCTGTTGCGCCGTCACCGCGCCGCGTTTCTGGCGCTGCTGGCGGTGAACACCGCCGCGGTGCTCGCCTCCATGGTCGGTCCGTATCTGCTGGGCGGCCTGGTCGAGAACGTGTCGCGGGGCGCCGAGGACCTCCATCTCGGCCGCACGGTGTCGCTGTTCGCGGTGGCGCTGGCCGTCCAGACCGTCTTCGTGCGGGAGGTGCGGCTGCGCGGCGCGATGCTGGGCGAGCGGATGCTGGCGGACCTGCGGGAGGACTTCCTCGTCCGTTCGGTGCGGCTGCCGCCGAGCGTGCTGGAACGGGCCGGCACGGGAGACCTGCTCTCCCGGATCACCACCGACGTCGACCGGCTGTCGGAGGCGATGCGCGAGGCGGTGCCGCAGCTGTCGATCGGCGTGGTGTGGGCCGGTCTGCTGCTGGGCGCGCTGACCGCGACCGCGCCGCCGCTCGGCCTCGCCGTGCTGGTCGCGCTGCCAGTGCTGTTGGTCGGCTGCCGCTGGTACTTCCGCCGTGCGCCGAGCGCCTACCGCTCGGAGGCTGCCGGGTACGCGGCGGTCGCCGCGGCGCTGACCGAGACCGTGGACGCCGGGCGGACCGTCGAGGCGCACCGGCTGGGAGAGCGCCGTGTGGCGCTCTCCGACCAGCGGATCCACGAATGGACCCGATGGGAGCAGTACACGCTCTGGCTGCGCACCGTCCTCTTCCCGGTGATCAATACGACCTACACCCTGATCACCGGCTCGGTGCTGATGATCGGCGGCGCGTGCGTGCTCCAGGGCTGGATGTCGGTCGGCGAGCTGACGACCGGGGCGCTGCTGGCGCAGATGCTGGCGGAGCCGGTCGGGCTGGTCCTGCGCTGGTACGACGAGCTCCAGGTGGCCCAGGTGTCGCTGGCCCGGCTGGTCGGGGTGCGCGAGATCGACACGACCGTCGACGACACCGGGGACGCGCCCGCGGGCCGGGATGTCCGGGCGGACGCGGTGCGGTTCGGTTACCGGGCCGACAGCGAGGTGCTGCGCGGGATCACCCTGCGGGTGCGGCCGGGGACCCGGATGGCCCTCGTGGGGCCGTCCGGGGCGGGCAAGTCGACGCTGGGCCGACTGATCGCGGGGATCTACGCGCCCCGGACGGGCGAGGTCACGCTGGGCGGCGCGGAGCTGGCCCGGATGCCTGCGGAGCGGGTGCGCGCGCACGTGGCGCTGGTCAACCAGGAGCACCATGTCTTCGTGGGCTCGCTGCGCGACAACCTGCTGCTGGCGCGCGCCTCCGCCCGGGACACGGAGCTGTGGGCGGCGCTCGCCGCGGTGGACGCGGACGCCTGGGCGCGGGGGCTCTCGGACGGGCTGGACACGGAGGTGGGCTCGGGCGGCCTGGCGCTGTCCCCGGCGCAGGCGCAGCAGATCGCGCTGGCCCGGCTGGTGCTCGCCGACCCCCATACGTTGATCCTGGACGAGGCCACGTCCCTGCTCGACCCGCGGGCGGCCCGCCATCTGGAGCGTTCGCTGGCCCGGGTGCTGGAGGGGCGGACGGTGGTCGCCATCGCGCACCGGCTGCACACCGCCCACGACGCGGATGTGATCGCGGTGGTGGAGGACGGCCGGATCAGCGAGTTGGGCAGCCACGACGAACTGGTCGCGGCGGGCGGGGCGTACGCGGCGCTGTGGCGCTCCTGGCACCGGTAGCGAGCGCCGTGCGACGGCGCCTCGCGCGGCGCGGGTTCGCGTGTGCGCCAGGTCACCATACGACGACCGACTCTCACCCTAGACCTCAGGGTGAGAGTCGGTCGTCGAGAGGGCCGCGGCGGCCCGCCGAGGGCCGCGCCGACCGGTTCGCCCGCCAAAGGCCGCGCCGACCGGTTCAGATCACGTTGAGGGCGCCCAGCCCGCCGAGGCCGCCCAGGACCATGAAGACCGGCATCAGCACCTTCAGCTCGACCCAGCTCCCGGCGCGGAAGCGCATCCCGCGGGGCGGGCCCACCGGGTACCAGCGCTTGCGGCCGATCGGGATGGGCCACAGGATCGGGCAGCCGGAGACGGTCAGCGCGTCCCCGATGTCGTGTACGAGCGCGCCCAGCACGATGGGCAGGCCCAGCCACAGGTACGGCTGGCCGTCGAACAGCCAGTCAGCGCCGTTGCCCGGCTTGTTGAGGATCTCGGCGAGCAGCCAGGCGCTGGTCGCGCCGAGCAGCCAGACCAGGACGTCGCTGGAGACCCGGGCGGCCCGCCACAGCAGCCCCTCCACGGCGAGCACCATGTGGACGAAGAGGATGCCCAGCACCGCCCAGCGCCCCCCGGCCACGGCGAGCGCGGAGGCGCCCGCGCCGATCAGCACCGCCCACACCCAGGTGTGGGTGAGCGTGCGGTGGCCGCCGGAGCGCCGCGGGTCGCTCTGTGTCTTCGTCGCCTTGTAGACGGCGTACGACAGCTTGTCCGTGACCTCGCACAGGGTGCGGGAGATCGGGCCGAAGGCCCGGGAGATCGTCGCGGCCTTGTGGTCCAGGTCCGGGGCGAGCGCGGCCCCGGCGCAGATCAGGGCGCCGACGACCAGCACCGGCCAGGGCATCGCATGGCCGGCCGCCGCGGTCGCCGCCCCCACCCCCAGCCAGGCAGCCGCCCCGGAGAGTGAGTGCGCCGGTCCCATCATCGTCGTGCCCCGCCCCTGTTCGTGCCCGCTTCCGCGCGGGAGTTGGTCTGATCGGCCCGCCCACCCTAGCCGTGGACGATCTTCCTCAGCACAGCCGGTTCCCGGCTCGCGCGGGAAACCAGGCAGTATAGGGGGGTGACTCTTATTGATCAGCTGCCGAGCGACGCCGACCCCGATGCGCTGTTTGAGGCGTTCTCGACCTGGGTCGAGGGGCGGGGCATCTCGCTCTACCCCGCCCAGGAGGAAGCACTGATCGAGGTGGTGTCCGGCGCGAACGTCATCCTGTCGACGCCCACCGGCTCCGGAAAGAGCCTGGTGGCGGCGGGCGCCCACTTCACCGCGCTCGCCAAGGACCAGGTCACCTTCTACACCGCGCCGATCAAGGCCCTGGTCTCGGAGAAGTTCTTCGAGCTGTGCAAGGTGTTCGGCACGGAGAACGTCGGCATGCTCACCGGCGACGCGTCGGTCAACGCGGACGCCCCGGTGATCTGCTGCACCGCCGAGGTGCTGGCCTCCATCGCGCTGCGGGACGGCAGGGACGCCGACATCGGCCAGGTGGTGATGGACGAGTTCCACTTCTACGCCGAGCCGGACCGGGGCTGGGCCTGGCAGATCCCGCTGCTTGAGCTGCCGCAGGCGCAGTTCGTCCTGATGTCGGCGACGCTCGGCGACGTGACGCGGTTCGAGGAGGACCTGACCCGGCGCACCGGGCGGCCCACGGCCGTCGTACGGTCCGCGACCCGGCCGGTGCCGCTGAGCTACGAGTACCGTACGACGCCGATGACGGACACCCTCACCGAGTTGCTGGAGACCCGACAGGCGCCCGTCTACATCGTGCACTTCACCCAGGCCGCGGCGGTGGAGCGGGCCCAGGCGCTGATGAGCATCAACATGTGCACCCGCGCCGAGAAGGACGAGATCGCGGCGCTGATCGGCAACTTCCGCTTCACCACCAAGTTCGGACGCAACCTGTCCCGTTACGTCCGGCACGGCATCGGGGTGCACCACGCGGGCATGCTGCCCAAGTACCGTCGGCTGGTGGAGAAGCTGGCCCAGGCCGGCCTGCTCAAGGTCATCTGCGGCACCGACACCCTGGGCGTGGGTGTGAACGTGCCGATCCGCACGGTGCTGTTCACCGCGCTGACCAAGTACGACGGGCAGCGGGTGCGGACGCTCCGGGCGCGGGAGTTCCACCAGATCGCGGGCCGCGCCGGGCGGGCCGGCTTCGACACCGCCGGCTTCGTGGTGGCGCAGGCGCCCGAGCACGTCATCGAGAACGAGAAGGCCCTCGCCAAGGCCGGGGACGACCCCAAGAAGCGCCGCAAGGTAGTCCGCAAGAAGGCCCCCGAGGGCTTCGTCAACTGGGGCCAGAACACCTTCGAGAAGCTCATCGCCTCCGAGCCGGAGCCGCTCACCTCGCGCTTCCAGGTCACCCACGCCATGCTGCTGTCGGTCATCGCCCGGCCCGGCGACGCCTTCGAGGCGATGCGCCGGCTCCTGGAGGACAACCACGAGCCGCGCAAGAACCAGCTGCGCCACATCCGCCGCGCCATCGCGATCTACCGCTCGCTGCTGGACGGCGGGGTCGTGGAGCGGCTGGACGAGCCGGACGCCGAGGGCCGCCGGGTGCGGCTGACGGTGGACCTCCAGCAGAACTTCGCGCTGAACCAGCCGCTGTCCACCTTCGCCCTCGCCGCCTTCGAGCTGTTGGACCCCGAGTCGCCGTCCTACGCCCTGGACATGGTCTCGGTCGTCGAGTCGACCCTGGACGACCCCCGGCAGATCCTGGCCGCGCAGGAGAACAAGGCCCGCGGCGAGGCGGTGGCCGCGATGAAGGCCGACGGCGTCGAGTACGAGGAGCGGATGGAGCGGCTCCAGGAGATCAGCTACCCCAAGCCGCTGGAGGAGCTGCTGCTGCACGCCTACGGGCTGTATCGCAAGAGCCACCCGTGGGTCGGCGACCATCCGCTGTCGCCCAAGGCCGTCATCCGGGACATGTACGAGCGGGCGATGACCTTCACCGAGTTCACGTCCTTCTACGACCTGGCGCGGACCGAGGGCATCGTGCTGCGCTACCTCGCCAGCGCCTACAAGGCCCTGGACAACACCGTTCCCGACGACCTGAAGTCCGACGACTTCGAGGACCTGATCGCCTGGCTGGGCGAGATGGTCCGGCAGGTCGACTCCAGCCTGTTGGACGAGTGGGAGCAGCTGGCCAACCCGGAGGAGGAATCGGCCGAGGAGGCCCGGGAGCGCGCCGACCAGGTCAAGCCGGTCACCTCGAACGCCCGCGCCTTCCGGGTGCTGGTGCGCAACGCGATGTTCCGCCGGGTGGAGCTGGCCGCCCTGGACGACGTCCGGGAGCTCGGCGAGATGGACGAGGAGGCGGGCTGGGACGAGGCCCGGTGGGCCGAGGCCATGGACGCCTACTGGGACGAGTACGAGGACCTGGGCACCGGCCCCGACGCCCGCGGGCCCAAGCTGCTGCGGATCGAGGAGGACCCGGAGCACGGCCTGTGGCGGGTGCGCCAGACCTTCGCCGACCCCAACGGCGACCACGACTGGGGCATCTCCGCCGAGGTGGATCTCGCGGCCTCCGACGAGGAGGGCCGCGCGGTGGTCCGGGTCACGGACGTGGGCCAGCTGTAACCTCCGGTAACGCCACCCCACGGCGAGTTCCACCGGCAGAAGGGCTCCACCGATGACCAGTCCCGCCGAGCGCTTGGTCGACCTGCTCGACCTGGAGCAGATCGAGCTGAACATCTTCCGCGGCCACAGCCCGGACGAGTCGTTGCAGCGGGTGTTCGGCGGGCAGGTGGCCGGCCAGGCCCTAGTGGCCGCCGGCCGGACCACCGACGGGAAGCGCCCCGTGCACTCGCTGCACGCCTACTTCCTGCGTCCCGGCACGCCGGGGGTGCCCATCGTCTACCAGGTGGAGCGGGTGCGCGACGGGCGGTCCTTCACCACCCGGCGGGTGGTGGCCGTGCAGCAGGGCCGGACGATCTTCAATCTGACGGCCTCCTTCCACGAGCCGGAGCCGGGCTTCGAACACCAGGTGCCCATGCCGGGGGTGCCGGAGCCGGAGAGCCTCCCCCGGCTCGGCGAGGAGCTGCGTGAGCACCTCGGCGAGCTGCCCGAGCCGCTGCGTCGCATGGAGCGCCGCCAGGCGTTCGACATCCGCTACGTGGACCGGCTGCGCTGGACGCCCGAGGACCTCGAGGGCGCCGAGCCGCGCAGCGCGGTGTGGATGCGCGCGGTGGGCCCGCTCGGCACGGACCCGCTCGTGCACACCTGCGCCCTCACCTACGCCAGCGACATGACCCTGCTCGACGCGGTGCGCATCCCCGTCGAGCCGCTGTGGGGTCCCCGCGGCTTCGACATGGCCTCCCTGGACCACGCCATGTGGTTCCACCGCCCCTTCCGCGCGGACGAGTGGTTCCTCTACCAGCAGGAGTCCCCCGTCGCCACCGGAGCCCGCGGCCTGGCCCGCGGCCAGATCTTCGACCGCGACGGTCGGCTGCTGGTCTCGGTGATGCAGGAGGGACTCTTCCGCCAGCACGTCTGACCTGGGGTTTCGCCCATGACAAAGGTCCGCGTCGGGTGTTGCCACACGACGCGGACCTCTGCTCGGGACGTACCTCAGACGGGGCGGCGGTCAAGCAGGACGCCCGTCGGACAGGGCGTCCGTCAGGCCAGCGGAGCCGGGTAGGTCGGGTACTCCACCCC
This sequence comes from Streptomyces sp. LX-29, assembly GCF_029541745.1. NCBI lineage: Bacteria > Bacillati > Actinomycetota > Actinomycetes > Kitasatosporales > Streptomycetaceae > Streptomyces > Streptomyces sp. LX-29. The sequence continues at coordinate 7,730,427 of NZ_CP089746.1, read as the reverse complement.
GGAGACGTACTGGACGACGCGGATGACCTGGCAGGAGTAGCCGAACTCGTTGTCGTACCAGAGGTACAGGATCGCGTTGTCGCCGTCGACCTTGGTGGCGCCGGCGTCGACGATGGAGGCGTGGCGCGAGCCGATGAAGTCGCTCGACACCGCGTCGGGGGCGCTGATGAAGTCGATCTGGCGCTTGAGCGGCGAGGTCAGCGACACGTTGCGCAGGTAGTCGAGGACCTCCTCGCGGGTGGTCTCACGCCCGAGGCGCAGGCTGAGGATCGCGATCGAGACGTCCGGCACCGGGACGCGGATCGAGCTGCCGGTGATCGGCGCCTTGAGCTCCGGCAGCGCCTTGGCGACGGCGGACGCGGCACCGGTCTCGGTGATGACCATGTTGAGCGGCGCCGAGCGGCCGCGACGGTCGGCCTTGTGGTAGTTGTCCAGCAGGTTCTGGTCGTTGGTGAACGAGTGGACGGTCTCCACGTGGCCGCGGAGCACGCCGTACTCGTCCGCCATCGCCTTCAGCGGCGGGACGATCGCGTTGGTGGTGCAGGACGCGCAGGACAGGATCTGCTCGTCCGGCTTGATCATGTCGTGGTTGACGCCGTGGACGATGTTGGGGACATCGCCCTTGCCCGGGGCGGTCAGGACGACCTTGTCGATACCGGGGCGCAGGTGCTTGGAGAGGCCCTCGCGGTCGCGCCACTTGCCGGTGTTGTCGATCAGGATGGCGTCCTTGATCCCGTACGCCGTGTAGTCGACCTCGGACGGGTCGCCGGCGTAGATCACCTTGATCTCGTTGCCGTTGGCGATGATCGTGCTGTTCGCCTCGTCGACGGTGATCGTGCCCTGGAACTGGCCGTGGATCGAGTCACGGCGCAGCAGCGAGGCCCGCTTGACGATGTCCTGGTCGCCGCCCTGGCGGACGACGATGGCGCGCAGCCGCAGGCCGTTGCCGGAACCGGCCTTCTCAATGAGCAGGCGGGCGACGAGGCGGCCGATGCGGCCGAAGCCGTAGAGGACGACGTCGCGCCCCTCGCGGCGCTCGACCTTGTTGGCCCCCGTGGCGCCGGAGACGGCCTCGGCGGTGAACTCCTCCACCGAGAGACCGCGGTCGTCGCGTCGGTACGTCGCGGCGAGCATGCCGATGTCGATCTGGGAAGGCCCGAGGTCAAGGGTGGTGAGGGCCTGGAGGAACGGCAGCGTGTCGGTGACCGAGAGTTCCTCGCCGGCGATCTGCCGGGCGAATCGGTGGGTCTTGAGGATGCTGACCACCGACTTGTTCACCAGGGAGCGACTGTGGAGGAGGACGGTGACGTCCTGCTCCCGGTGCAGCTTCCCGATGATCGGAATCATCGACTCCGCGATCTCCTCGCGGTGCTTCCAGTTTGTGAACGAGTCTTCGTTGACAGTCACAGGTTTATCTTTCGAGCTAGGCGGCGCTCATATGCTAACCCCCCGCGTCGGCTGAGCAGGGCGCCGGGGTGGCCCATGGTCACTTCGGGAGAGAAAGCGGGTATCTCATCGGGTGGTAACGCCCGAATATGCACCGCTTTACCCCGGCCATTCGCGCTGGACAGGCTGAGGCCAAGGCTGTTGAGTGGGGCCGTGCAACGGACGGTCGGCACCGACCAGGTGTCTTCCACGGGGGCGACGGTGGGGAGATCCGGTGTCCGGTGAGCGGCTGCTCGCGTTCGCGGCGGCGTCCTTCGTCATGATCGTGATCCCGGGGCCGAGCGTGCTCTTCGTCGTCGGCCGGGCCCTGGCCCACGGCCGCCGCACCGCGCTGGCGACCGCCTGGGGCAATGCGCTCGGCTCCTACCTCCTGGTGGTCGTCGTCGCCCTCGGCCTCGGCTCGCTGATCGGTCGCTCCGCGACGGCCTTCACCGCGGTGAAGCTCGCCGGCGCCGGCTACCTGGTCTTCCTCGGCGTACGGGCCCTCCGGCACCGCGGACGACTGGGCGAGGCGGGGCAACCGTCGCCGCGGCCCGCACGCCGCGGCGACGTCCGCACGGTGGTGGACGGGATGCTGGTGGGCGCCACCAACCCCAAGGGCCTCGTCTTCTTCGCCGCCGTGCTCCCGCAGTTCGTCGACCACGGGGCCGGCGCGGTGCCCACCCAGATGCTCGTCCTCGGCCTGGTCCCGATCGGCATCGGCCTGGTCACGGACACGGCCTGGGCCCTGACGGCCTCCGCGGCACGCGCCTGGTTCGCCCGCTCCGAACGCCGCATGTCCCTGGTCGGCGGGGCCGGCGGGTTCGCGATGATCGGCCTGGGCATCACGGTGGCCGCCACCGGCCGCGCGGACTGACGCCCCCTTCCGCCCCCGGCCGCCCGCCTCAGCGGGCAGCCGGGGGCGGGGGGGGGCGACCGCGGATGCCCGCACCAGGCCGCGAACGACCGCGGATCCCCGCACCCGGCTTACGGGTTCTCGCGCAGGGTGAGGCCGTAGTAGTCGACGTGGTAGTCCCCGACCCGCTGCGCGTGGTCCGACAGGCTGAGGTCCTTCGGGGAGGCGACCCCCAGGGCGCGCAGGGTGTCGACCATCATCCGGGCCAGCCGGCGGCCGTCCACCTCGCCGATGCCGAAGTCCCCGGAGTGGTAGGGGCAGTCGAGCCAGTGGTCCAGGGCGGCCGGTCGGGAGCTCCGCGAGATCCAGCCGAAGGACGTCGGATCGGTGCCGTCCTCGTGGAGGCGCTCCGGATCGTAGACGATCTCCAGCCGCTCGTTGCAGACGAGGTGGAACAGGATCGGGCCGTAGGTGCCGGGCACCAGCGCGTGGAAGCCCAGGTCCAGCTCGATGCCCAGGGCGTGGGTCTCGGCCGGGAGCGTGTGCAGGAAGTCGCCCAGGGCGTTCGAGAAGACGTCCCAGTCGTCGGTGCGCCAGCGACCCGGGAAGCCCAGGCCCGCGTTGGCGGGGTCGCGGCGGGAGCCGAAGAACCCGCCGACCGCGTAGTGCTCGCCGTGCCCCTGCCGCCAGAACCAGTTCTCCACCGGATCGGTCGGCTGGAGCAGCAGTTCGGGGCCGTGCTCGCCGGCGTACAGCTCCAGCGTGTTCTCGCGCTCACGCCAGCGGAGGAAGGGGCTCCCCCACAGCGGCGCGGAGTCGTAGAACGGTCCGGGGTCGCCGTACGCGCCCATGATGGAGGCGGGGCCGAACTCCTTCGTCAGCGTCTCGGCGACCGTCCGGAAGGCCGCGGCCTTCTCCGCGGCCCCGCCCTCTGGCAGCGCGACGGGCACATACAGCCCCACGTACTCCTCGCCGTCGTGCGCGTAGTCCTCCTCGAAGCGACCCGTCGGACGCAGTCGGGCGGTCCACCGCGGTTCCGCCTCCGACTCCGGGCCCGTGCTCAGCCGCGGCCCGGCGGCGCTGTTCCGCCACCCCCAGCCGAGGTCCTCGACCACCGCCCGCAGCGCCGCGCCGCTCCAGCCGTCGGTGTCCGCACGCTTCAGCCGCCGCGCCAGGTCCACCACGCGCGCCTCGTCCCAGGCCCCCGTCATCTTGAACTCCTCGTTCCGTGCCGTACTCGTGCGACAGACCTTGTCATACGGCGCTGACAACGATTCACGCGCCCACCGTCGGACGGGGTTCGCTCCCCTCCGAACGCGATTCTCGCCGCCTCCCTCGCCTCGATCCGGCCACGGCTCCGGAAAGGGCCTGTCGGACGGTCTCTAGCGCGGCCCCCACCAGGCCGGGGAGATACTCAACGCCCACACGTCGCCTGCCTGGTGAATCTCCGGGTCGTCGACATCGTGGTCGCCGTCCCCATGCGGGTCGGGATCAGCGATGACGAGAATGCGCGCGTCGGACTCGGGCACGCGATAACGGTGGATGTCCCCTGAGAGGTCATCGGGCTCGACCGTGCACCCCAGGGACAGGATCACGGACCGCAACTCCTCGAACCGGGCACGGGGCGCGAACTCCCCGTACTCCCGTTCCAGGGGCGCCGGCACGCAGGGACCGTGCACCAACCGATGGACCTGCACACCGATCCCGAAGCAGGACAGGGGCCCGTCGGCATCCGAGAAGGAGAGCTCCACCAGCCCGTAGTCCCGACGCACCAGCCCATCGCCCGCATCGTCGACGTAGTCCGACCCCACCATGGCTTCCCATGCGGCGAGACCGGACCCTATGCCGGCCCCGAGGACGTCGCAGCGCGTGGCGACGTGAGCGTAGAAGTCCAGATCGGACACCCGTTGATCTCCTGAACTCGGTGATACCTACCGATCGAACCCTAAAACCCTCACCTTCGATCCCCGGCCTCGACCCCGGCCCGGCCCCGGCAGACAGGAATACTTCGAGCGTGGCCGAGGCTGACCTGATCATGAGTGAGATTCTCGTGATCGGTGCCACCGGGAACGTCGGTCGACACGTTGTCGTTCAACTCCTGACCGCAGGCGTCGCTGTACGTGCGTTGGCGCGGGACCCCGAATCGGCCGAGCTGCCGCCGGGAGTCGAGGTCGTGGGCGGGGACCTGTCCAGGCCGGACACGCTGGAGCGGGCGCTGACCGGGACCGACACGGTGTTCCTGATCTGGCCTTTCCTGACGACCGAGGGCGCCCCCGCCGTACTGGAGACGATCGCACGGCACGCACGCCGCATCGTCTACCTCTCATCGTCGGGCGTGAACGACGATGGCGGACGGCAGACCGACCCGATCAACCAGCTCCACGCCGACATGGAGGGCCTGATCGAGGAATCCGGCCTGGAGTGGACCGTGCTGCGGTCGAACACCATCGCCTCCAACGCGCGAGGATGGGCCGAGCAGATCCGGGCCACGGACGTCGTTCGCGGTCCCGACATCGCCGCCACAGCGGTGATCCACGAACGCGATGTGGCGGCCGTGGCGGCACATGCGCTGACCGATGAAGGGCACGCGGGGACCAGACACGTCCTGACCGGTCCGCAGGTCATGAGCAGGGACGCGCAGGTCCATACGATCGGGGAGGCGATCGGCCGCCGGACGCGGTTCGAGAAGGTCCCCCTCGAGATCGCGCGAGAGCAGATGCTCGCCGACGGCAGGCCGCCCGCCCTCATCGAGGCCCTGTTGGCCAGCGCCGATACGCGGCCCGAATCGAACCTGGTCACCTCAACCGTGGAAGAGATCACCGGAGCACCGGCGCGCACGTTCCGCTCGTGGGCGGAAGAGCACGCGGCCCTTTTCCGCTAGGTGCCCGAACGGACTCGGGGACGGGGCCGAGGAGTTCCGGCGCCACGGCTGCCGCGGCGGGGCGCTGACCACCACCCTCGCCGCGGGGGTCGGCCAGATCGGATCGGCCCGGGCGGCTCGGGGACGCTCGGGCCACTCGGGGACAACCTCGGCACGGACCCGGCGGATCTCGCTCCGACCGGCGGATCCTCGCGCCGACCGGCGGCTCCTCGTCCCCGACCCGGCGGACCGGGGCGCGGCTAAGCGCGCAGCTTCTTGGACTTGGTTATCGCGGCGGCGAGTTGTTCGAGCACCGGCGCGTAGCCGGCGTAGCTGAAGCGCTCTTCCATGGCCCAGTCGACGGTCTGCTCGGCCTTGATCGCGGGAAGCCGGCGCCAGGTGGGTCGCTCGTCGAGCTGCTGCCGCGGCAGTGCGCTGGAACGGTTGTCGATCATTATCAGGTCGGCGTGGTACTTGTCGGCGTTCTCCCAGCTGAGGAACTCCCAGAAGCCCCACTTGTCGCTCTTCTTGCCCTCCACGAACTCGACGCCGAGGCTCTTGTAGAAGTTGAGGTCGCAGTACGAGTCGGGGACCGCGACGTAGAGGTTGTCCGGGTCGGCGGTCATGGCGAGGATCTTCAGGCCCTTGTTGGCCGCGGCGGCCTCGCGCAGGGTCCGGACGGCCCGGTCGAAGCGCGCCTTGGCGTCGACGACCTTGCGCGCGCCGAGGTCGGCACCGAGAGACTCGGCGAGCTCGGCCGTGCGCTTGAGCGGGTTGAGCAGTGAGGTGCGAGCGACGTTGATGCCGACGCTGGGCGCGATCTCCTGGATCTTCTTGGCGCTGTCCTGCGGCACGAACCACAGATCAGGCGCCGGGAACATGTTGCTGACCAACAGGTCGGGCCGGAGCCGGGCGTACTTCTCGATGCTGAACGCGCCCCACGCCTCGCCGAGGCTGGTCAGCCGTTCCACATCGAGGTCTCCGGCCTGCGGGTTGGGCTTGCCGTGCACCGGCGAGCTGGGCCCGAAGATGCCGGTGCACTCGATCCCGTAGTCGTACAGCGCCGCGGCGGTGCTGACGAAGGCCACGATCCGCTCCGGCCTCTTCTTCCGCGTGACCGTGCGGCCCCGGTCGTCCTTGAAGGACCAGGAGCTTTCGCCCGCCTTCGCCGTGTCGTCCTTCTTGTCACCGCCGCAGGCCGCCAGCACCGGAGCGAGGGCGAGGGCACCGCCGGCCGCGAACAGGCCACGGCGCGACAGACGGGCTGAGCGGGCGAGGTCATACGTCATGGGTGCTCTACTTCCGTCATCACGGGACAGGCGTCACAACAGCATCGACAAGGCTAGGGAAGCCTAACCTAAGCTGATCTTCTTATCGATGGTCCACCACGGCGAGGAGCGATGCGGCGTCGACCGTCTCCAGGCGGGGCTCGACTCCCCTGTGGGTGCCCGGGAGTCAGGCACGGCCGAGCAGTCGCCTCCACAGCGGGCGCGAGCGGCCGGTGCGGGAGGCGGGACCAAGCGCGGGCCGCCCGGCAGCCTTCAACCCCGTCGCCTGTGTCGTCCCCATCGCCCCCGTCGCCGCCGCCCCCGACGGCTCCGCGATCTCCCCGGGCGGCCACGCCTCGACGCCCCCGGGAACGGCCTCGGCCGGCCCGAGGAGCGGGGCCGGACGGGCCGCGCGGGCCGTGGTCAGCGCCGCGGCGAGGCAGAGGCGGCAGGTGAGGAGCTCCACCGGGTCGTCCGCCGTGAGCACGCCTGCGGCCGCGTCGCGCGAGCCGGGGGCGTGGGCTCCGGAGGAGACCAGGGCGGGGCGGAGGCGCCGCAGCCAGGCACGCTCATGCGGGTCCTCCACGGCCTGGTCCAGCTCGTCGGGGGCCAACAGGGCAGCCCACACCGCGGCTCGCTCCCACGGGTCGTCCGTCTGCCCGATGAGCTGCTCGGCCCGGCGGCCGCGCCAGCCGCGGGCCCGCAGGTCCTCGCCGGCGGCGAGCATCGCCAGCAGCCCGGCCGGGGCGCGGCCGGTCAGCAACTCCGGCTCCCGCTCGGCGAACCGCCGCACCTCGGTCGCGAGATAGAGCCAGACGACGGCCTGGTAGCGGTTCACGTAGAAGCGGACGGGGGTGAAGCACCCGCAGCGCGCCAGCCGGCCGAATCGGCCGGGGCTGATGCCCAACAGCTCCGCACCCTGCCCTACTCCGACCGACCGCAGCCGCTCCCGCAGCCCCTCGGGGCCGCCCTCGGCCTCGGCGAGCCGGCGCAGCTCGGTGCGGTCCACGCGCCGCAGCCAGGGGGTGCCGGTGGCCACGGTGCGCACCTCACCCAGCTGTACGGCCAGCTCGAACTCGCTGGGTTTCAGACCCAGTCGCCGGGCGGCCCAGCCGGACGCGACGGTGTCCTCCGGCGGCCGGCCGGGATCCGGGGCCGGTGTCTCGGGTGGCCGCGCCGGCGCCTCCGGGCACGGCACGGGTCGCCGCCCCGGGGCCGGCGTCTGCTCCGACAGAACATGCTCGCGTACGACCATCGCTGGCCTCCCCCGCTCTGGATCCCGACGGAGCGCCACGCCTTCACGTGCCGCTACGCCCTGACCCGCGATCAATCACTGACAGTGACGAATCTAGCGGCGGCGCGGAGGCGGTGGGCGTGGCTGTGGACAGGTCCGCGCATGTGGACAACCCGCTCAGCCCTTCGGGTGATCCCCTTCCGGCCCTCGGCGGCCGACCGCGTCGCTCAGCCGACCGGCCGACCGCCGGATTCCCCGGTCCGATCGGCCGCTAGAGGTGACTGGTCGCGCTGCTCTGCCGTCGGGACTCGACGCCCAGATGCTCCCCGACTCTGTTCACCATCAGCGCCATCTCGTACGCGATCTGCCCGACGTCGCTGTCCGGCCCGCCGAGCACGCAGAGACAGCTGCCGTCTCCGGCCGCCGTCACGAACAGCACGCCCTCCTCGAACTCCACCACCGTCTGCCGCACCCGGCCGGTCCGGAAGTGCCGCCCGGACCCCTTGGCGAGGCTGTGCAGACCCGATGCGACCGCGGCGAGGTGCTCCGCGTCCTGGCGTGGTAGCGAGGAGCTGGCGGCGGTCACCAGGCCGTCGGTCGACAACACGAGGGCGTGCCGCACGTGCTCGACACGCTCGGTCAGGTCGTCCAGCAGCCAGTCGAGCCCCTTACTGAGTGCCATTCCGTGCCCTCCCCGTCCGGCGAATTCCCCGCACCTGCACCAGCCTTTCTCACTGCCGTCGTCTCGGCAACCCGACCTCGGGACTGGCGGCGCCTGTGTGAGCGGGTTGGCAGGATGGGGACATGGCGCAGAAGATGACCAAGGATCAGTGGCAGGCATTCGTCTCCGAGGGAACCCGCACCGCGAAGCTGGCGACGGTCCGGGCGGACGGGAGCCCGCACCTCGCCCCGGTGTGGTTCCTGCTCGACGGGGAGGACGTGGTCTTCAACACCGGGAAGGACACCGTCAAGGGACGCAATCTGGCACGCGACGGGCGGGTCAGCCTCTGCGTGGACGACGAGCGGCCGCCGTTCGCCTTCGTCACGCTGCGCGGGCGGGCGGAGCTGAGTGAGGACCTCGACGAACTCCGCCACTGGGCGACCCGGATCGCCGCCCGCTACATGGGCGAGGACCGGGCGGAGGAGTTCGGCGCCCGCAACGGGGTCCCCGGCGAGCTGGTCGTCCGCGTCCATGTGGACCAGGTCGTCGCGCTGTCGGGGCTCACCGACTAGCGGGGGGCTCGGCCTTCTCGCGGGCGGGCCCGTCGCCACTGCGCCGGGGCCGTTCACGGGATCGCGGGCTCGCGCGATCATGGTGTGATGACACGACAGCCCACGGCCCCGCGGCGGCGCACCGTGAACACCTCCGCCGGAGCGGTCGAACGCAACGGGATCAACCCGGTCCCCGACGCCGAGCGGCACGGCACGCCGGCGTCGCTCTTCTGGCCGTGGGCGGCCTCGAACCTCTCGCTCGCGGGCGTCGCCTTCGGCGTCTACCTGATGGGTTTGGGGCTGGGGTGGTGGCAGGCCGTCGCCGCCGGAGCGATCGGCTATGTGCTGTCGTTCGCGCTCGTCGGCCTGGTGTCGGTGGCGGGCGCGCGGACCGGGGCGCCGACCATGGCGATCAGCCGGCTCTCCTTCGGACTGCACGGCAACAAGCTGCCGACCCTCTTCAGCTACGTCTCCAACGTCGGTTGGGAGACCGTGCTGGTCACCCTCTCCTCGCTGGGTGGTGCGGCCATCCTGGCGCGCGTCGCCCCGGGTGCCTTCGCCGAGCGGGGCGGCGAGGGCTCGCCGACGACCACCGCCGTCGCGCTGTGCTTCGCGGTGACGGCCGCCGTGGTGGTCGTCGTCGGAGTGTACGGGCACGCGCTGATCATGAAGGTGCAGAAGTACCTCACCGCCGCCATAGCCGTGATGACGGTCGCGTACATGGTCCTCATGGCCGATCGCGTCGACCTGTCGACGGCGGGCGGCGCCCCGGGGGACGCCGGGGTGTTCGTCGGCGGCGTCGTCTTCGCCATGACCCTGCTCGGTCTGGGCTGGGTCAACTGCGGCGCGGACTACAGCCGCTATCTGCCGCGCGACGCCTCCGCGCGGGGCATCGCCGGCTGGACGACGCTGGGCGGCGTCCTGGCGCCGCTGGTGCTGCTGGTCTTCGGCGCGCTGCTGACCTCGGGCGATCCACGGCTGGCAGCCGCTGCCGCCGCCGACCCGGTCGGCGCCCTGGCCGCCGAGCTGCCGACCTGGTTCCTGGTGCCGTATCTGCTCACCGCCGTCGGCGGCTTCGTCTCTGGCGCGATCATGGACATCTACAGTTCGGGGATGTCGCTGCTCACGCTCGGCGTACCGATCCGGCGTCATCTGGCGGTCCTGGTCGACGGCGCGCTGATGACCCTCGGCGGCTGGTACCTGCTGTTCGTCTCGCAGAGCTTCCTCGCCACGTTTCAGGCGTTCCTGTCCATCGTCGGGGTGACGATGGCGGCCTGGGTGGCGGTGTTCCTGGTCGAGCAGTGGCGTCGCCGCGCGGCGGGGTACGACCTCACCGCGGTCCGGCCCGTGGGATGGCCCGCCGTGGTCTCGCTCGCCGCGGCCACCGCCCTCGGGCTGGGACTGATCACCTCCGCCGATCCACACCTCGCACGAGGCGTGGGGTTCCTGCTCACCGAGAGCGCCGCGCGGGGCACGCTCGGCGCGATGAACATCGGCGTGGTCGTGGCGCTGCTCGTCGCGGGCGCGCTCTACGCCGCGCTGTCGACCCTGGACGGTCGCCGACGGGGCGCCGCCGCCTCCACCACCTCCGAAGGAGCCCTGTGAGCCACGACCACCACGAGGTGCGGGAGTTCTTCACCGCGCGGGCGGCCGACTGGGACGCGCGCTTCCCCGATGACGAGCCGGCCTATGCCGCCGCCGTCGCCGACCTGGAGCTGCGCACCGGAGACACGGTCCTCGACGCGGGCTGCGGCACCGGCCGCGCCCTGCCCGCGCTGCGCGCCGCCGTGGGCCCGGAGGGGCGGGTCCTCGGTGCCGACCTCACACCGGCGATGCTGGAGGCGGCGGTCCGCGCGGGGCGCCACCGCGCGGCACCGCTCACGGTCGCCGACGTGACGCGGCTGCCGCTGCGCGACGGAACGCTCGACGCGGTGTTCGCCGCCGGGCTGCTGTCCCATCTGCCCGACCCGGAGGCGGGGCTGCGTGAGCTGGCGCGGGTGGTGCGGCCCGGCGGGCGGCTGGCGCTGTTCCATCCCGTCGGGAGGGCGGCGCTCGCCGCCCGGAAGGGTCGCCGGCTCACCCCTGACGACCTGCGCGCCGAGCCCAACCTCCGCCCGGTGCTGACGCGCTCCGGCTGGCGGCTGAGCTCCTACGAGGACGTGGACGCGCGCTTCCTGGCCCTGGCCGAGCGTCCCAGCTGACCCCGCCTCGAACGCCGCCGCTCGGCCCCTACGCATGGGCCCGGCCCGCGCACGCATCCGTCTACCCGCGTCGGCCTCCAGCCGCCCAGGCAGGCCACCTCCCGCACCCGGCCCGCCCACACGTCCCGTCCGCCCCCCCGTCCGCCCCCAGCCGCTCACGCGGGCCGCCTCCCGCGCCCGGTCTGCCCCGCGTCGGCCCCATCCCCCGCCGTCCGGCCCACGCCCTCGTCCCGTCGGGCCTGCCCCTCGTCGCGGCCCGCCGGCGGCGTGCGGGCCCTCGGCCTCGGCCTCGGGTGGACCGTGCGCCTCGGTCGGACGCGCCCCCGGTGGCCCCGGGCCCGTCGACGGCAGGGACAACGACGCGCGCTCGGAGGACACTTGACGCTACGGCACTTCCAGCGGCTCATGGAGGGGATGGTCGACGTGGCAGGAAAGCTCCGCGGAATGGGCACGCTGATCGACGAGGTGTGGCGGGTCCTCTGGCGGCCCCGGACCGTGCCGTCCCGGACCCGCGCCGCGCGGCCCGCCGGCGCGCCGCCGACGGCGGCTCCCCGGCCGGAGGCACCGCGGTCCGCGACCCCCCGCCCCGCCGCCCCACAGCCGGCGCCGGCACGCCGCGCGGTGCCCCGCCCCGTCGGCAGGGCCGCCGGACCGCGCCCGGCCCGCCATCGGCCCAACCTCTTCGAGGCGGCGGCCACCCACGTCGCCGCGTGCGCGGAGGCGGACGAGCAGCGCAGCGCGGAGGCGGCCGAGTGGGTGTCGCCGGAGGCGCTGGCGTTCGGCGTGCACGAACTGGCCTGCCGGGCGGTGATAGCGCTCGCGCGGGAGCGCGACGAGTCGCCGCAGGAGGTGGCGCGGTCCCTCCTGGGTCTGCCCTCTGCCTGAGTGTTCGGCCCGGCGCGTGTTCCACGACGGCTTCGCGCGACCTCTCGACGCCGTGGCTACCGGCTGGTTAAGGTGCGCCGGACAACCGGTCGGCCGGACGTGGTCGGTCGATGCACCGGAGGTGGCCGAGGGCGTCATGCCGCTCGGAACCGGTCGATCGCCCCGTACGCCCGGTCGCCCCGACGCCGGGGCGCGCCCGCCCGTCACGGTGGCCGCGTCGATCGAGCCGTGTCCGGCCCGGACGCCGTACACGAGCTGGAGGAGGAGGCCGCCGTGCCCACGACGGACGAGCTCACCGAGGAGGCGGGGGACGGCGCGCTGTACGTCCTGACCGCTGTCCTCCTGACGCCCGCGCGGTTTCCCAGCGTGCTCGGGGACGACTACCCGGAGGTCTGCGGGGCCTTGGGGCTGGATCCGTGCGACGCCGGGTACGGGCTGGTCCTGGGCCAGGACGAGGAGGGCGCGCGCTGGACGGTGGTCACCGACGACGTCTCGCTCGTCGCCTGTGCGATCGCCGCCTGGGACTGCGGCATGGAGTACGACCTGTCCCCCGACGAACGCTCCGTCGTCGCCTCGCTCCCCGGGTGGCCGCTGGCGGTCGCCGTGGCCGTGCCCGGCATCCCGGCTCCGCACGACCCGCGGCCCGATCCGGAGCTCGACCCGGAGGCCGCGGACGGAGCCGCGCCGGGGCGGCTGCCGCTCGCGCCGCCGGACGCCGACGGGTGGGGTCCCGCGCAGCGTCGGCTGGGGGCGGACGAGATCGCGCTCCAGTGGGCGACCTGGCGGGAGCAGATCGGCGATGAGGTGACCTTCGTGCCGGCGGGCGAGAAGCCGCACGCGGGGGTGCGCCGCGTCCTGGAGGAGGCCCGTGCCTACCTGGAATCGCCCCCGCCGCCCGGCCGGATCCGCTCGGCCTTCGCCTCGGGCGACGCGCGCACGCTCCGGGCCGACGGGCCGGGCTGGAGCCTCGTGGCCCGTACCGACGACATCGCGTTCGTCCTCCTGGACGAGGCTCCGGGCGAGGTGTTGCCGGTCGGCCGGGGCCCCGAACTGCCGGCCCTGCTGAACGCCCTGGACCGGTTGGCCGTTCGCCCGCACTGAGAACGCCTCCCACCCGCCGGAGGGGGACCGGCCACTCTCCCCGCCTCGCGCCGGGCACCTTCCGCCGCCCGGAGAAGCCCGCCCCCGCCCATCCGAAATCGGCATCGCGCGCAGTGGCCATGGAACCGAGGCTCATCGTCGCGGACGCCGGCGAAGCCTCCCCCGACAGCGGCCGACCCACGCGGGCCCCGGCCGCTCGGCGTACCGCGCGGCGGCGGGCCGTGCGGCGGCGGGCCGCGCCCTCAGCGTCCGATCTCCTTGTGGAAGGACCCGCGCAGCCTGCGTCGCTGCTCCGGGTCGAGCAGGAGGAAGCCCACCACGGGCACCCCGACGATGATCAGTGCCGCCGCCCACAGCGGCAGCAGCCAGAGCAGGATCACGGCCACCGCGACCGCCCCGGTGGCGGCCTTCGCACCCTTGGACATCTTCCGCCTCCTTCACGGCGACACGCCGCGCTCACGCCGCGCCGGCCACCGTCTTCCCACGGTGCGCCCTCGGCGCCCGGCGACACGAGGTCGACGCATCCAGTCTCCACCCGAGTGACGCGGATCACGCCGGAGGCACGTCCGGAGGCCCACCTGGCGGTGTACCCTCGGCGATTCCGAACTCGGCTAGTCAAATTTGAGGAATGCGTCATCGCTGTGACATCGCCCTTCGCGGCAACGCCCTCCCTGATCACCGAACTCATCCGCTGTCACACCGTCTTCCTGCCCGGTGACCCGGCGCGCGCCGGACGCGTCGCCTTCTGGACGCCGAGCGACCCGCCCTCCGCCGACGCGCCCGCCCCGGGGTCCGAGCCCGACCGCGTCGAGGAGCTGACCGTCGTCGTCATGGACGGCGCGGAGATCCGCCCCCGGACCGTGCGGGCCCTGGTGCTGTCGGCGGGCGAGGCGCTGCCCGTGCTCACTCGGGCGCGTGCCGCCGGCGGCCATCCGGCCGCCGCCTTCTGGGGGGCCGCGTCGGTGCTGGCTCTCCAACTCGCCGCCCGTGGTCGCCTGCTGCCCGGACTCAGCGCCGGCGACCACGACGCGTGGCGCGCAGGCCCGCTCTCCGCCGACGACCTGCGGCGAGTGCGCGAGCTGGCCGCCGCGATGCCGCCGGAGGCGCACGCCGTACCGCTGGCCGGCACCGAACCGCCGCTGCTGCCGGAGCCCGAGCGGCTGCTTCGCGCCTTCCTGGACGCGGTGGCGGACGGCCTCCCGCGCTCGCCCGCCGCGGCCCTCGCCGCGGGCGGCCCTGCCTTCGCCGCCGCCGAGCCGCGGCGGCTGCCCGAGCAGCGCTCCTGGGCCGCGGACATCGCCGCGGGCCACGACGCCGGCGTGCGGCTGTCGCTGCGCGTCGAGGCGTACGGGCCGACGGTGGACGCGACCGTGGAGGACACGGCGGACGACGCCACGCGCGGGCCCGACTTCCGCGTCGTCCTCCAACTGCACAGCCTCACCGACCCCGCGCTCGTCGCCGACGCGGCCGACGTCTGGGCCGGCACCTCGCCCGTGGCCGCCGCGCTGGGCCCACGCGCCCGGATGGACGCGCTGCTCACCCTGCGCCGGGCCGCGCACGCCTGGCCGCCGCTGACCCCGCTGCTCTCCGCGGCCGTACCCGACGCCGTCGAACTGGCCGACGAGGAGGTGGCGGAGCTGCTCGGCTCCGCCACCCGCGCGCTGGCCGCCGCCGGTGTGCGGGTGCACTGGCCCAAGGAGCTGGCGCGCGGGCTCACCGCCCGCGCGGTCGTGGGCCCGGACGGCGGGGACCACTCCGAAAGGGACGACCGCGCGGAGGGGCGGGAACGGTTCGACGGGGACGGATCCGGCCTGCCCTCGTTCCTCTCCGCCGACGCGCTGCTCCGCTTCGACTGGCGCTTCGCCGTCGGCGACACGGAGCTCACCCGCGCGGAGCTGGACCGGCTCGCCGAGGCCAGCCGTCCCGTGGTGCGGCTGCGCGACCAGTGGGTGGTCATCGACCCGGAGGCGCTCCGCGCGGCCCGCGACCGGCAGGACCGCAAGCTCACCCCCGTGGAGGCGCTCGGCGCCGCGCTCACCGGACGTACCGAGGCCCCCGACGGCACCACCGTGGAGGTCGAGGCCACCGGCTGGCTGGCCCGGCTCCGCGACGCGATCGCCACCCCCGAGGGTCCCGAGGGCACCGGCCGCGAGCCGGTGCGGCAGCCCGCCGCGCTCGCCGCGACGCTGCGCGACTACCAACTGCGCGGCCTGGACTGGCTGAGCAGGATGACCTCGCTCGGCCTCGGCTGCTGTCTCGCCGACGACATGGGCCTGGGCAAGACCATCACCCTGATCTCCCTCCATCTGCACCGCCAGACCTCCCCCGACACCGCCGGCCCCACGCTCGTCGTCTGCCCGGCGTCGCTGATGGGCAACTGGCAGCGGGAGATCGGGAAGTTCGCGCCCGGCACCCCGGTACGCCGCTTCCACGGCTCCGCGCGGAGCCTGGAGGGCCTGGCCGACGGGGAGTTCGTGCTCACGACGTACGGCACCATGCGGCTGGACGCGCGACGGCTCGCGGCGGCCGGGCCCTGGGGCATGGTGGTGGCGGACGAGGCGCAGCACGTCAAGAACCCGTTCTCGGCGACGGCCAAGCAGCTGCGCACCATAGGGGCGAAGGCGCGGGTGGCGCTCTCCGGCACCCCGGTGGAGAACAACCTCACCGAGCTGTGGGCGATCCTCGACTGGACCACCCCCGGACTGCTGGGGACGCTCGGCGCCTTCCGCAGGCGCTACGCCCAGCCCATCGAGGGCGGTGCCGGGCAGGGCGGCGGGCGGGCCGCCGACCCGGCGGCCGCCGAGCGTCTCGCGCGGCTGGTGCGGCCCTTCCTGCTGCGCCGCCGCAAGTCCGATCCGGGCATCGCCCCGGAGCTGCCCGAGAAGACGGAGACGGACCGCGCGGTGGCGCTCACCACGGAGCAGGCCGCGTTGTACGAGGCGGTGGTGCGCGAGATCCTCGCCGAGATCTCCGGAGCCGACGCCTTCGAGCGCCGCGGGCTCATCGTCAAACTGCTCACCGGACTGAAGCAGATCTGCAACCACCCGGCGCAGTTCCTCAAGGAGGACGAGCCCAGGATCCCCGGGCGCTCCGGGAAGCTGGAGCTGCTCGACGAGCTGCTCGACACCATCCTGGCCGAGGGCGCCGGTGTGCTGGTCTTCACGCAGTACGTGCGGATGGCCCGACTGCTGGAGCGGCACCTGGCGGCGCGCGGCGTGCCGACGCTGCTCCTGCACGGTGGCACGCCGGTGGCACAGCGGGACGAGATGGTCCGCCGCTTCCAGGACGGCGAGGTCCCGGTCTTCCTGCTGTCCCTGAAGGCCGCGGGCACCGGTCTGAACCTCACCCGCGCGGAGCACGTGGTGCACTACGACCGTTGGTGGAACCCGGCCGTGGAGGCGCAGGCCACCGACCGCGCGTACCGCATCGGGCAGACCCGGCCGGTGCAGGTCCACCGGCTGATCGCGGAGGGCACGGTCGAGGACCGGATCGCGGCGATGCTGGAGCGCAAGCGGGAGCTGGCGGAGGCGGTGCTGGGCACCGGCGAGGCGGCGCTGACCGAACTGACCGACGCCGAGCTGGCGGAACTGGTGGAGTTGAGGGGGAACGACCGATGACCGAGGCGTACCGGACACGGCGCGGGGAGAGCCCCGCCGAGCGCACCTTCGCCGCGCTGCCGCCCGCGCGGGGCCGCGGTTTCGCCACCACCTGGTGGGGCCGGGCCTGGCTCAAGGCCCTGGAGGACACGGCGCTCGACGGTGATCAGCTCAGGCGCGGGCGGGTCCAGGCGCGGGCGGGGGCGGTGGGTGCCGTCTCGGTGCGGCCGGGCCGCATCACCAGCGTGGTCCGCGACCGCGACGGCACGCAGCAGCGCTCCGACGTGCTCCTGCGGGAGTTCGACGAGGCGGAGTGGGACCGGCTGTTGGCGGTGGTCGCGGACCGCGCGGGGAACATCGCCGCGCTGCTCGACCGCGAGATGCCGCCGCACCTGGCCGAGGACGCGGCCGCGGCCGGCGTCGAGCTGCTGCCCGGCATCGGCGACCTGGAGCCGGAGTGCGGCTGTGCGGAGTGGGACCACTGCCCGCACACCGCCGCGCTCTGCTACCAGGTGGCGCGGTTGCTGGACCAGGACCCGTTCGTGCTGCTGTTGGTGCGCGGCCGCACCGAGCGGGAGGTGCTGGACGAGCTCCAGGAGCGCAGTGCCGCGCGGGCGGCCGCCGCCGTACGGGAGTCCGCCCCCGACGAGCCCGCGGCCGATCCGGCCGACGGGGTGACGCCGACCGACCGTCAGGCGGCCGGTGGCACGGCCGCGGAGGGCATATCGGCCGCGGAGGCCTTCGCCGGCCGCGCCCTCGTGGCGCCGCTGCCGGATCCCCCGCCCACCGTGGCGGAGCCCGGGGTTCCGCCCGCCCTCGGCGGCGGCACGGACCCGGCCCCGGGGCTCGACCCCGGCGCGCTGGAGTTCCTGGCGGCGGACGCGGCCGTACGGGCGCGCCGGCTGCTGGCCGAGGCACTGGCGCCGGAGCACGCGACCGCGCCGTTCCCCGCGGGGCTCTCCGTCTGGCAGGACGCGGTACGGCTGGCGGCCGACGCCGGCGCGCCGAACCCGGACACCGCGCGGATCCGCGCCCGGCTCGCCGAGGGCTGCGGCCGTGACCGCGGGGCCTTGGAGCGCGCGGTGCGTGCCTGGCAGCACGGCGGCGTGGCCGGGTTGGCGGTGCTGGAGGAGGACTGGGCGCCCGACGCCGAGGCGCTCGCCCGCGCCCGCGCGGAGCTCGCCGCCGCCTGGGAGGACCAGGAGGACGGCGAGGACGAGGGCGACCCGGCCGGACAGGGCGGGCGGAGCGGGGCGGACGCACCGGGCGGGCTGCCCCGGCTGCGCGCGTCCGGCAACCGGTGGACCGCGGTCGGCGCGAACGTCCAGCTGCGCTACGGACGGGACGGACGCTGGTGGCCGTACCGCAAGGAGCGCGGGCAGTGGTGGCCCGCCGGGCCGTGCGCGGAGGATCCGGCGGCCGCGCTCGCCGGGCTCCTCACGGACTGACACCCGCTTGGAGGTCGTCCTCCGCGGGCGCGCGGAGGACGACCGGCGGGAGACTGGAGGCCCCGCGCCGGGCACCGCCGCACGGCCGCCGCAGGGACGGTGGCGCCGTGGCCGGTCCCGCCCGGCCGGCTCCGACGCCCGCGCGGGCCACGGCGGCCCGCGCGGGTCGCCCAGACCGCACAGAGGGAGAGTCCGGTGGCCACAGCCATGCAGGTGTCCGAGGGGCCGCTCGTCGTCGGCGTGGACAGCTCCACCCAGTCCACCAAGGCGGTGGTCGTCGACGCCTCGACGGGCGAGGTCGTCGCGCGGGGCCGGGCCCCGCACACCGTCGGCGGCGGGGCCGACGGTCGGGGCAGGGAGAGCGACCCCCGCGGGTGGTGGCGGGCGCTGTGCGCGGCCCTGGAGGAGTGCGGGCCCGAGGCCCGGCAGGCCGCGGCGGTGTCCGTCGCCGGGCAGCAACACGGCCTGGTGACGCTCGACTCCGCCGGGAACCCGGTGCGGCCCGCGCTGTTGTGGAACGACGTGCGCTCCGCGCCGCAGCGCGACCGGCTGCTGGCCGAGCTCGGCGGACCCGCGGTCTGGGCCGAGCGCACCGGCAGCGTCCCGGCGCCGTCCTTCACGGTGACGAAGTGGGCGTGGCTGCGGGAGCACGAGCCCGAGGCCGTCCGCGCGACCGCCGCCGTACGGCTGCCGCACGACTACCTCACCGAGCGCCTGACGGGCGAGGCGACCACGGACCGGGGCGACGCGTCGGGCACCGGCTGGTGGTCGGCGGCGGACGAGGCGTACGACGACCGGGTGCTCGAGCATGTCGGGCTCTCCCCCGCGCTGTTGCCGCGCGTCCGCCGGCACGGCGAGGCGGCCGGAACCGTGCGGAACCAGCCGGACCTGCCGCTGCCCGGCGGGGCGCTGGTGGCGATCGGCACCGGCGACAACATGGCCGCGGCCCTGGGGCTCGGGCTGCGCCCCGGTCAGCCGGTGCTCAGTCTGGGCACCTCCGGGACGGTCTTCACCGTGTCCGCGCGGCGCCCCGCCGATCCGACCGGGGTGGTCGCGGGCTTCGCCGACGCCCGCGAGGCGTGGCTCCCGTTGGCCTGCACCCTGAACTGCGCGCCCGCCGTCGACCGGTTCGCGGCGCTGCTCGGCCGCGAGCGCGAGGCGGTGGAGCCGGGCGGCTCGGTGGTCGCGCTGCCCTTTCTCGACGGCGAACGCACCCCCGACCTGCCGCGGGCCTCCGGCCTCCTGCACGGGCTGCGCCATGACACGACACCCGGCCAGGTGCTCCAGGCCGCCTACGACGGTGCCGTCCACGCGCTGCTGACCGCCCTCGACCGGGTGCTGGAGGTGGCCGGCCCCCGGGAGGGTGCGGAGGACGCCGCGCTGTTGCTGATCGGCGGTGGGGCACGGGGTACGGCCTGGCGGGACACCGTGCGCCGGCTCAGCGGCCGCCCCCTCCGGGTGCCGCGGGTCGCGGAGCCGGTGGCGCTGGGCGCGGCCACACAGGCCGCGGGGCTGCTGCTGGGTGAGGACCCGGCGGCCGTCGCCCGTCGCTGGGGCACCGCCGACGGCCCCGAGTACGAGGCGGTCGCGCGGGACGACGCGGCCCTGGAGCGCATCGGCTCGGTGCTGGCCGATGCCGACACCCTGCTGCGCCGCGGGTGACCCCTCGGGGGACGCGGCCTCGCGCGGGGGCCGGGCGCGCCCGCGCGGTCCCACGCGACCGCGCGCCCGACGGCATCTCAGAAGGCGCTCTCGGAGCGCGGTTCAGAGGCTGCGGAAAGCGGCTCAGAACACGCCCGTGGGAAGCGGCACAGACAGGCCGTGGAAAGCGGCTCAGAACGCGCCCGTGGCAAGCGGCAGAGAACGAGCCGTGGAAAGCGGCTCAGAACGCGCAGTGCATCACGTGCAGCCCCACATACCCCTCGGTCGGGTGCCGGAAGGCTCCGGGGACCGTGCCGACCACCTCGAAGCCCAGGGTGCGGTAGAGCCCCACCGCGCGGGTGTTCGTCGCGGCGACGGCGTTGAACTGCATGCCACGGTAGCCGGCGGCGCGCGCCCAGCGCAGCGCCTCCTCGCACAGGGCGCGGCCGACCCCGCGTCCCTGGTGCGCGGGGTCGACCATGAAGCTGGCGCTGGAGACGTGGGCGCCGGGTCCCATCTGATTGGGATTCATCTTGGCCGTGCCGAGCACGGTTCCCGCCTCGTCGACGGCGACGACCGTGCGGCCGGGCGCCTTCAGCATCCACATGTCACGGGCCAACGGCTCGTCGAGATCGACCGGATAGGTGAAGGTCTCGCCCGCGGCGCAGATCCGCTGCAGAAAGGGCCAGATGGCGGGCCAGTGGTCGGCCGTCGCGTCCTTGATCAACATAGCGGCCAGCATGGCGCACCGGGTGCCGCGACGCCAGCCACGTACGATGCGGATATGTCCGATCAGCGCATGATGCGAAGAAAGTTCTCCAGGCCGGCCAGATCATCCGTGTTGATGTGATCGACGTCAGCCGCCAGCAGCTCGCGCCACACCGCCTCACGCTCCGGGCCCGGCAGGTCCGGTGTGGCCCAGAACCGGACGCGCCGCCCCTCGGTGTGCGCGGCGCCGATGATGCGCCGCAGCCGCTCCCGCTGCGCCGGGGGCATCTCGCCCACCCCCCACCAGGTGAAGAGCGAGTTCCAGTTGGCGCTGATCAGCGGGGCGAAGGAGGCCGGGACGCCGCTGCCCAGGTCGTCCGGTCGGCCGTCGTAGAAGGCGTGCCGGATCCGCTCGGCCTCCATGGGGACCCGCGCGCCGCGGTCGCCGGAGACGACGGCGGTGACCGCGCGGCGGCGCACCCGGCCGCCGGCGGCGACGCTCAGCAGGGGCGCGTAGCGGCGCAGTCGTCGGGACAGCGCGCGGTAGGTGGGGTCGCCCGCGCTCTTGATGTCGATGAGCAGTTGCAGGGTGACGTCGTGGCCCCGGAAGACGCGACCGCCGTTGGCCCGGACGCGCCGCGCCAACGGGTCGAGGTAGAGGGCCTCGAGGGTGCGCTCGGGGTCGAGGTCGACCTCGTCGTGGGCGACCAGCAGTTCGCCGTCGACCAGCCAGATGTCGGCCTCCACGCTGGTGAAGCCGTGCGAGAGCGCGTCATCGAGCGGGTGGGGGTGCTCGTAGTCGTTGTGCGCATGGGCTCTGCGCAGCGGCGCGCGGCGGTCGCGCCCGGTCGGGGGTTCCGCCGCCAGGGCGGGCGCGGCCGCACCGCCCGCGAGGGCGGCTCCGAGCGTGACGACGAAGGCGCGGCGCGTACGGCGGACCATGGGGGCCTCCCGGTTCTCGTCCCGGCCCACGGCCGGGGGTGCACGCGGCTGTGCACGGCGGACGCCAGTGAGTATCGGGGGCGGGGCGCGCGATGGGCAGAGGGGGATGAAGAGTTCCGAGGGTGCTCCCCCGGGGTTTCCCCGGCGTTCCGTTCACCCCCGTACGCCGTGGAGAAGTCCCTTGCGCGGTGCGACAGTTGGCCACCATCGAGGGCCGCCCGGGCCATCGGGACCGAGGGGGGACGATGACACGCCACAGACGACTGAGACGGCTGCGGAGGACGGTGGCGGCGGGCACCGCCTGGGTGGCGCTGGTCGGCGGCGGGCTGGCCGGAGCGACTCCCGCGCGGGGCGCGCCGAACGGACTGCGCCAGCTGACGGAGACCACGCTGGCGCCGGGCGTCGACTACCGGCGGTTCGCGGTGTCGACGCCCCACGGCACGGCCTACGGCCATCTGCTCACCGTCGACCTGCGTACCGCGCGGACCGCGTCGGGCCTGCTGTACCCGGACGCGGTCGGGGCCCGGGCGCCGGTGACCCGGCTGGCCGACGCGCGCGGCGCGGTGGCCGCCGTCAACGGCGACTTCTTCAACATCACCGAGGTCCAGCACCCGGGCGTGGAGGCCACCGGAGCGCCGGTGGGCCCGGCCGTGGCCGGCGGGCGGGTGCTGAAGGGGGCGGTTCCCAGGGGACAGCGGTTCGGGCCCGCGCTGCCGCCCGGGGCGTCCGTCCGAGACGTCATCGGGGTGGGCACGGACCGCAGGGCCCGGGTGGACCGGCTGTCGCTGCGGGGCACGGTGCGCACCCCGCGCGGCGAGCTGCGACTGCGCGGGCTGAACCAGTACGCGGTGGCGGTGGACGGCGTCGGCGCGTTCACCTCCGCCTGGGGCACCACCTCGCGGGTGCGGGCGACCTGCGGCACGGACACCGACCGGTCAGCCCCGTGCAGCACCGAGACCCGGGAGGTGACGGTGCGCCGCGGACGGGTGACGGCGGTGGCCCGCACCCCGGGCAAGGGGGCGATCGCGTCGGACACGGTGGTGCTGGTGGGCCGCGAGGCAGGGGCGCGGGCGCTGCGCGGGCTGCGGGTGGGCGACCCGGTACGGACGACGTACACCCTGAAGGGCACTCAGCGGACGCCGTTCGACTTCGCTGTCGGCGGCTATCCCATCGCTCGTGACGGTCGACCCCTGGAGGGGCTGGACGCCGTCACCACCGCGGTGCGCACCGGCGCGGGCGTCGGCAGGGGCGGGCGGCTCCTCCATCTGCTGGCGCTGGACGGCAGGGCGGAGTACCGCTCCGGGCTGACGATCGCGGAGCTGGCCGAGGTCATGCTGGAGCTCGGCGCGCGGGACGTGGTGAACCTCGACGGCGGCGGTTCCTCGACGCTGGTGACACGGGCCCCCGGCGGCACCCGCACAAAAGTGCGGAACCATCCCTCGGGCGGCTCGGAGCGCCCCGTGCCCAATGGCATCGGCGTATTCACCCGCTCTTAACCAAACCTGATCATGCCACCCGTCCGAGTGACTGCGCGGACACAATGGGCGCTGCTAGCTTCGGGGGCGCTCCAGTGCAATTTTAGATGTAGATCCCAAAAGGGTGGGTGGGCTTTCTCCATGACGACTTCGGCGGAATCCCGGTCCGGCGCCGAAAACATGACGCAGCCGCGGTTGAGCCTGGGCACGGCCGCGGCGCGGAACCTGGCCACGACGACGAAGACCGTGCCGCAGATGCAGGGCATCACCTCGCGGTGGCTGCTGCGGCTGCTGCCCTGGGTGGAGGTCTCCAGCGGCACGTACCGGGTCAACCGACGGCTGACGCACACGCTCGGCGACGGGCGGGTGGAGTTCGTCGCCACCGGGGCCGAGGTCCGGGTCATCCCGGTGGAGCTGCGCGAGTTGCCGCTGCTGCGCGGGTTCGAGGACACCGAGGTGCTGACCGCGCTCGCGGACCGCTTCCGGCAGCGCGAACTCGCCCCCGGCGAGGTGCTGGTGGCGGCCGGGGAGCCGGCCGACGAGGTGGTCCTGATCGCCCACGGCAAGATCGAGAAGCTGGGCGTGGGCGAGTACGACGAGCCCACCGTGCTCGGCTCGCTCGCCGACGGCGACTACCTCGGCGACCAGGAGTTGGCCGCGACCGACGCCGGCACCTGGCGGTTCACCGCGCGCGCCGCCACCTCCGCGACCGTGCTGACGCTGACGCGGGAGGAGTTCCTGGCGCTCCAGGCCCGCGCGGAGGGACTGCGGGCACACGTCGAGGCGTATCGGAACGCGCCGACACCCTCGCAGAACCAGCACGGCGAGGCCGATATCGCCATCGCCTCCGGGCACGTCGGCGAGCCCTCCCTCGACGGCGTCTTCGCCGACTACGAGACCTCGCCGCGGGAGTACGAGCTGAGCGTGGCGCAGACCGTGCTGCGGGTGCACACCCGGGTCGCCGACCTCTACAACGACCCGATGAACCAGCTCGAACAGCAGCTGCGGCTGACCGTCGAGGCGCTGCGCGAGCGCCAGGAACACGAGATGGTCAACAGCCGGAGCTTCGGCCTGTTGCACAACGCGGACCTGAAGCAGCGGATCCACACCCGCAGCGGGCCGCCCACCCCCGACGACCTGGACGAGCTGTTGGCCACGGTCTGGAAGGAGCCGGGGCTGATCCTGGCTCACCCGCGCGCCATCGCCGCCATCGGTCGGGAGTGCAACAGGCGCGGTCTGGCGCCGCAGAGCGCCGACGTGGGCGGCCACGCGGTGCCGGCCTGGCGCGGCGTCCCGATCTTTCCGTGCAACAAGATCCCGGTCAGCCCGAGCGGGGTCAGCTCGATTCTCGCCATGCGCACCGGCGAGGAGCGCCAGGGCGTCGTCGGACTGCACCAGACCGGGATTCCGGACGAATACGAGCCGGGGTTGACGGTGCGTTTCATGGGGATCAGCGACAAGGCCATTATCTCGTATCTGGTCAGCGCCTACTACTCCGCCGCCGTGCTCGTCCCCGACGCCCTCGGAATTCTCGAGAACGTCGAAGTCGGGAACTGACGGGAGCCGCAGTCCGCTCTTTCCTCGCGCTTTTCAAGGACTCACCTCCGCTTCGTACCGCACAGAGCTTCGTACCGCACAGAAATGGGTGAAGACCTCTTATGACGACGTCCGTGGAGCCCGCCGGCGAGCCGCAGCTGAGCCTCGGTACCTCGGCAGCGCGCAATCTCGCCACAACGACCAAGTCCGCTCCGCAGATGCAGGGCATCTCCTCCCGGTGGCTGCTGCGGGTGCTGCCCTGGGTGCAGGTCTCGGCCGGTACGTACCGGGTGAACCGCCGGTTGACCTACACGGTCGGGGACGGGCGGGTGGAGTTCATCACCACCGGCCCGGACGTCCGGGTCATCCCGCCGGAGCTGGCCGAACTCCCGCTGCTGCGGGGCTTCGAGGACCACGGTGTGCTGGAGGACCTCGCCGACCGGTTCATCCAGCGCCAGTACGCGCCGGGCGATGTGCTCGCCGAGGCCGGACGACCGGCCAACGAGGTGCTCCTGATCGCCCACGGCAAGGTCGACAAGCTCAGCCCCGGGGAGTACGACGAGGCGCACTCGCTGGGCGTGCTCGCGGACGGGGACTACGTCGGGGACGAGTCGCTGACCGGGCCGGAGCGGGTGTGGGAGTACACCGTCAAGGCCGTCACCCGCACCACCGTGCTGGCGCTGTCCCGGGATGCCTTCCAGGAGCTGGCCGACCGCTCCGGGGTGCTGCGCTCCCACATCGAGGGCGTGGAGCGACGACCGGAGCCGCCGCGGAACCGGCGCGGCGAGGCCGACATCACCATCACCTCCGGCCATGCCGGAGAGCCGCTGCTGCCCGGCACCTTCGTGGACTACGAACTGGCCCCCCGGGAGTACGAGCTGAGTGTGGCGCAGACCGTACTGCGGGTCCACACCCGCGTCACCGACCTCTACAACGACCCCATGAGCCAGCTGCAACAGCAGCTGCGGCTGACCATCGAGGCGCTACGGGAGCGCCAGGAGCACGAGATGGTCAACAACACCGAGTTCGGGCTGCTGCACAACGCCGACCTCAAGCAGCGCGTCTACACCCGCAGCGGCCCGCCCACCCCCGACGACCTCGACGAGCTGCTGGCCCGGCGCCGCAAGACGCGCTTCCTCCTGGCGCACCCCCGCGCGATCGCCGCCTTCGGCCGGGAGTGCAACAAGCGGGGCGTCTACCCGCAGGGGATGGACTTCATGGGGGCGTCGGTGCGGGCCTGGCGCGGCGTTCCGCTGCTGCCCTGCAACAAGATCCCGATCAGCGAGACCGGCACCAGCTCCATCCTGGCGATGCGCACCGGCGAGGAGGACCAGGGCGTGGTCGGGCTGCACCAGACCGGCATCCCGGACGAGGTCGAGCCGAGTCTGAACGTGCGCTTCATGGGCATCAGCGAGCGGGCGGTGACGTCCTATCTGGTCTCCGCCTACTACTCGGCGGCGATCCTGGTGCCGGACGCGCTCGGTGTGCTGGAGGGGGTCGAGATCGGCCGCTGAGCGGCGTCGCTCAGGGCCGTACGCTGCTCACCACGTCCGCCGTGGCGGCCAGGCCCTCGGAGATGGTCGGCGCCAGGCTGCTGCTGGCGAGGTAGAAGCCGAGCAGCACGCAGACGATGGCGTGCGAGACGCGCAGGCCACCGCTGCGCAGGAAGACCACCGCGAGGACCAGCAGCAGCAGGACCACGGAGATGGAAATGGCCATGGCGGGCCTCCTCGGCGGCGACGGTGGGTGGGATCCATGGGTAAGGATCAGCCGCCAGTGTCGCTCACGGAGGGCCCGCCACAGCGGCAGGCGGGCTACTCCGGACGGGTGCAGATCGCCGGTTCGATACCGACGGCCCGCGCGGGCCGGGGCGGCTCGCCCGCGCCGCCGGCGTCACTCTCCCTCGTCAGAGACCGGGGACCGACCTCTCGGACCTCTCGGACCTCTCGTACGGAAGCCCGCCGCAGGTGGTCGCGCGCGGTGGCGAGGGCCGCGCCGGCGGTACGGGTGCCGGTCGAGACACACAGCGTGTAGACGACATCGGCCGTCCTCTGCCGCACCTGGGGGCTGTGCGGCAGGTCCTGCAGTGCCTCGTACCGCTCGATGAGCTCGCGGAGCACGGTGGGGTGGGCCATCAGCATGGGGGGCTCCCTTCGCCGCGGGCCGTGCGCGGGGCGGGCGGACTGCACGCCACCCCGCTGGGCGTTCTCTCCACGAAACTCCCGAACCCGCCGGACGGCAACCGGTGGCCGTCGGCGTCGCTGCGGTGTGCGACCGGGGCGCAGCAGTCGGTCACATGGCGGTGGGCAGCACCCGGTCCACCGGGCCGGTCGACCGTGCCGCTCCGGTCAGCCGGCGAGGGGCCGCGAGCACCAGCGCGTGGTCCGCGTGGGCGCGGCGCAGCGCCTGCAGCGCGGGAACCGCCGTCAGCAGGTCGCCGAGCCCCAGGGCGCGCAGCACCAGGATGCGGGGACGGGTCTCTGGGCGACTCCCGCCGCCTCGACCGGTCACCGGCCGGCCCCGACGTACGGGCCGGCCTTGGCGCACGGGCCGGTGCCGCCGGACCCGGCATACGGGCTGGCCTTGGCGTACGGGCCGGAGCGGCCGGTCCCGGCACCGAGGGCCGTGCGGCCAGCCCCCGCGTACGGGCTGGCCTTGGCGTACGGGCCGGGGCGGCGGGTTCCGGCGTACGGGGCGGTGCCGCCGGTCCTGGCGTACGGGCCGGATCCGGCGTATGGGCCGGTGCGGCCGGGCTCGCTCACGGAGGTGCGGCCGCGTGGTGGCCGCCGACGGGAGCCCGGCATGGGAACCGCTCCTTCGACGATGCTCCGGTGGATCGCCGTGCATACCGGCAAATCGGGATGAATTCTTCCCGTAGACCCGGGAAATCGCAGGGCGGAGTCCCGCCGGTGCGTCGGAGTGACCTGCTCCACAACCCGGCCTCCGCGGTGGTCCTGTGGTCAACCTCACCGGGCTCCGCCTCTCCCTTGCGGGCCAAGGGCTCCACGGGCTCCCGGGCGCCTCCCGCGACGGATCCGGACGCCACCGCGCCGCCGATTCTGTGAGGATGTGGGCTGCTGACGGGAGTGCCTCGGCAGTGCGGGCCCTCCGCGCAGCACCGACCGAACTCGGCACCTGCCCGGCGTCCGCCGGTGACCAGGTCGCGCCGACTCCGCTGTCCGAGCCTGCCGGGCTCTCCACGAAGTTCTCGACGTCCCCACTGCCACTCCTGACGGGCACCGCCGTACGCGGCCGTCCCATCGCCCTCGCACCCGCCGCCGCACAGGCCCGGGCAGGAAGGAGAACCGTCGCACCATGCCGGTGGAACTCACCTCGGTCATAGCGGCCACCACCCGGTGGCTGCTACGCGCCTACCCACCCGTCGGCGGCCCGTTGAGCGCGGCCCTCGCCGAGGCCCAGGCCCGTCAGGCGGTGACGGTCGCCGCCTGGTTGCGCTATCCGACCTCGCTGGACGTCGGTCTGGTGTCCCTGTTGGGCCCGGGCGGGTCGCATCGGCTGGACGGGCTGGTGGGCGGGCACCCGACGCCCGAGTCCGCGGAGGAGGCGTGGCGCTCCTGGGTGGACGAGGCCGTGGCGAGCTGGGCCGCCTGTCTGCTCACCGAGCCCACGCTGGCCGACGCGGCGGTCGTCGCCGCGGCGGGCAGCGAGCACGACTCGGTGACCGCCGTGGCGTTCCGCCGGCTGACGGCCCCCGACGAGGGGGACCAGGCCGCCGCCGGTCTGCTGCGCCACCCCGACCTGCTCGACCAGGTCTCCCGGCTGTACCGGGACGAGCTGGTGGACCGGCTCGACACGGGGCTGGCCGGCGTCTCGCGGCCCTGACGGGCGGGCGCGTCGGCGAGCCCGGCCGGCGGGCACAAGTCCGGTGTCCGGGTGTCGTCTCCTCCGGCCTCCCGGCGGTGTCCCGAGCCTGTCGTGGACCGGACGCCGGTCGGCGGCCGCCGGCACGCCGGAACCTCGCATGGTGGGTGGGGAGCACCGCGTGGTGAACCGGGGCGCCGCGCGGTGGGTCCGACCGGCACGCGAAAAGCCGCACGGTGGACCGGCCCAGCACCCGACAAAGCCACGCCGAGGCCATGCCGGGGAACGGCTGGCACCTTCGAACCACCGCGCGGTGGACCAGTCGGCACGCGAAACGCCGCGCCGTGGGCCGGCCGGCGGCGCGAACGGCGGCCCGGGGACCGGCCCCGGGACGCCGGAGGGTCAGGGGCGGCGCCAGGAGTCGTCGGGCAGATGCGAACCGGCCATGGGCCCCATGCGCAGCATCCCGCCGTCGACGGCCCATGAGGCGCCGGTGACGTAACCGGCCCGCTCCCCCGCCAGGAAGCCGATCACCGCGGCCACCTCCCGGGCGTCACCCGGCCTGCCCAACGGCACACCGGGACGGTGGACGGTCGTCACGTCGACGTCCTCCTGACCGGTCATCGGGGTGGCGATCTCGCCCGGGGCCACCGCGTTCACCAGAATCCGGTGTCCGGCGAGTTCGAGCGCCATCACCTGGGTGAGCAGCCCCAGACCGCCCTTGGCCGCGCAGTACGGCGCGGCGCCGACGCGCGGCTGGTGCTCGTGGACGCTGGTGACGTTGATGATGCGCCCGCCGTCGCCCTGCCGGATCATGCGACGGGCGGCACGCTGTCCGCACAGGAACGGGCCGAAAAGGTCGACGTCGAGGACCTCCCGCACCGTGTCGGGGTCGAGGTCGAGGAAGGCGGTGGCCGTCCCCGTGCCGGCGTTGTTGACGAGGACGTCGATCCGGCCCAGCCGGTCGGCGAGCCGGTCGATCGCGGCGGTGTCCTCCGGCAGCCGGGTGAGGTCCATCCGCTCCAGCTCGCAGCGCCGGCCCAGGGCCCGCACCTCCGCGGCGGTCCGCTCCGCGCCGGGGTGGTCGCTGTGCCAGGTGACGCCGATGTCCATGCCCTGGTCGGCGAGCGTGACGGCCGTGGCCCGGCCGATTCCGGAGTCGGCCCCCGTCACCACGGCCACGGGGTGCGCCGCACGGGTACCCGTCGTCATCGGGCCTCTCCTTCCCTGGCGGTGAGGTCGTGGGCCACGGCCGTCCGGGCGCGGCACGCCCGGACAGCCGGGCGTGCCGGTCCCGGGGCCCGACGGGCGGGCTCCGGGACGCGGACGCCCCTCGGTTCAGGAGCCGAAGATCTCTTCCTGGACCTGGGCGGGGCTGTCGAAGCGGTCCCGCTTCGCGTCGTGGAGCTTCTTGACGATCTGTTGATCGGCTCCGTTCTTCTTGGCCAGCTGCTCCAGCTCGCGCTTGTCGCTGGGGTAGTGGGCTCCCCTGAGGGCCTTCTGCACCTGGCTGGGGTCGGTGGCGGCCATGCTTCGCTCCTTTGCGCTCGATTTCCCTTGTCTGGCTCGGGTTTTCCTTGTCTGCTTCGCCGTTTGTCGTTTGCCTTCTGGTTTCCCGTTTCCCATGTCTCGTGGACGATCCCGGCCACGAGGTCTGGAGGGCGACGGCACATACGGCGTGCCGCGCGGTGTGCCGGCCGCCTCATCCGTGGCGCAGCAGTGTCCCGACACCGTCGCGCAACGCCAGCGTGTCCTGGGGCACCACGGTCAGTTGGGCGCCCGTGCCCACGGTGGACCACAGCAGGGCGTCTCCCGCGTCCTCCTCCCGGATGGTGGAGGACCCGAACGCCTCCAGCTCGCCGGGCGCC
Organism: Streptomyces sp. LX-29; assembly: GCF_029541745.1. NCBI lineage: Bacteria > Bacillati > Actinomycetota > Actinomycetes > Kitasatosporales > Streptomycetaceae > Streptomyces > Streptomyces sp. LX-29. The sequence goes on along the minus strand of NZ_CP089746.1, from coordinate 7,700,349 downwards.
GAGGCGATCTGCGCCGGCTCGGTGCCGACGAAGAGAGGCGAGGGGAGCCGCGGGGGGTCGTTGAGCAGCACGGTGTCGGCCTGGCCGCGCTGCAGGGCGGTGACCACGGCGCCCATGCCCTCCGAGGTGTCCGGGCGCCGTGCCCGCTGCGCCTGGTAGCGCTCCAGCCGCTCGTGGTCGGACTCCCTCAGACGGCCGGTGAGCAGCTCGCTCAGTTCCTGTTCCAGCAGGGCGCGCCCGCTCTCGGGCGGAGACGGCGTCGGGTCCGTGGCGGCGACGCTCCGGACGACGCGCCGGCCGTGGGGCACCCGTGCGGAAAGGCGGTTGACCAGCGCTCCCTGAAGCCGCTCGTTGCCCGGATCGGCCCCGACCACGATCGCCTCCGCGTCCGCCTGGCCGGCCAGCTCCGCCAGGTGCCGGACGATGCCCGGCAGCTCCAGCCGCCAGTCCTCGACCGCGACCCGGAGGAGGTCCGACGGGCCCGGGAGGGCCCGGCTCATCGGCCAGCGTCCGCTCTCCACCTCCACGACCACCTCTTCCGTCCCGTCGGCGTCCGGGGGCACCAGCCGTTCGAGCACGATGGCCGTGTAGGGGATGTCGGGCGCGTACTGCACGGCCACGGGCAGGGCGTGCGGCAGCGGTCCGAAGCGCGCCACGTCGCGCGGCGGGGGCTCCGGCAACTCCTCGACCAGCACCAGCCGTCCACGCGTCGCGAACAGCGCCTGACCGTGCCGTCCCGCCACCTCGCGGTCGGCGCCTGCCGCGTCCGCCAGGGCGTCGACGGTCGCCGCGTCCGCGCCACCGGCCACCAGCTCGTCGCGCAGGTGCCGCCACCGCAGGGCGATCGCCTTGTCCGGGTCGTCGATGTCCCGCGAGGTGTCCAGATACACGCTGGCCCAGGGACCGGGCTGCTCGTAGAGCCGATCGAGGAAGGACAGCTGCACGGAAACCTCCCCGTCCCTGACCACCACGGCCCGTCCTCTCCAGCCCGCCGAAGCGAGCCGTCGAAGAGGCCGTCGAAGGCGCCTCCGCTCCCGGCGCCGGCGCCCCTCCTTCCACGCTCGCACGTCCTTCGGACCCGCGCACGACGAAGGCCGCTCCGGTCCCGGCACCCCACGGCGACCGCTGTCTCCGGGGGTCTTCGACGCCGCGTGCGGGGGCCGGCGCGGCGGGCGGCGGACTGCGTCCGGCCGCCCGCCGGTGGGGCGTTACGAGCGGGTCAGCGCAGCGTCATGACGAGCGCGATGCCAGTGGCCAGGAAGGACACGCTGATCAGCACCCCGGCGCAGAGCGACTTCAGCCGGCCTTGCAGCGCCTCGTAGCGGGCCGCGTACTCGCGTCCCAGGTCCTCGCGTCGCTGCGCGAGCTCACGCAGCAGGGTGCGGGAGAGCTCCAGGCGTGCCTTCGCGAAGCGGCGCACGACCTCCTCGTGCTGCGCGGCGGTGAGCCAGGGCATGCCCCGGGCGAACGCCTCGGCTTCCTTTCGCGCGTTGCCGATCTCGCCCTGGCAGTACACATACGTCTCCAGCTGGGCGAGTCCCCTCGGCGCGTCGGCCGCCGCCTCCCGCCGCCGCGTCTGGCGCGCCCGGCGCGTCCGGCGCGTCACTTCCCCCGCTCCTCGTCTCCCAGCGGCGGCGCCAGGCCCTTCCCGGGTTCGACGACGTCTCGGTAGGAGACGTTCTCCAAGCGCTCCAGGGCGGCCACGTCCGGGTGGTGCAGGTCGAAGGCGGGTGACTCGCTGCGGATCCGGGGCAGGGTGAGGAAGTTGTGCCTGGGGGGTGGGCAGGAGGTGGCCCACTCCAGTGAGCGGCCGTAGCCCCACGGGTCGTCGACCTCGACCTTCTTGCCGTACTTGGCGGTCTTCCAGAGGTTGTAGAGGAACGGAAGGGTGGACAGGCCGAGGAGGAAGGAACCGATGGTGGACAGGGAGTTGAGGGTGGTGAACCCGTCGACGGCAAGGTAGTCGGCATAGCGGCGGGGCATTCCCTCCGCGCCGAGCCAGTGCTGGACCAGGAACGTGGTGTGGAAGCCGATGAACAGGGTCCAGAAATGCATCTTCCCCAGCCTTTCGTCCAGCATCTTGCCCGTCATCTTGGGCCACCAGAAATAGAAGCCCGCGAAGGTGGCGAAGACGACGGTCCCGAAGACCACGTAGTGGAAGTGGGCGACGACGAAATAGCTGTCCGTGACCTCGAAGTCCATGGGCGGCGAGGCGAGGATGATTCCCGTCAGACCGCCGAAGAGGAAGGTGACCAGGAATCCCACCGACCAGAGCATGGGCGTCTCGAAGGAGAGCGACCCAGACCACATGGTTCCGACCCAGTTGAAGAACTTGACTCCGGTGGGCACGGCGATCAGGAACGTCATGAAGGAGAAGAACGGGAGGAGCACGGCACCGGTGGCGAACATGTGGTGCGCCCATACGGTGACCGAGAGCCCGGCGATGGCGATGGTGGCACCCACCAGGCCCGCGTATCCGAAGATCGGCTTCCTGGAGAACGCAGGAAAGATCTCGGTGACGATGCCGAAGAACGGCAACGCGATGATGTAGACCTCCGGATGGCCGAAGAACCAGAACAGGTGCTGCCACAGCAGGGCCCCGCCATTTTCGGGGGCGAAGACCAGCGATCCGAACTTGCGGTCGGATTCCAGCACGAGCAGCGCGGCGGCCAGGATCGGAAAGGCGAGCAGCACCAGGATCGACGTCAGCAGGATGTTCCAGGTGAAGATGGACATCCGGAACATCGTCATTCCGGGGGCGCGCATGCACACGATGGTGGCGATGAAGTTGACCGACCCGAGGATCGTGCCGAAACCCGCGAGCGCCAACCCCATGATCCACATGTCGGCGCCGATCCCGGGTGTGCGTACCTCGCCGCTGAGCGGCGTATAGGCGGTCCATCCGAAGTCCGGGCCGCCGTCCGGGGTCACCAGTCCACCGAGGGCGATCAGCCCGCCGAAGAGGAACAGCCAGTACGACAGCATGTTCAGCCGGGGGAACGCCACATCGGGGGATCCGATCTGCAGGGGCATGACCGCGTTGGCGAACCCCGCGAAGGTGGGCGTGGCGAACAGCAGAAGCATGACCGTGCCGTGCATGGTGAATGCCTGGTTGAACTGCTCATTGGAGATGATCTGCACACCGGGCCGCGCCAGCTCGGCCCGCATCAGCAACGCGAGAACTCCACCGAAGAGAAAGAAGATGAATGAGGTGATCAGATAGAGGTGACCGATTTTCTTGTGGTCGGTGGTCGTCACCCAATCGACGATGATCGCTCCCATGCCGGGCCGCTCCCGAACAGGGGCCGCCGTGTGTTCCGCGGTCGTCGACATGAGTTCTCTGCCTTCCTGTGGGTCGAACACCCCATCGCGTCACCCGAGGACATCGGGATGCGGTTTCCCTTCATGATGACGGCATGTCCTCGCGGCGTGGATCGCGAACGCCCTGCGCGTCCGGGTGATGCGCTCTCTTCTCATCCCTCGTCAGAGTGAACGATCTCCGTGAATTGACAGGGCCGAGACCGACCGGTCCGCGCTTGCGGCCGAATTGGCCGCCGGGGCCGGCGAAAGGAGTCCATCCGGGTGGAAGGCCGGGCCGGGCGCGGTCACCGGCAGGGGAAGGTGGGAGGTATAGCGGCTGAGTGCCGTCGGCACCCCCACGAGGTGCGGTACGACGCGACTCGCAGCAGGAGACGAAAGAGCTCGTGCGGAAAAGCGGACTTCCCTCCGGAGACAACGAGAGAGCAGGCTGATCATGGGGCACGGCGGAAACGTCATCGCGGAGTTGACTGCTGACCACCGCGAAGTGGAGTCGCTCTTCGAGCGGATCGGGGCACTGCCGGCGGGAGACGGCGAGCGGCGGCGCCTGGCCGATCAGCTGACCATCGAGTTGGTGCGCCACTCCGTGGCGGAGGAGGAGTACCTCTACCCCGCGGTGCGCCGCTTCGTGGACGACGGCGACGACCTGGCCGACAAGGAGATCGACGACCACAGCGCCGTGGAACGCATGCTCAAGGAGCTGGAGGGCTGCGACGCGGACGAGCACCGTTTCGACGCGCTGATCAGCCGGCTGAAGGAGGCCGTGACCTCGCACATCGCCGACGAGGAGGGTCGCCTCTTCCCGCTGCTGTCCGAATCCTGCTCCGCCGGCGACCTCGACAAACTGGGCGACAAGATCCGGCGGGCCAAGAAGATGGCTCCGACCCGGCCGCACCCCGCGGCCCCCGACACCCCGCCCGCGAACAAGCTCCTCGCTCCCGGGGCCGGCATGGTCGACCGCGTACGCGACATGCTCAGCGGACGCGGTCGGCAGGGCTGACCCCGGGAAACCCATGGCGGACGTCGAGGGTGAGGACGGGGCGGAGCCGGAGGAGGCGTACTCCGCCGAGCCGTTCGTGCCGCGCAGGGGCGGGCTGGCCGCGCTGCGGAAGGCGGCCGCGGAGTGCCGGGGCTGCCCGCTGCACCGGGAGGCCACCCAGACGGTCTTCGGGGAGGGCGACGCCGGTGCGCGGATCGTCCTCGTCGGCGAGCAGCCGGGCGATCAGGAGGACCGGCGCGGGCGGCCGTTCGTCGGCCCGGCCGGCGGGGTGCTGACGCGCGCCCTGGAAGAGGCGGGGATCGACCAGGACCAGGCGTACGTGACCAACGCCGTCAAGCACTTCAAGTTCACGCTCGTCCCCGAGCGCGGCAAACGCCGTATCCACAAGACCCCGAACCTGCACGAGCTGACGGCGTGCAGGCCGTGGCTCGGCGCCGAGTTGCGGCTGGTCGACCCCGAGGTGATCGTCGCGCTCGGCGCCACGGCCGGGAAGGCGCTGCTCGGCCCCTCGTTCCGGGTGACGCGACAGCGCGGGATGCTGCTGCCGTGCCCGGCCGTGGACGGCTACGCGCCGTCGGGCGAGTGTCTGGTGGCGACCATCCACCCCTCGGCCGTGCTGCGCGCGGACGACCGTGAGGCGGTGTACCAGGGCCTGGTGGCCGACCTGAGGGTGGCGGCCGGGCTGCTGTGACGACGCACCGGCCCGCCCGGTGTGGAGCCTCAGGCCCGACGCGCGCCGCGTCCCCTCTGTCGGCCGCCTGGTCCTCGCGGTCAGTCGCCGCGGCGGATCAGGTCGGCCGCCTTCTCTCCGATCATGCCCCTCGGGGCCGGGCAGCAGCTCGTCCACGCGGAGGCACTCTCACGAGGCGATGTGGGCGGGGACATCGGCCGAAGGTTCATCCGCGGGAAGCTCGGCAACTGTCTGCCAACAGGGAATTCCAGGCGACCTTGCGGTCGCACCAGCGGTCCAGCAGCGCGGGGTCGTGGCCGACGGCGAGCAGCCCGGCGCCGGTCTCGCGGCGATACTCCTCGACCACGGCGACGAGCGCGGCGGTGGTCGACGCGTCCAGCATCGCGGTCATCTCGTCGCAGACCAGCCAGCGTGGGCGGAGCACCAGGGCCCGCGCCAGACAGGCGCGTTGCAGCTGTCCGTCGCTCACCTCGTGCGGCCGTCGGGCGAGCAGCTCGGCGGAGAGCCCCACCGCGTCGGCGAGTTCGGCCACCCGCGCGGCGGCCTCCGCGCGCCGGCCGGTGGCGCGGAGCGGCTCGGCGATCAGGGCGTGCAGCGACAGTCGCGGGTCGGCGGAGAGCCGCGGCTGCTGGAAGACCACCCCGTAGGCGGTGCGCTGGGCGCGCGGGGCGCGGTGGCGCCAGCCGCGCACCGGCTCCCCGTCGAGGACGACGGTGCCCGTGTCCGGGCGGTGCAGCAGGGCGGCGACCCGCGCCAGCGTCGACTTGCCGCAGCCGCTGGGGCCGAGCAGCCCGACCGCCTCGCCGGGGGCGACGCTCAGCGACACGCCCCGGACGACGGGGGCGCGCCGGTCGTATCCGGCGGTGATCTCGCGGAGCTCAAGCACGGGCGGCCTCCATGGCGTGGTGGCAGGCGACGCCGTCGCGCGGCGCCGGGAGCGTGCCGCAGACCTCGGTGGCCCGGTCGCAGCGGGCGGCGAAGGCGCAGCCGGCGGGGAGCGCGCCGAGCTCCGGCGGCATGCCGGGGATCGGCGTGAAGTCCCGTTCGGGGAGCGCGGCGAGCAGCCCGCGCGCGTACGGGTGGCGGGGGCCGGGCGTGCCGAAGAAGGCCGCCGCGTCGGCGATCTCGACGATGCGGCCCGCGTACATGACCGCCACCCGGTCCGCGATCCGCTCCGCCGCCGCCAGGTCATGGGTGATGATCAGCAGCGCGCGTCCGTCGTCGGTGTGCCGGCGCAGCTCGTCGACGGTGTGCTCCACCAGGTCGCGGTCGAGCCCCGTGGTCGGCTCGTCGGCGAGCAGCAGCGGCGCGTCGCCGACCAGGGCGAGCGCGGTCGCGGCGCGCTGGGCCAGGCCGCCGGAGAGCTGGTGCGGATAGCGGTCCAGGTGGTCGGCGGGGAACGCCGCCCGCGCGGCGGCCGCCTCGGCGGCGGCCCGCAGCTCCGCCCGCGCGGTGCCGGTCAGCTCCCGTACGGTCTCCTCCAGGTGGGCGCGCACGGTACGCACCGGAGTGAGGTGGGCGGCCGGGCTCTGCGGTACCAGGCCCACCCGGCGGCCGCGCACGGTGCGGGCCAGGGTGCGCTCGTCGGCGGCGAGCAGGTCGATCCCGTCCAGCAGGGCGCTGCCCGCCGTCTGGGCGTTGCCGGGCAGCAGCCCGAGCAGCGCCGAGGCGAGCACGGACTTGCCGCAGCCGCTCTCGCCCACCAGCGCCAGGCACTCCCCCGCCGCCAGGTCGAAGCTCACCCCGCTCACGGCCGCCACATGCCGGCCGCCGCGCATCCGGAAGCGCACGGACAGGTCGCGCACGCTCAGCACGGGGGCGTCCGACGTCGCCTTGAGGGGGACGTCGCCCCCGGGGGCGCCCTTCGCGGCGGCACTGTTCGCGGGGGCTCCCGGCGTGGGGCGCCCCTTCGCGGCGAGGCGCCGGGACATGGTCGTCACAGCATCAGCTCCGATCGCCGGCGCGGGTTGATCCGCTCCCGCCAGGCGCCCGCGAGGCCGGCGATGGCGAGGGTGGGGACGATGATGAACAGGCCCGGGAAGAGCGTCGGCCACCAGTCACCGGCGAGCAGCGAGCCGCGCGCGCTCTGCACCATCGTGCCGAGGCTCGCCTCGTGGGCAGGCAGCCCCAGCCCGAGGAAGGAGAGCGCCGACTCGTGCCAGATGGCGTGCGGCACCATGAGCACGGCGGCGAGACCGGCCTGCGGGGCGACACCGGGGAGCAGATGGCGCAGCGCGACGCGCCAGCGCGAGGCGCCTCCGGAGATCGCCGCGTCGACGTACGGGCGCGAGCGCAGCGAGAGCACCTCGGCACGCACGATCCGGGCGGTGGACAGCCAGTGGGTCAGCGCCACGGAGGCGATCACCGGCCAGATACCCGGCCGGAACATGGCGACCACGAAGATGCCCAGCAGCAGATGGGGCACCGAGGAGAAGAGGTCCACGAGCCGCATCAGCAGCCGGTCGGCCCAGCCCCCGAGGGCCCCGGCGAGCGCGCCGATCGCGGTGCCGACGAGCGTGGCGACCAGTGCCGCGACCACGCCCACCAGCAGCGAGACGCGCAGCCCGTAGACGCTGCGCAACAGCAGGTCGCGGCCGACGTCGTCGGTGCCGAAGGGGTGCGCGGCCGACGGCGGCAGCAGCTTGGACGTCAGATCGACGGCCTGCTCGTCCAGCGGCACCAGCGCCGGCACCAGCAGCACCGCCAGCACCACGACCCCGACCAGCACGGCCGACACCCGCACACGCAGCGTACGGAAGCCGTCCCGCGCCCGGCCCCGGTCACGCCAGACCACCGGCGCCTCGGCGCCGGACGCGAACCCGGCCCCGGTGGACGCGAACCCGGCCTCGGTGCCGGGGGCGGTCACCGTGCCGGGGGCCGAGACGGTGCCGGGGGTGGAGACCGTGTCGGGCGCGCCGGCGGTCTTCGCCGGCTCCTGGGGGAGGCGGTCAGCCATCGAACCCCACCCTCGGGTCGGCCAGTCCGTACAGCAGGTCGGAGAGGAGGTTGCCGGCCAGCACGGCGGCGGTGGCCAGCACCGTGAGGGCGGCCAGCAGCGGGAAGTCGACGCTGGTGGCGGCCTCGACGGTGGCGGAGGCGATGCCCGGCCAGCTGAAGACGGTCTCCACCAGCAGCGCCCCGGTGATCAGCTCGGGCACCCGGGAGCCGACGAGGGTCAGCACCGGCAGCAGTCCGCTGCGCAGGGCGTGCCGGAGCAGCACGGTGTGCTCGCTCAGTCCGCGGGCGCGGGCGCCGCGCACCGGGTCCTCCTCCAGCGCGTCGCCGACACCCTGCCGCACGTACAGCACGAACCACGGGAGCTGGGAGACCGCCAGCACGGCGGCGGGCAGCACCAGATGGCGGGCGACCTGGTCCGCGGTGACGACGTCGCTGCCGGTGTCGGTGAGGCCGCCGGCCGGGAGCACGCCGAGCCTGAGCGCGAAGAACCAGACGGCGAGCAGCCCGATCCAGAACGGCGGCGCCGCTTCGAGCGCGTACGCGGCGCCGGTGACCGCGCGGTCCAGGAGGCCACCGCGACGGCGGGCCGCGAGCACGCCGAGCAGGGTGCCGAGGACGAGGGCGAGCGTGAAGGCGACCGCGCACAGCAGCACGGACCAGCCGACGCGTTCGCCGATGACCTGGGAGACGGGCTGGCGCAGCGCGCTGGAGTCGCCGAGGTCGCCGTGGAGCGCGGCGGTGAGCCAGCGCCACCAGCGGACGGTGAACGGGTCGTCGGCGTGCAGGTTGGCGCGGAGCTGGTCGAGGGTGTCCTGGCCGGCGCTCAGCCCGGCCGACCCCGCGTACGCGTGCGCGGGGTCGAAGGGCGACGCGGCGGCGATGGCGAAGACGCCGAAGGTGACGGCGGCCAGGACCGGGACGGCGAACAGCAGTCGCCGCCCCGCCATGCGCGCCATCGGCCCCCAGGGCAGCCGGGGGCCGGTCTGGCGGGGCGTCACTTCTTCGGGGCCCAGTCCTCGACGTTCCACCACGGGCCGGCGCCCAGGCCGTGGTCGTGCGGCTCGACCTGGGTGCTCGGGCCGTCCCAGTCGTCCCGCATCACATAGCGGTGGTCGACGTGGGTGAGGAAGACATAGCCGGGGTCGTCCGCGAGCTCGCGCTGGACGGTGTCGTAGGCGCGCTTGCGCTCGTCCTGGTCGCCGCTGCGCCGGCCTTCCTCCAGGGCCCGGTCGACGTCGGCGTTGGCGTAGCGCGCCATGTTGTTGAAGCCGTCACCGGCGAGGGAGGAGTGGAGCAGATTGTACAGGTCGAAGTCCGGGTCGGCGGGGTTGCCGCCGCCGGCGAGCACCGCGTCGTTCTTCATACGGGGCTCGATGACCTCCCAGGTGCCGCTCTGCACGGTCGCCTTGATGCCGGCCTTCCTGGCGTCGGCGGCGAAGGCGAGGGCGTGTTCCTGACGGAGCTTGTCGCCGGAGGGGTACCAGAGGGTGAAGGCGGCGGGCTGTCCCTCCTTCTCCCGGACGCCGTCCTCGCCGGGCTTCCAGCCGGCCTCGTCCAGGATCCGCTGGGCCTTGGCGAGGTCGTTCGCGCGCTCGGTGCCCTTGGCGAACCACCGGCTGCCCCCGGGCACCGGGCCGTACGCCTCCGTGCCCGCGCCCTCGAGGATGGCGGCGACCATCGCGCGGCGGTCCACGGCGAGGTCGAGGGCGCGGCGCACCGCCGTGTCACCGGTGACCTCGTTGTCGGTGGGGAGGGTGACGGCGCGGAAGTCCGTGGTCTTGGCGGTGATGGTCCGCTTGCTCTTGTCCTTGGCGAAGGTCTTGGCGAGGTTGGGCGGCAGGATCGCGCCGTCCAGGTCGCCGGAGCGCAGCCGGGTGGCGCGCATGTCGTCGTCCTTGATGATCGCCATGGTGAGCTTCTTCACCTTCGGCGTGCCGCCCCAGTAGTGCGGGTTGGCCTTGAAGCTGATCTTCTCGCCCTTGCTCCAGTGGGTGAGCATGTACGGGCCGGTGCCGACGGGCGCGGTGTTGAAGGGCCCGGTGTTGACGTTCTGCCCGCCCGCGACGTGTTCGGGGGCGATGGGCAGCACGGTGCGCTCGGCGAAGGCCGCGTAGGGGTACTTCAGGGTGAAGACCACGGTGTCGTCGCCCTTGGCGCGGACCGACTCGATCGCGTCCAGCTCCCCCTTGGAGGGGTTGTTGGTCTTCTTGTCGAGGATGGTCCGGTACGTGAAGACCACGTCGTCGGCGGTCAGCGGCTCGCCGTCGCTGAAGGTCACGCCCCGGCGGAGGGTGTAGGTGTAGGTCCGGCCGTCGTCGGTGACCTTGGGCAGGGCGGCGGCGAGCGCGGGGACGAGCCTCATCCCGGCGTCGTGGCGCAGCAGCCCCTCGAAGATCTTGGAGTTGCCGTCCTTGCCGTAGCCGAGAAGGGGGTTGAGGGTCTCCGGTTCGTTGGCGATGCCGACGACGAGGGCCTCGGTGCCACCGTCCTTGCCGTCACTCGGCGTCGAGCAGGCCGTGGCGCCCGCCAGTAGAGTCGCCGCCGTCACCGCGGCGGCCACCGTCCGTATCGTCCGGGCCGTCATGCCCCCACACCCCTGCTGAAGATCTTGCTTTATTGCGAACAGTTTGCAATTAAACCTCACGGCGAGGGGTGGGCCGGCACCGGGCCGGAAGCTCCGGGTCGGTGCCGGCCTGGGCCTTTCAGCTGGTGGGGGCCGGGACGTCGACCAGGAGGGCGAGGCGCTCGCGATGCCGGCCGGGGGTGCCCAGCGCGATCTCCGCGCTCTTGGCGCGCTTGAGGTAGAGGTGCGCGGGGTGTTCCCAGGTCATCCCGATGCCGCCGTGCAGTTGGACGCACTCCTCGGCGGCGTGCACGGCGACGCGGGCGCAGTACGCCTGCGCGACCGCGACCGCCACCGGGGTGTCGGGGCTGTCGGTGGCCAGCGCGTCGGCCGCGTTGCGGGCCACGGCCCGCGCGGAGACCAGCTCCAGCCAGAGCGCGGCCATCCGGTGCTTGAGCGCCTGGAAGGAGCCGACGGGCCGGCCGAACTGGTGTCGCTCGCGGGTGTGCCGCACGGTCTCCGCCAGGCACCACTCGGCGAGGCCCAGCTGTTCGGAGGCGAGCAGCCCGGCGCCGGTGAGCAGCGCGCGGTCGACCGCGGCCGCGGCGCGGTCCGCCGGCGCCAGCCGCCGGGCGGCCGCCCGGTCGAGGTCGACGGTGGCGAGCGGGCGGGTGAGGTCCAGGGAGGTGACCGGGGTGGTCCGGACCCCGGCGGCGTCCGGGGCCACGGCGTACAGCCCGCTGTCGGCGGGGACCAGCAGCGTGCTCGCGCCGGTCGCCCCGGCCACGCCGGTGACCCGCCCGGTGAGCCGCCCGTCGACGTCCGCCCGTACGGTCGGCCGCGGCGCGCCGCCGGGGGCGGTGGAGAGCGGCACGGCCAGGGCGGCGGTGGCGCGGCCGGCGGCGATCGGGCCGAGCAGACCCCGCACCTCCTCCTCCGTCTCCGGGTCGCAGCCGAGCAGGGTCCGCACCGCGAGGACGGCGCTGGTGAGGTACGGCAGCGGTGCGACGGAGCGGCCGAGCTCCTCCAGGACCACGGCCGCCTCCCGCGCGGTGGCGCCCTGGCCGCCCAGCTTCTCGGGCACCAGCAGCCCGGCCGCGCCGATGTCGCGGCCGAGCGTGTCCCACAGCGGGGCGTCGTACGGACGGCCCGCCTCGGCCGCGGCGAGCACGGCGGACGGCGGGCAGCGATCGTCGAGCAGTGCCCGCACGGCCGCCCGCAGGTCCTCCTCGGCCTCGGAGTAGAGCAGGTCGGCGGGGTGCGGAGTCCCCGCCCGGGACGCGTCGGGGCGAAGTGCCTCGGCGCGGGGGGCTGCGGCTCGGGGCGCGTCGGAACGGGGGGCTACAGAAGGGGGCGCTTCAGAACGGGACGCTTCGGAACGGGACGCTTCGGGTCGGGGCGCTTCGGATCGGGGCGTGCTCATCGCGGCAGGTCCTTCCATGGGACGTCCTTGTCGGCGCGTGGCTCCGGCGGCAGCCCGAGCACCCGTTCGGCGACGATGTTGAGCAGCACCTCCGAGGTGCCGCCCTCGATCGAGTTGCCCTTGGCGCGCAGATAGCGGTAGCCCGCCTCGCGCCCGGTGAAGTCGACGAGTTCGGGGCGGCGCAGTGTCCAGTCGTCGTAGCCGAGGCCCTCTTCCCCGAGCAACTCGACCTCCAGTCCGCTGATCTCCTGGTTGAGCCGGGCGAAGGCGAGCTTCATGGCCGACCCCTCGGGACCCGGCTCGCCGTGGGCGAGCCGCTGCCCGAGCCGCTCACCCGCCAGCCGCGCGACCTCGGCCTCCACCCACAGCCGCAGCAGGCGCTGATGCAGGTCGTGGGTGCGGAGTTCGGGGCGGTCGCGCCAGGTGTCGGCGACGATGCCGATCATGCCGCCCTCGCGCGGGACGTGGCCGCCGCCGATGGCGACCCGCTCGTTCATCAGGGTGGTCTGGGCCACCCGCCAGCCCTCGCCGACCGGGCCCAGCCGCGCGCTGTCGGGGATCCGCACCCCGGTGAGGAAGACCTCGTTGAACTCGGCCTCGCCGGTGATCTGCCGCAGCGGTCTGACCTCGACCCCGGGGTGGGTCATGTCGCAGACGAAGTACGTGATGCCGCGGTGCTTGGGCAGTTCGGGGTCGGTGCGGGCGATGAGGATCGCCCAGCGGGCGAGGTGCGCGCTGGACGTCCACACCTTCTGGCCGTCCACCACCCAGTCGTCGCCGTCCCGTACCGCACGGGTGGCGAGCGCGGCGAGGTCGGAGCCGGCGCCCGGCTCGCTGAACAGCTGGCACCACACCTCCTCCCCGGTCCACAGCGGGCGCAACAGTCGACGGCGCTGCTCGTCGGTGCCGTAGCCGAGGATGGTCGGGGCGGCCATGCCGAGTCCGATCCCGATCCGACGGGGCTCGTTGTCGGGGGCGCCGGCCGCCGCCAACTCCGCGTCCACCACGGCCTGGAGGGCGCGCGGCGCGCCCAGTCCGCCGAGGCCCTCGGGGTAGTGCACCCAGGCCAGTCCGGCGTCGAAGCGGGCGCGCAGGAAGGCGAGCCGAGGGGTGGTCTCGGGCGGATGGGCGGCCAGCAGCTCGCGCACCCTGCGGCGCGCCTCGTCGGCGTCGGTGCCGCCGCCCGGCCGGGCGTACCCGTCGGTGTCGGCCCCGCCACCCGTCCGGAGGTTCTCGTCGGCCTCGGCCGAGCCACCCGTCCCCGGGTCGCCGTGGGCCATCGCGTCATCGTGGGTCATCGCGCCTCCCCCGTCGGGCCGGGGACGACGACCACGCGGCCGGTGGTGGCGCCGTCGGCGACCCGCTGGACCGCGTCGGCCGCCGCCTCCAACGGGACCCGCTCGCTCACCAGCGGGGCGATGGCGCCCTGTGCGGCGAGCTTGGTCAGCGCGTCGTGGCAGGCCCGCACCGCGGCCGGGTCGTGGGTGTGGTAGAGCCCCCAATGGAGGCCGAGGATCGCGTAGTTCTTGACGAGGACGTGGTTGAGCGGAGGGGTGGGGACGGTGCCGCCGGCGAAGCCGACGACCACGATCCGGCCTTCGAAGGCCACGCACTTGGTGGACTGGGTGAAGGCGGCGCCGCCGACCGGGTCGTAGACGACGTCCGCGCCCCGACCGCCCGTCGCCTCCTTGACGGCGGCCACGACGTCCTCGGCGTGCCGGTCGACGACCAGGTCGCAGCCCAGCTCGCGGGCGACCCGCGCCTTCTCGGCGCCGCCGACGACACCGATGACGGTGGCCCCGGCCGCCTTGCCGAGTTGCACGGCGGCGCTGCCGACACCGCCGGCGGCGGCGTGCACCAGCAGCGTCTCGCCGGCCTGGAGCCGGGCCCGGCGGTGCAGCCCGAACCAGCCGGTCTGGTAACCGATGTGGAGCGCGGCGGCCTCGGCGTCGTCCAGCGTCTCCGGGGCCGGCAGCGCGCTCGCGGCGGACACGGTCGTGCGCTCGGCGAAGCCGCCCGCGGGCAGCACGGGCGTGGCCAGGACGCGCGCCCCGACCTCGCCCCGCGCCCCCTCGCCGACCGCGAGCACCTCGGCGCACAGCTCGACGCCGGGGGTGAACGGCAGCGGTGGCCGCACCTGGTACCGGCCGCGGCACAGCAGCGCGTCGGGGAAGTTCACATTGGCCGCCCGCACCCGCACCAGCAGTTCGCCGGGGCCGGCGACCGGCTCGGGCACGTCTTCCAGCCGCATCACCTCGCGCGGTTCGCCGTTCTCGTGTACTCGCCATGCCCGCATCAGACGGCCTCCCACAAGCGGTCCTCGTGGCGCGCGTTGCCGCACCGCGCGGCATACTAAGCGGTCGGTCGGCCTCCGGGGAACAGGCGCGTCGGAGTGCGCGGAAGCGTCCGGGGCGCCGCCGGTCACCCAGGGTGCACGTGTGACTGCTGTCTCGCCCTGCGCCTCGTGAACTCTTGTGTAACTCTGTAGGCACTCTTGAGCCCGGCGACCATGGCACGTTTAGGTGGAGGACGGCATACCGGCTCGCACCCCGCGGGCCGATCACCGGGACGGGACAGGAGATGGCTGTGCCCGAGGACAAGGCGATGCGCGCCGCGATGCGGACGGGCGGGATCTCGCCCGCCGAGGCCGACATGGAGGCCCATGTGCGCGGCATCTGCTTCAAGACCGGACCACCCCGATTCATCGGCATCGAGCTGGAATGGCTCATGCACGACCTGCGCGACCCGGCGACTCCCGTCGCCCCCGCCCGGCTCCACGCCGCGGTGGCCGCGCTGCGCGAACTGCCGCTGCGCTCCGCGCTCACCTTCGAACCCGGCGGCCAGCTGGAGCTCAGCTCCCGCCCCTGCGCCTCGCTCACCGCCTGTGTGGCGGACACCTCCGCGGATCTGGCCCTGGTGCGCGATCTGCTGGCCCGCGTGGGGCTCGGCATCGCCGGCCACGGCCACAACCCCTGGCACCCGCCGCGCCGGGTGCTCACCGACCACCGCTACGCCTCGATGGAGCGGTACTTCGACCGCTTCGGAACGGCCGGGCGCTCCATGATGTGCTGCACGGCCTCGGTACAGGTCTGCGTGGACGCCGGCCACGCCGAGCCGGGGCCGCTGGGGGTGGGGCGGCGCTGGCGGCTGGCCCATCTGTTGGGCGCGGTGCTGACCGCAGCGTTCGCCAACTCCCCCCTCGCGCAGGGGGTTCCCACCGGCTACCGCTCGACCCGGCAGGCCGTCTGGGCCGCCATGGACCCCGGTCGCACGCTCGCCCCGCCCGACGGCGCCGATCCGCGCGCCGCCTGGTCGGCGTATGTACTGGACGCGCCGGTGATGTTCATCCGCTCCGACCACGGACCGTGGCCGCTGGCCGACGGATTGACGTTCCGTCAGTGGGTGCGGCGCGGACGGCCCCGGCCACCGGACATCGAGGATCTCGACTACCACATCACCACCCTCTTCCCCCCGGTCCGACCGCGCGGACACCTCGAACTGCGCATGATCGACGCACAGTCGGGCCAGGACGGCTGGATCGTCCCGCTCGCCGTCACCGCCGCGCTCTTCGACGACCCCGAGGCGGCCGAGACCGTCTACCGCGTGGTCAAGCCGCTGGCGGAGACCGCCGGCGGCGCGCCGGCACCGCGCAACGCCCTCTGGCGCAACGCCGCCCGGCACGCCCTGACCGACCCCGAGCTGCACGCCGCCGCCGTCAGCTGCTTCGCCACCGCCCTGGAGGCCCTGCCGCGCATCGGCGCCTCGGACCGGATCCTCACCGCCGTCGCCGACTTCACCGACCGCTACGTCGCCCGTGGCCGATGTCCGGCCGACGATCTGACGGCCCCCGTCGCCGGGGCCGCCCCCACTGGGAAGGAGCGCCGGCCATGACCGCGCCCGAGGCCGCCACCCCCCACCAGACGCCCGCGGCCCACGAGGGCTCCGCACCGCTCGATCCGGATGCCATACGGGAGCGGGCCGAGCGCGCGCTGCGCACCGCCCGCGAGCGCACCCGCGCCCTCACCCTCTGCGTCGACGAACGCGATCTCACCGCCCAGCACTCCCCCCTGATGTCTCCTCTGGTCTGGGACCTCGCCCACATCGGCAACCAGGAGGAGCAGTGGCTGCTGCGCGCCGTCGGCGGCCGGGAGGCGCTGCGCCCGGAGATCGACTCGGTCTACGACGCCTTCGAGCATCCCCGCGCCACGCGCCCCTCGCTGCCCCTGCTGCCGCCCGACGAGGCGCACCGCTACGTCGGCGAGGTGCGCGGCCGGGTCCTGGACGTGTTGGAGCGCGCCGCGCTGCACGGCGATCCGCTGGTCGACGCGGGCTTCGCCTTCGGCATGATCGCCCAGCATGAGCAGCAGCACGACGAGACCATGCTCATCACCCACCAGCTGCGGCGCGGCCCGGCCGTCCTGCACGCGCCCCCGCCGCCGGGGCCCGTCGACGCCGCGCTGCCCGCCGAGGTCTTCGTCCCCGGCGGCCCCTTCACCATGGGCACCTCCGCCGAGCCCTGGGCGCTGGACAACGAGCGCCCCGCGCACCGCGTCGAGGTGCCGGGCTTCCACATCGACACGGTGCCGGTCAGCAACGCCGCCTACCAGCGGTTCATCGAGGACGGCGGCTACGAGCGGGAGCGGTGGTGGACCGCCGAGGGCTGGGCCCACATCCGCGAGCACGGGCTGCACGCGCCGCTGTTCTGGCGCCGCGAGGGCGACCAGTGGCTGCGCCGCCGCTTCGGGGTGACCGAGCCGGTGCCGCCGGCCGAACCGGTGCTGCACGTGAGCTGGTTCGAGGCCGACGCCTACGCCCGCTGGGCCGGGCGCCGGCTGCCCACCGAGGCGGAATGGGAGAAGGCCGCCCGGCACGACCCGGACGCCGACCGCTCCCGGCGCTATCCGTGGGGCGACGCCGACCCCACCCCCGACCTCGCCAACCTGGGCCAACGCCATCTCCAGCCCGCCCCCGTGGGCAGCTATCCGCGCGGCGCCTCGCCGCTGGGCGTGCGACAGCTGATCGGCGACGTGTGGGAGTGGACGGCCAGCGACTTCCTGCCCTACCCCGGCTTCGCCGCCTTCCCCTACCGCGAGTACTCCGAGGTCTTCTTCGGCGGCACCTACAAGGTGCTGCGCGGCGGTTCCTTCGCCGTGGACTCGGTCGCCTGCCGCGGCACCTTCCGCAACTGGGACCTGCCCATCCGGCGGCAGATCTTCTCCGGCTTCCGCACCGCGCGGGACGCGGAACGGGAGGCCCGCGATGCCTGACGCCCACACCCCGTCGAGGGGCGCCGCGGCCCGACCGCGACGCCCGGAGGCCCGACGGTCCGCCCTCACCGGGCCGAGCCCGTCGGGGCACCGCGTGGACGCCGCGCGAGGGAGGACGGACTGATGTGCCGACACCTGGCGTACCTGGGGCCGGACGTGGCGATCGGCGAGGTCCTGGTGCGTCCGCCGCACTCGCTCTACCGGCAGGCGTGGGCGCCCCGTCGACAGGTGCACGGGACGGTCAACGCCGACGGGTTCGGCGTCGGCTGGTACGCCCCGGGCGACCCGCGGCCCGCGCGCTACCGCCGGGCCGGGCCGATGTGGGCCGACGCCTCGTTCGCGGACCTGGCCCGGGTGGTGCGCACGCGCGCGCTGCTCGGTGCCGTACGGGACGCCACCGAGGCGAGCGCCGACGGGGAGGCGGCCGCGGCACCGTTCGCCGGGGACGACTGGCTGTTCAGCCATAACGGGGCGATCCGCGGCTGGCCGCACTCGCTGTCCCGACTCGCCGCCGGGCTCCCGGCCGGCGAACTGCTCCTGCTGGAGGCGCGCTGCGACTCCGCGCTGGTGTGGGCGCTGCTGCTGCACCGGCTCCGGGACGGCTACCCGGCGCCCGAGGCGCTGGCCGAGACCACCCGGGAGATCGCGGCGGCCGCGCCCGACTCCCGGCTGAACCTGCTGCTCACCGACGGCGAGACCATCGCCGCCACCGCGTGGGGCGACACGCTCTGGTACCGCGCCGAGCCGGGCCGGTCCGTCGTCGTCGCCTCCGAGCCGTACGACGACGATCCGCTCTGGACGGAGGTCCCCGACCACACCCTGCTCAGCGCCACCCGCACCGACGTACTCCGTACCCCGCTCAAGGAGCCCTCCGCGTGAGCCCGTTCAGTCTGACTCGCACCCTCCCGGTCGACACCACGTCCGCCGCGCTGCGCGCCGACGTGGCCGACGGCCTGACCCGCACCTCCAAGCAGCTGCCGCCCAAGTGGTTCTACGACGCGCGCGGCAGCGAGCTGTTCGACCGGATCACCGAGCTCCCCGAGTACTACCCGACGCGGGCGGAGCGGGAGATCCTCATCGAGCGGGCCCCCGACATCGCCGCGACCACCGCCGCCCGCACCCTCATCGAGCTGGGCTCCGGCTCCTCGGAGAAGACCCGCTATCTGCTGCGCGCCCTGCCACAGCTCCACTCGTACGTCCCGGTGGACGTCAGCGACAGCGCCCTGCGGCAGGCGGGCGAGGGGCTGCTGGCCGAGCATCCGACCCTGCATGTGCACGCCCTGGTCGCCGACTTCCAGGAGGGGCTGGAGCTGCCGGACACACCGGGCCCGCGGCTGCTGGCGTTCCTGGGCAGCACCATCGGCAATCTGCTGCCCCCGGAGCGGAACCGTTTCCTCACCGCCGTGGCCGATCTGCTGGAGCCCGGTGACGCGCTGCTCCTCGGCACCGACCTGGTCAAGGACGAGGCGACGCTGGTGGCGGCCTACGACGACGCCCAGGGGGTCACCGCGGAGTTCAACAAGAACGTCCTGGCCGTCCTCAACCGCGAACTGGGCGCCGACTTCGACCCCGCCGACTTCGACCACGTCGCCGTCTGGGACCCCGCGCAGGAGTGGATCGAGATGCGGCTGCGCGCCCGCGCGGCGCTCACCGTCAAGTTCCCCTCGATGGATCTCGCGGTGCACTTCTCCGCCGGGGAGGAGCTGCGCACCGAGGTCTCCGCGAAGTTCCGGCAGGAGAGCGTGCGGACCGAGCTGGCCGCCGCCGGGCTGGCGCTGCGCCAGTGGTGGACGGACCGCGAGGGCCGTTTCGCGCTGTCGCTGGCGGTGCCGGCGTAGGGCGCGGCCCCGGGCAGGCGGCCCGGGACCCGTCACACGGCTCGCCCTCCGGCTCCGCCGCCGGCCTCGACTCAGGCCGGCGGCGGAGCCGTGCTGGCGCGCGGCGCCAGTCGCGGCAGCTCGTCCTGGACGCAGACCGCCGGCCCGCCGTCGAGCAGCGCGATCAGCTGCTCGGCGGCGTGCCGCCCGTAGGTGGCGGTGTCGCGGACCAGGGCGGTGAGCGAGGGGTGGGTGCTGCGGCACAGCACCGAGTCGTCCCAGGCCACGATGGACACGTCGGCGGGGACCGCGAGGCCGAGCTCCGCGGCGACGGCGAGCCCGGCCACGGCCATCACGTCGTTGTCGTAGACGAGGGCGGTGGGTGGCCGGTCCTGCGCCAGCACCCGGCGGGTGGCGGCCGCGCCCTGCGCGTCGGAGTAGTCGGTGGGCACCGAGCAGACGTCGGCGAGCCCGCGGCGCGCGGCCTCCGCGCGCAGCGAGTCGACGCGGTCGCGGGTGTGGGCGAGGTCGGGCAGCCCGGCGATGTGGACGATACGGCGGTGCCCCAGCTCGTGGAGGTGGTCGACGATCGAGGCCATGGCGCCGGTGTCGTCCGCCCAGATGTTGGAGATCGCCGGCCGGTCGGCGAGCGGTGCGGGCAGGGTGCCGATCACCACGGCCGGCAGGCCGAGCGCGGTGAGCAGCTCCGGGCGTGGGTCGGCGGCGCGGGGGTCGACCACCAGCAGCCCGTCCACGCGGTGTTCGGCCCACCAGCGGCGGTAGGTGGCGCACTCGGCGTCGAGGTCCGGCACCACCTGGAAGAGCAGCCCGAGTCGGCGCGGCGAGAGCGCCTCCTGCACGCCGGAGACCAGTTGCAGGAAGAACGACTCCACGCCGAGGGTGGAGGCGGGTCGGGCCAGCACCAGCCCGACCGTGGCCGAGCCCTCACCGGAGAGCGCGCGGGCGGCGGTGCTGGGCTGCCAGCCCAGCTGTTCGGCGACGCGCCGCACCCGGTCGCGGGTGGCCGGTGAGACACCGGGCCGATCGTTCAGGGCGAAGGAGACCGCGCTCTCCGACACGCCGGCGCGGCGCGCGATGTCCTTCATGGTGGGGCGTCGGGCCGGGGTCCGGCGCATCGAGGTCCTCCTGGAGCCGTGCGACACACAGA
Source organism: Streptomyces sp. LX-29 (assembly GCF_029541745.1). NCBI lineage: Bacteria > Bacillati > Actinomycetota > Actinomycetes > Kitasatosporales > Streptomycetaceae > Streptomyces > Streptomyces sp. LX-29. The sequence continues at coordinate 7,680,144 of NZ_CP089746.1, read as the reverse complement.
TCAGCATCCCGCGCCCGAGCCGTCCGCCCGGTGGGGAGCGGAGTTCAGCTAAAGCGCTTGAGTACCAACAGACTAAAGCGCATTAGTTCGTTGCGGAAGTCTTGACTCGAACCACCGTACGGGTGCAGCTTCTTGACGCAGCCTCCCGGCCCGACCGAAGGAGATCGCCCGCCATGCCTCTCTCCCGTAGAGCCATCGCCACCACCGTGCCGCTCGCCCTGTCGGCACTGCTGCTGACCGGTTGCGGATCGGGTGACGGCGGGGGTGGAAGCAGCGCGAACGGCCGGATCGAGGGCGAGATCAGCTTCCAGACCTGGAACCTGCGGGCGAACTTCAAGGACTATTTCAACAAGCTGATCGAGGAGTTCGAGGACCGGTACCCGGACGTCGAGGTCACGTGGCTGGACCAGCCGGCCGAGAACTACGCGGAGAAGCTCAGCGCGGACGCCGGTGCGGGTGATCTGCCCGATGTCGTCAACGTCTCCCCCGACCTGGCGTATCCACTGGCCAAGGCCGGTCTGCTGATGAATCTGGACAAGTCCGAGGCGAGCGCCAGGTTCAAGGGCGAGTACACCCCGGAGGCGTGGCGGGGGAATGCGCTTCCCGGCCTGGACGGCACCTATGCCTTCCCCTGGTATCTGAACACCGGCCCGCTCTTCTACAACAAGGCGCTCTTCCGGAAGGCGGGGCTGGATCCGGAGAAGCCCCCGAAGAGCTTCAACGAACTCTTCGCGCACGCCAACGCCATGGCGAAGTCATCGGACGGCAAGGTCGCCACCCTGGCGGGCACCCCCACCGTCGAGGACTTCGGCCGCTACGGCGTCAGGCTGACCGATGCCGACGCGACCGAGTTCACCTACAACGAGCCCAAGGGCGTCGAGCTGCTGACGAAGTACAAGGAGCTGTACGACAACGGCGGGTTGGATTCGCAGGCGCTGACGATGACCCCGGAGAAGGCGGGTCAGCGGTTCCTGGAGCAGAAGGTCGCCATGAATCCGGGCAGCGCCCACGACCTGGAGACCTTCAAGCGGGACGCGCCGAGCCTCTACGAGAACCTGGGCATCACCGACGCGCCCAACAACACCGGCAAGCCCAACATGTACGTGATGGGCCTCGCGGTCAACGAGCAGAGCGAGCACAAGGCGGCGGCCGTCGCCTTCGCGCACTTCATCACCGACAAGGAGAACCAGGAGTCCTTCGCCCACGAGGTCGCGATCTTCCCCAGCACCAGGGGATCGCTGGAGCAGGCGTACTGGTCCAGGGACGACGGCAGCGACGAGAGCCGGGTCCGGGTCGCCGCGGCCCGGATGCTGAAGGGGGCCGTCAACTACACCCCCGTCGTCATGAGCGACGAGATGAAGACCGTGCTCCAGAACGAGGTGGCCAAGGCGCTCCAGGGCAGGAAGTCGCCCCAGGACGCGCTGGACGACGCCGTCGAGCAGAGCAACAAGCTGCTGCGGCAGGGCTGATGGGCCGCCCCGCCACCGCGCCCACCCGACCGGCCGCCGAGGACCCCGCGGAGCGCCCCGCCGCGCCCCGGCCGGGCGACCGGCCGCCGCGCCGCCGAGCCGTACGCACCCACTGGGCCGGCAGCCCCTGGCTGCTCCTGCTGCCCGGCCTGGTGGTCGTGACCGCCTTCAGCCTCTATCCGTTCCTCACCACGGTCTCCACGGCGTTCACCGACAAGCGGACGCTGACCGACGGGGACTGGGTGGGGCTGGAGAACTTCCGCACCATGCTGGACGACGAGCAGTTCTGGGTGGGCCTGCGCAACAGCCTGCTGTACGTGGCCCTGGTCGTGCCCTGCACCGTGCTGCTGCCGCTGCTGCTCGCGCTGCTGGTGCACAAGCAGATCCCCGGCGTCGCGTTCTTCCGGTCCGCCTTCTACACCCCGGTCGTCGCCTCGCTCGTCGTGGTCTCGCTGATCTGGGGCTGGATGCTGGACGACCGGGGGCTGGTCAACGCCATGCTCGAGTTCCTCGGCGCGGGCCCGGTGGAGTTCCTCGGCGACCAGTGGCTGCTGCTGTTCAGCGCGATGGCCCTGACGGTGTGGAAGGGGCTGGGCTACTACATGATCATCTATCTGGCCGCGCTGTCGAACGTGCCGCGCGAGCTGCACGAGGCGGCCGCGGTCGACGGCGCGGGGGCCTTCCGTCGCTTCCTCAGCGTCACCGTGCCGTCCGTGCGCTCCACCATGGTGCTGGTCGGCGCGCTCTCCTCCGTCGCCGCCTTCAAGGTCTTCGCCGAGGTCTACCTGCTGGCCGGGCCGAGCGGCGGACCGGCGGGCGAGGACACCACGCTGGTGATGCTGGTGCACCGGGTGGGCACCGGGCTCAACGGCCGGGTGGGCTACGCCTCCGCGATCTCGCTGGTCGTCTTCGCCATCGCGCTGCTGCTGATGCTGCTGGTGCTGCGCACCGACCGGGACGACCGGGGCGACCCGAACCACCGGAAAGGCCGGTCCGACCGGGGAGGGAGGCACTGATGCGGACCTCCGGCTGGGAGAAGGCGCTGCGCTACGTCCTGCTGCTGCTCGTCCTGGCGATCACCGTCGGGCCGTTCGTGTGGCAGCTGTCCACCTCGCTGAAGGGCGGCACGGAGGACATCTACACCTCGCCGCCGCGCTTCCTCCCCGAGGAGCCGACCCTCGACAACTACCGCAGGGTCGCCGACACCATTCCGGTCTGGGACTACGCGCTGAACTCGCTGAAGGTCGCGCTGGCCAACGTGGTCACCAACTGCGTCGGCGCCGCCATGGCCGGCTACGCGCTGGCCCGGCTGCGCTTCCGCGGCCGCGGGGCCGCCACGCTGGCCTTCGTGATGGCACTGCTGGTCCCCTTGGAGTCCATCATCATCGCCCAGTTCACCACCATGCGGGAGCTGGAGCTCAACAACACCCTCATCGCGGTGGTGCTGCCCGGCGCGGTGAGCGCGCTCAACGTGATGCTGATGCGGAACGCGTTCTCCAACGTGCCGTACGAGCTCGAAGAGGCGGCCGTGATCGACGGCGCCAACGTCTGGCAGCGCTTCACCCGTGTCGCGCTGCCGTCCGTGAAGGGGACCCTCGCGGTCGTCGCCGTCTTCGCCTTCATGGGCGCCTGGGACGACTTCCTGTGGCCCCTGATCGTGCTCTCCGACTCCGACAAGTTCACCCTGACCGTCGGGCTGAACTATCTGCACGGCACCTTCGCCAACAACCCGCGACTGGTCGCGGCCGGCACGATCATCGCGGTCGCCCCGCTCGTCGTGATGTTCGTCTGTCTCCAGCGGTACTTCTTCAAGGGCGTCGACGAGGGCGCCGTCAAGGGCTGAACCACCCCGCCGCCCCGGTCTGGCCCGTTCGGGCCACGCCGGACACCCCACGGCTGAAGGGACTGACTTCCTTGCGCTTCGGCGTCAACTACACCCCCACCCGCGGCTGGTTCCACCACTGGCTGGACTTCGACCTGGACGAGGTGCGCGCGGATCTGGACTCCATCGCCGAGCTCGGCCTGGACCACATCCGGGTCTTCCCGCTGTGGCCGCTCTTCCAGCCCAACCGCACCCTGATCCGGCCGCGCGCCGTCGAACAGCTCGTGGCGCTGGTCGACGCGGCCGCCGAGCGGGGCCTGGACGTCAATGTCGACGGGCTCCAGGGTCATCTGTCCAGCTTCGACTTCGTGCCGTCCTGGACCACCACCTGGCACCGCCGCAACCTGTTCACCGACCCGGAGGTGGTCGACGGCCAGGCGGCGTATCTGCGCACGCTGGCCGCCGCCCTCGCGGACCGGCCCAACTTCATCGGCATGACCGTCGGCAACGAGATCAACCAGTTCTCCGCCGCCCCGCACCCCGACCCGGACCGGGTCGCCGCGGAGCAGGCCGCCGACTGGCTGCGGCGGATGCTGGACGCCTGCGAGAAGGGCGCGCCGGGCCGGCTGCACCTGCACGCCTCGTACGACGCCGCCTGGTACCACGACGGACACCCCTTCACCCCGGCGCACTCGGCCCGGATCGGCGCGGCGACCGCCGTGCACTCCTGGGTCTTCAACGGCACGGCCCAGCGCCACGGACCCCAGGGCGCCGCCACCGAGCTCCACGCCGCCTACCTGATCGAGCTGTCGAAGGCGTGGGCGGACGATCCGCGTCGGCCGGTGTGGCTCCAGGAGGTCGGCGCACCGGCGCCGCACATCCCGCCCGAGCGGGCCGCCGCCTTCACCCTCGCGACCCTGGAGCACGCGCTCGACTGCCCCGACCTGTGGGGCGTGACCTGGTGGTGCTCTCACGACGTGGACCGGGCGCTGGCCGACTTCCCGGAGCTGGAGTACGGCCTGGGCCTGCTGACCAACGACCGCCGTCGCAAGCCCGCCGCCGAGGCGCTCGCCGCCTTCGTCCGGGACCGGCCGCCGCACACGTCCAGGGGGCCGGCGCCGCGCACCACGGCGCTGGTCCTGGACGTAGCCGCCGAGCTCGACGGCGGCGAGCGCGCGGCCGGACCGGACCGCGCGGTGTGCGCCCCCGGCGGCGCCTACTTCGAGGCGTGGATGCGGGCCGCGACGCGCGGCCTGCGGCCGGCGGTGGTGCTGGCCGAGCGGGCGGCGGACGCCGCGCACCTCGCGGCCCGCGGCATCACGGACGTCCTGACGACAGAGCGGATCGGCTGATGTCCCTCTTCCCAAGGAGTCTCAATGACGAAGTCAAGCCGCCTGCGTGACCGGCGGGGCGGAGGTGAAGATCCGTCCGTCACGCAGCAGTGCCCAGAGCACACTCGCTCGTCGGCGGGCCAGCGCGATGACGGCCTGGACGTGCTTGCAGCCCTCGCCACGCTTCTTGAGGTAGAAGTCGCGGTTCGGGCCCTCGCGGATGATGCTGGTCTGCGCGGACATGTAGAAGACCCTGCGCAGGCGGCGGCTGTAGCGCTTAGGCCGGTGGAGGTTGCCGGTGCGGCGTCCGGAGTCGCGAGGGACGGGCACGAGCCCGGCAGCCGAGGCGAGGTGTCCGGCGTCGGCGTAGGCCGACAGGTCGCCGGCCGCGACGACGAACTCGGCGCCGAGTATCGGGCCCATACCGGGCAAGGACTCGATGATCTCTGCCTGCGGGTGGCTGCGGAAGGTCTCGCGGATCTGCTTGTCGATCCGCTTCAGCCGGTTGTCCAGGGCCAGGATCTGCGCGGCCAGGTCCGCGACGATCTGCGCGGCGATGTCCTCGCCGGGCAGTGCGGTCTGCTGGGCCTGGGCTGCTTCCAATGCGGTCACGGCGACCGCGTCGGCGCCGCGCACGCTGCGGTTGGCGAGCCAGGCCGTCAGCCTCGCCCGGCCGCGGCGGCGGATCGCCGCGGGGGCCTGGTAGCCGGTCAGCAGCACCAGCGCGCCCCTGTGCGCCGAGTAGTCGAAAGCCCGCTCCAGCGCGGGGAAGACACCGGTGAGCACGTCGCGCAGGCGGTTGATCATCCGCACACGGTCGGCAACCAGGTCCGATCGGTGGGCGGTCAGCAGCGCCAGGTCGGCGGCCAACTGCGCGGGCACGTCGATCGCGGCGAAGTCGTTGCGGTGCCGTGCGGTCTCGGCGATGACATAGGCGTCACGGGCATCGGTCTTCGCCTCGCCCCGGTAGGCGCCCGACATGCGGTTGACCGTGCGGCCGGGCACGTAGACGGCCCGCTCGCCGTGCGCCGCGAGAAGGGCCAGCAGCAGCGCGGAGGACGTGCCGGAGATGTCCACCGCCCAGTGGACCCGGTCCGCCAGGGCGAGGATCTCACCGAACGCGGTCAGGATCGCCGACTCGTCGTTCTCGACCTTCTTCGACCACAGCGTCGCGCCAGTCTCGTCGACCACCGCCGCCCAGTGGTGGCCCTTGCCGGCATCGACACCGGCCCATACCTGGGCCTTCCGCTCGCTCACTCGCCCCTCCTCGCACCGTTCGGCATGCCATCGGCCCGAGGAACACCCCGCTGTCATCTCCGTAACCAGCGACCGCACACAGCGCGCACATCTCAATCAGCAGCCAGGGTGCCCCGGAGAGCCGGACGGCCACTCCTTGGGAGCCACTGAAGGCAAGACCCCATAAGCCACATCCGGCCCTCCCGGGCCGCCCAATAACTTACGGAGCACACCATGACCGACAGACCCGCACGACCCCGCCCCACCCGCCGCGGTCTGCTGCTGGCCGGCGCCGGCACGGCGGCCGCCGCCGCGCTCCCCGCGGGCGCGGCCGCCGCGGCCCCCGCCGCCGGCCCGGGGGGATCCGGCGCCGCGGCCGACCTCCAGCCGTACGCCGCGTACTGGTTCCCCGACAGCCTTCCGGCCGGCAGCCCCGGCGTCGGGGTGGTGTGGCGCAGCCTGGCGAGGTGGACGCCGGAGGACGACGCGGACCTGCCGTACAACACCGCCACCGTGCCGCTGGCGCGGCGCTTCACCCCGGTGCCGCCGAACCCGACGGCCCGCGCCGGGCAGGCCCGGGTCAGCGCGCTGGCGGCCTTCGCGCCCACCTCGCTCAACCCCTCGCAGGGCGCGACGAAGGCCGACGCTTACGCGCTCACCCACTGGGCCTACATCGACGAACTGGTTTTCTGGGGCGGCTCCTCGGGCGAGGGGTTGATCCTGGCCCCCAACGCGCCCGTCGTGGACGCCGCGCACCGCAACGGCGTACCCGTCCTCGGGAACGTCTTCCTGCCGCCGGCGGCGTACGGCGGACAGCTCCAGTGGACCCGGGACCTGGTGCGGCGCGGTCCGGACGGCGGCTTCCCGATCGCGGACAAGCTGCTCCAGGTGGCGCGGGCGTACGGCTTCGACGGCTGGTTCGTCAACGCCGAGACCGGCGGCGGCGACACCCGACTCGCCACCGACATGCGCGACTTCCTGCTCCACCTGCGGGAGCGGGCCGACGGGCTGCGGGTGACCTGGTACGACTCCATGGTCGAGTCCGGGGCGGTGAGCTGGCAGAACGCGCTCAACTCGCGCAACGACTCCTTCTTCCGGGCCAGCGACTCGATGTTCGTGAACTTCAACTGGACGCGCTCGGGGCTGGCCGCGTCCGGCCGGCTGGCGCGGAGCCTGGGCCGCGACCGGTACGAGCTGTGGGCGGGCGTCGACGTGGAGTCGCGCGGCTGGGACACCCCGGTGGACTGGGACGCGATCGTCCCCGCGAGCGGGTCCCATGTGGTGTCGTACGGCTTCTACCGGCCGGAGTGGACCTGGACCAGCCAGCCGGCGGGCCAGCGCGCACCGGCCGCCTTCCACGCCCGCGACGACCGCTTCTGGACCGGTCCCTCGCTGGACCCGTCCGCGCCCGGCAGCGGCACCGGCTCCTGGCGGGCGCCCGCGCTGTCGGTCGCCGACCGCTCGACCGTCACCGCGCTGCCGTTCGCCACCAGCTTCAACACCGGCCACGGGCTGGGGTGGTACGAGGCGGGCGAGGCGCTCTCCACGACCGAGTGGAACCACCTGGGGCTCCAGGACCGGCTGCCGGGGCGGCGCTGGGTGGTGCGCACCTCCGGGGCCCGGCCGGCCGTCGGCTTCGACTTCGCCGACGCCTGGCGGGGCGGCTCCAGCCTGCTGGTCTCCGGCGCGCTGGACGCCCCCGCGACGGTGGAGCTGTACTCCGTGCGGCTGCCGCTGGCGGCGGAGACGGTGGTGGAGCTGGCGCACCGCGCGGACTCCGGTTCGGCCGCGGTCCGGGTGGAGCTGGCGGTGGCCCTGGAGGAGCCGGGGGCGCCCGGCCGGCCGTACCGCTTCGCGTACCTCCCGGCGGGCACGCTGCCGGCCGGCGGCGGGGGCTGGACCACCGTCACGCTGCGCCCCGGCAAGCGGCTCGCCGGTCGGCGCGCGGGCACCGTGCACGCCCTGGGGGTGCGCCTCACCGCGCCCGACGGCGGCTCGGTGCGCTGGCGGCTGGGGGGCCTGGCGGTGTGGAACGCCGCACCGGCCGTCCCCGCGCGGCCGGGTGTGCCGAAGGTGGCGGCGGGGCAGCAGAACTCCGATGGAACGGCGGCGCTCCGGCTGGTCTGGGACCGGTCGTCCGGCGTCGTCCGCCACTACGAACTGCACCAGGTGCTGCCCGGGGGCGGTCGCCGGTTCCTCGGTGGGACCTGCGGCACCGCGTTCTACGTCCCCGCGTTGCGCCGGGTGGACGGCGAGGCGGCGACCCGCATCGAGGTGCGGGCCGTCGACGAGCTGTTCGCCTCCTCCGCCCCGTCCGCCGTCTCGTACGACTGGTGACCGTCACCGCGGTGGCCACCCCCTGATCACCGAGCCGTAAGGAGCGCCCGACCTCATGCACAGCGACCGTGCCGTCACCGAAGCCCGCCTCAAGCGCGTCCTGGAGGAGCGCATCCGCCCGGCCGTGTACCCGGAGTCCGTGCCGCTGACGGTCGGGGTCTGGAACGCGCCCGGGGAGCCGGTGCCCGTCGCCGAGGGCCTGGCGGCCCCGCGCACGCCGATCGAGGTCGGCGCGCAGTGGGGGCCGCCGTGGGGCACCAGTTGGTTCACGGTCAACGGCACCGTGCCACAGGCGTGGGCCGGGCGCACCGTGGAGGCGCTGCTGGACCTGGGGTTCGACGAGAACATGCCGGGCTTCCAGTGCGAGGGGCTGGTCTACCGTCCGGACGGCTCGCCGGTGAAGGGGCTCAACCCGCGCAACCAGTGGGTGCGGGTGGCGGCGCCGGCGGTCGGCGGCGAGGCGGTGGAGCTGCACATCGAGGCGGCGTCCAATCCGGTGATCCTGGACTACCACCCGTTCCTCCCCACCGAGCTGGGCGACCGGGAGACCGCGGGCAGCGCCCCGCGGTACCGGCTGGCCCGGATGGACCTGGCGGTCTTCGACCAGACGGTCTGGGAGCTGGTGCAGGACCTGGAGGTGCTGGGCGAGCTGATGGCGGAGCTGTCGGAGGACTCGCCGCGCCGCTGGGAGATCCTGCGCGCCGTCGAGCGGGCGCTGGACGCGGTCGACCTCCAGGACGTGTGCGGTACGGCGGGGAGCGCCCGCGGGCGGCTCGCGGGTGTCCTCGCCGCACCCGCGCACGCGTCCGCGCACCGGATCAGCGCGGTCGGGCACGCGCACATCGACTCGGCGTGGCTGTGGCCGCTGCGGGAGACGGTCCGCAAGGTGGCGCGCACCACCGCCAACATGACGGCGCTGCTGGAGGACGAGCCGGAGTTCGTCTACGCCATGTCGCAGGCGCAGCAGTTCGCCTGGATCAAGGAGCACCGGCCGGAGGTGTACGCGCGGGTGAAGAAGGCGGTCGCGGACGGCCGGTTCGTGCCCGTGGGCGGCATGTGGGTGGAGTCGGACACCAACATGCCGGGCTCGGAGGCGCTGGCCCGGCAGTTCGTGCACGGCAAGCGGTTCTTCCTGGAGGAGTTCGGGATCGAGACGGAGGAGGTGTGGCTGCCGGACACCTTCGGCTACTCGGCCGCGCTGCCGCAGCTGGTGAGGCAGGCGGGCGCCAAGTGGTTCCTGACCCAGAAGATCTCCTGGAGCCAGACCAACAAGTTCCCCCACCACACCTTCTGGTGGGAGGGCCTGGACGGCACCCGCGTCTTCACCCACTTCCCACCGATCGACACCTACAACGCCCAGCTGTCGGGCAAGGAGGTGGCGCACGCGGTGCGCAACTTCCAGGAGAAGGGCGCGGCGACGCGCTCGCTGGCGCCCACCGGCTGGGGCGACGGCGGGGGCGGCACCACCCGGGAGATGCTGGCGCGCGCCCGGCGGCTGGCGGACCTGGAGGGTTCGGCGCGGGTGGCCTTCGAGAAGCCGTCGGCGTTCTTCGAGAGGGCGCACGCGGAGTATCCGCACGCCCCGGTGTGGGTGGGCGAGCTGTATCTGGAGCTGCACCGGGCGACGCTCACCAGCCAGGCGAAGACCAAGCAGGGCAACCGGCGCAGTGAGCACCTGCTGCGGGAGGCCGAGCTGTGGGCGGCGACCGCGGCGGTGCGGGCCGGGTTCCGCTATCCGTACGAGGAGCTGGACCGACTGTGGAAGACGGTGCTGCTGCTCCAGTTCCACGACATCCTGCCGGGCTCCTCGATCGCCTGGGTGCACCGCGAGGCGGAGGAACGGTACGTGGCGGTCGCCGAGGAACTGACGGGGATCATCGGGGCGGCACAGTCCGCGCTGGCCGGTGACGCCGAGGCGGGTACGACGGTCGTCTTCAACGCGGCTCCGCACGCGCGCGGCGGCGTGCCGGGCGGCGGCGCGGCCCCGGTGGAGCCGGGCACCCGGGCGGCCCCGGTGTCGGCGGCGCCCCGCGAGGGGCTCGGCTTCGTGTTGGAGAACGGGCTGCTGCGGGTGGAGATCGACGCGCGCGGGCTGATCGTGTCGGTGTACGACCTGGCGGCGGAGCGGGAGACCCTGGCGCCGGGCGCGGCCGCCAACCTGCTCCAGCTGCATCCCGACTTCCCGAACATGTGGGACGCCTGGGACGTCGACCACTTCTACCGCAACACCGTCACCGATCTGACGGATCTCGAGTCGCTGGAGCTGCTGGAGGACGGCGTGGTGCGCCTGGTGCGCTCCTTCGGCTCCTCGCGGGTCGAGCAGCGGATCGCGCTGCCGGCGGGCGAGCGGCGGGTGGACATCGACACCGAGGTGGACTGGCACGAGACGGAGAAGTTCCTCAAGGCCGCCTTCCCGCTGGATCTGCACGCCGACCGCGTCGCGGCCGAGACCCAGTTCGGCCACCTGTACCGGCCCACGCACACCAACACCAGTTGGGACGCGGCGAAGTTCGAGGCGTGCGCGCACCGCTTCGTCCACCTGGAGGAGCCCGGCTGGGGCGTGGCGCTGGTCAACGACTCCACCTACGGCTACGACGTGACCCGCACGGTCCGCGAGGCCGACACCGGCACCACCACGACGGTGCGGCTGTCGCTGCTGCGCGCGCCGCGCTTCCCCGACCCGCGCACCGACCAGGGCGCGCACCGCTTCCGCTACGCGCTGGCACCGGGGGCGACCGTCGGCGACGCGGTGCGCGAGGGCTACCGCATCAACCTGCCCGAGCGTCGGGTGCCGGGCGACGCCGTGGTGGAGCCGCTGGTGGCGGTGGGCGATGACGCGGTGGTGCTCAGCGCGGTCAAGCTCGCGGACGACGGCAGCGGCGATGTGGTGGTGCGGCTGTACGAGTCGCGCGGCGGACGCGTCCGCACCCGGCTGTCCGCCGGCTTCCCCCTCGCCTCGGCCTCGGTCTGCGATCTGCTGGAGCGCCCCACCGGCCCGGCCGACCACGACGCGGAGTCCGTCCGGCTCGAGCTGCGGCCGCACCAGATCGTCACCCTGCGCTTGACCAGGTGACGACTCAACTCGCCTGTCTGGTAACGGAGATGAGCCGAACGAGGGTTTCGCGGACACAAACATCCATATGACGCAGGTCACATAGGGGCGGGAGCGTCGCAGCATATGCCGATGCGCTCCCGCCCTGCGCCGCATCGCCTCCCCGAGTCCCCCTGTAGGGGTTGTAGGGCTCAAATCGGCCGCCCTACGCTGTGCCTCCGGCGCGGTTGGCGAGTTTTGAGGGCATCACATGGGGACGCTCACGCACCCCTGCCCCCGGTCGAGAGGATGCGGTTCATGCCTGCACGCGGACGTCACCGCCGATACCGTCCCAATCGGGTCTCCCGGGCGTCATTGAGCGTCACCGCGAGCGGCGCCGGGTTGGCCATCCCGCTGGTCGGCGCGACCGGCGCGCACGCCGCCTCCGTCGACACCTGGAACAAGGTGGCCGCCTGCGAGTCCACCAACAACTGGCATATCAACACGGGCAACGGCTTCTACGGCGGGCTGCAGTTCACCCAGTCCACCTGGGAGGCGTACGGCGGCACGGCCTACGCCGCCCGTGCCGACCTGGCCAGCAAGGACCAGCAGATCGCGGTGGCCGAGCGGGTCCTGGACGGCCAGGGCCCGGGGGCATGGCCGGTCTGCTCCCAGCGGGCTGGGCTGACCCGGGACGGCGCGGCACCACGGCGCACACCGGAGGCCGAGCCCAAGGCGGCGTCGGGCGCGAAGCCGTCCACCGAGAAGACCTCCGCCACGGCCCGTACGTCCCAGAAGAAGCCCGGGGCGACACCGAAGAGCGAGCCGACCAGCCTGCCGGGGCGCTCCGGCGGCAAGGCCGGGGCGTATGTGGTCGTCGGCGGCGACTCGCTGTCCGGGATCGCCGAGGCGCAGGACGTCGACGGCGGCTGGCAGACGCTCTACACCGTCAACCGCGAGGTCGTCGGCGACGACCCCGACCTGATCCACCCCGGCCAGCGGCTCTCCCTCAAGGAGGGCGCCCCGGCGAAGAAGTCCCCGGGCGGCGGGGGCTCCCAGAGCGGGAAGCGCGGGAAGGACGACAAGGCCGGGAAGCAGGCCGGGGACCGGGCCGACCGGGGCCAGCAGCGGTCCCGCGAGTCCCGGCAGTCCGCGAAGTCCGGCTTCACGGCCCCGGTCGGCGGCACCGGCCCGAGCACCGCCTATCGCGTCCAGGGTTCCAGCTGGGCGAGTGGCTACCACACGGGCGTCGACTTCCCGGTGCCGATCGGCACGTCGGTGAAGGCCATCGCCGCCGGCGAGGTCGTGTCGGCCGGCTGGGCGGACGCCTACGGCTACCAGGTGGTGATCCGCCATCCCGACGGAAAGTACAGCCAGTACGCACACCTCTCTCAGCTGTCGGTGCGGGCCGGGAAACCGGTCAACGCCGGTCAGCAGATCGGCCGGTCGGGTTCGACGGGCAACACCACCGGCCCCCATCTGCACTTCGAGGTGCGCACCGGCCCCGACTACGGCTCCGATATCAACCCGCTGGGCTACCTGCGCGCCCACGGCGTCAGCATCTGAGCCGGCCGGCGGCAGCGGCCCCCATCGCCGGGCGCGGTATGGCCGGCGATGGGGCCACCAGGCACGTGCGCCGCGAGGCACCTGAATGCGAGCACCTGCGCCGCGAGGTACGTGCGCCACGAGGCGCCTGCGCTGCGAGGCACCTGCGCCACGAGGCACCTGTCCCGCGTCCCCGCGGCGGTGGGGAGACGTCGGCGCACCGCACGGCCCAACCCTCCCCGGCGGCCCGGGTGTTCAGCACAGCCCGTGCCCCGGGGTCAGGACGGACCGCGGATCGTAGCGCCGCTTCGCCTGTGTCAACTCCTCCCAGGCGGCCCCGAAGTGGGTCCGCCAGTCGGCCGCGGACATCGGCAGGTTGTTGACCGGGTAGGCCACCGCGCCGCGCGCCCGCGCCAGCTCGTAGACCGCGCGGTTGGCCGCGATCAGCCGGTCCCGGGTCTCCGGGTCGCCGTCCGGGGCGGTGCGCAACAGCGCGAAGAGGTACATCAGCTCCCCCGGCGGCCTGCGCACCAGCGGCGTGCGGAGCAGCGCGGTGGGCACCGGGTAGAGCAGGGCCAGCCCGGACGGGCCGAGATCCGCGCCGCTGAGCCCGGCGAGCGTGTCCGTGACGATCTCCTCGGCCCTGTCCCCGGGAAGGAAGAGGTTCAGCCACGGGTGCGGATGGAACCACTCCCCGGTCGAGCGCAGCAGTTCCTCTCCGGGCGCCATCCGGTGCAGGAACTCGCCGTAGCCGAGCTCCTCCACCTCCTCGGTGCCGCGCTCGTGGGCGAGGTCCGCCAGCAGTCGGCGGTCCTCCGCCGGCCCCGCGGAGTCGTACGCCACGGCCTCCAGCATGAAGCGCCACCCGCCGTCCGCCGCAGCCTCCGGTTGCCCTTCGAGGTAGTCGAACCGGCGGTCGCGGGCCAGCCGACGTTGGTCCGCCAGGAAGGGGGCCAGGTGGGGGTAGCGGAGCTGGTGGCGGCGGACCCGGGACGGGGCCGGGACCAACCGCAGGGTGGCCCGGACGATGACGGCGCACTGGCTGAGCCCGCCGCGCACCGCGTCGAACAGCTCCGGGCGGTGCTCCGGCGAGCACCTCACCTCCTCCCCCGCCCCGGTCACCACGTCCAGCGCCAGCACCCCGTCGGTCTGTAAACCGTGCTGGTGGCTCATGCCGCCGATGCCGCCAACCGAAAGGGTGCCGCCGACGCTGGTGCCGAGGTAGTCGGTCAGCACCGGTGGGGTCCGGCCGAGCGGCAGGGTGGCCGCCACCACCTCGGACCAGAGCGCCCCGGCCTCCACCGTCACGGCGTCCTCGGTCACCCGGAGCACCCGGTCGAGGCCCCGCATGTCGATCACATACCCGCCGGCGGCCTGCCCCTGGCCGTGCAGCGAGTGCCCGCCGCCGCGCGCCGCGACGGGGATGCCGTGCGCCCCGGCGGCGAGCAGCACCTCCCTGACGTCCCGTATCGAACCGGGTGTCAGCACGGCCAGCGGTGGCCGGGAGACGGTGTGACCGAAGTCCTCGGCCGCCCAGGGCGGTATGCGCGCTCCCGTGCGCAGCGCTCCGTCGACGTCCTGTGCGGTGATCATGCCGTGGGCCCTCCGGGGGTGCGGGGTGCAAGGGGTGCGGGTGCGGGGTGCAGGAGTGCGAGTGCGGGGTGCCGGGGCGCGGGCTCCGGCGCTTTCCCCGTGTGCGGGGCCGCGCTGCGCACCTGGCCCGACGTCACTCACTGTTGGCAGCTCGCGGTGCCGGGCCTGCCGGCGGCCGTCGTGGCCATGGACGAGGCCGTCGACTTCGTCCGCGGCCGGCTGACCGCCGATCAGCCGGCCAGGTCCGCACGCTGACATCCTGCCCCGTCCGCGCAACGGCACGGATACCGGTCCGCGGCGGTCCGCGGCGTGTGTGTCCATCCGTACCCCCCGGGTGTGCGTGGCGGTCGAGTCCCCGCGCATCCAGAGTGCCGGGCCGGCGAGCTCCCGCCCATGGCCCTGGACCCCTGTCGTGGGGTGGTGTTGGCAACACCCCACCGTGGGGTTCAGCCACCCTCGGGTGGGGTTCAGCCACCATCGGGTGGGGGTTCAGCCACCCCGGGGCCGGGGAGGGCAGTCCACGGGCTCAACCACTCGGGTCATTCCGCCCCGTAGACCGGCTGGGGCGGCTCGGCGGAGGCGAGCAGTCGGGTGGCGGCGGCGCCGGCCTCGGCCGGGGTCCAGCGGGCTCCCTTGTCGACGGTGGGGCCTGGGCGCCAACCCTCCATCACGGTGATCCGCCCGGCCTCCGCCGCGAAGACCCGGCCGGTGACGCCGGCACAGGCGGCTGAGCCCAGCCACACCACCAGAGGGGAGACGTTCCCCGGAGCCATCGCGTCGAAGGCGGTCGGGTCGGCGGGCGCGGCCATCGTCTCCGCGAAGACGTGCTCGGTCATCCGGGTGCGGGCAGCCGGGGCGACGGCGTTGACCTGGACCCCGTACCGGCCCAGCTCGGCCGCCGCGACGAGGGTGAGGCCGACGATCCCGGCCTTGGCGGCGGAGTAGCCGCTCTGCCCCACGCTGCCCGCCAGCCCCGCTCCCGAAGCGGTGTTGACGACCCGGGCGACGGGCTGCCGCCCCGCCTTGGCCTCGGTTCGCCAGTGCGCCGCGGCGCTCCGGAGCGGCAGGAAGTGCCCGGTGAGATGGACGCGCAACACGGCCTCCCAGTCGGCCTGGTCGAGGTTGACCAGCATCCGGTCCCGGACGAACCCCGCGTTGTTGACCAGGGTGTCCAGCCCGCCGAAGGCGTCGAGCGCGGTGGCGACCAGGGAGTCCGCGCCGTCCACCGTGGCGATGTCGCCGGCGTGCGCGACGGCCTGGCCGCCGCCCGCCCTGATCTCCTCGACCACCCGCTGGGCCGGGTCGGCGGAGCCCCCTTCCCCGTCCGGACGCACACCCAGGTCGTTGACGACGACGCGCGCCCCCTCGGCGGCGAAGGCGAGCGCGTGGGCGCGGCCCAGCCCGCGACCCGCGCCGGTGACGGCGACGACGCGCCCCGCGCAGACTCCGTTCACCACGGTTCCTCTCGTGTCATCACGGCTCCTCGTTCAGGTCGTGGGTGCGTTGGCGGCGGCGAGGAACGCCGGGCGCTCACCGCCGCCGTGGACGTGCAGACTCGCCCCGCTGATGTACGCGGCCAGGTCGGAGGCGAGGAAGACGCAGGCGTCGCCGGCCTCGGCGGGCTCCGCTAGGCGGCCCATCGGCACCGTGCGGCCGACCGCGGCGACCCCCTGTTCGTCCCCGTAGTGCATCGCGGTCCGTTCGGTGCGGACCATGCCGAGGACGACGGTGTTGACGCGCACGGTCGGCGCCCACTCCGCGGCCATGGACCGGGCAAGGCTCTCCAGCCCCGCCTTGGCCGCCCCGTACGCCGCGCTGCCGGGCGAGGGCCGGCTGCCGCTGACGCTGCCGATCATCACGATGCTCCCGCCGCCGCGCTGCTCCCGCATCTGCGCGTAGGCGGCGAGCGAGGCGGTCAGCGGTACGAGGAGATTGAGCTCGACGACACGGACGACATGGCCCGCGGTGGCGTCCGCGAGCAGCCGATAGGGGGTGCCGCCGGCGTTGTTGACCAGGGTGTCCAGCCGTCCGTAGTCCTTCCCGAGCCGCGCGAAGAGCGCCTCCGCCGCGGCCGGGTCGCGCAGGTCGGCGGGGAGGAAGCGGGCGGTGCGGCCGTCCGTAGCGACGGGGTGGTCGGGCGGTCGGCGCGCGCAGACCACCACCTCCGCGCCCGCGGCGAGCAGGGCGCGGGCGATGCCCGCGCCGACGCCGCGGGTGCCCCCGGTGACCAGCGCGACGCGGCCGGAGAGGTCGATGGTGACGGCCAAGGGGCACCTCCCGCGGCGCGCGATCCGCTGCTACCTTCGCACCTAACAAACGTTTGGTGGAAAGGTAGCGGATCTGCTCATGGGTGTCTCCACCACCGTTCCCGAACCGGGCGTCGCCGTGGTCGCCGTGGACTATCCCCCCGTCAACGCCCTTCCCGTGCGGGGCTGGTACGACCTGGCCGACGCCGTCCGCCGCGCGGGCGCGGATCCCGGGAACCGCTGCGTCCTGCTGACCGCCGCCGGCCGGGGTTTCAACGCCGGTGTCGACATCAAGGAGTTACGGCGCGCGGCCGGTCACGCGGCGCTGCTCGGGGCCAACCGGGGCTGCGCCGCCGCCTTCGCCGCCGTCTACGACTGCGAGGTGCCGGTCGTCGCCGCCGTGCACGGCTACTGCCTGGGCGGCGGCATCGGCCTGGTGGGCAACGCGGACGCGATCGTGGCCAGCGAGGACGCGGTCTTCGGGCTGCCCGAGCTGGACCGCGGCGCGCTCGGCGCCGCCACACACCTGGCTCGCCTGGTCCCCCGCCACCTGATGCGCGCGCTGTACTACACCTCGCGCACCGCCACCGCGGACGAGCTGCACCGGCACGGCTCGGTGTGGTCGGTGGTGCCCCGCGCGGATCTGGACCGGACAGCCCTGGCGCTCGCCCGCGAGATCGCCGCCAAGGACGGCACGCTGCTGCGGCTCGCCAAGGCGGCCATCAACGGCATCGAGGGCCTGGACGCCGTCGACGTGCGGCGCAGCTACCGCTACGAACAGGGCTTCACCTTCGAAGCGGCGCTCGACGGCGTCGCCCAGCGGGTCCGTGACGCCTTCGACGACCGGGAGCGACGGCCATGACCGGGAACGACACACCCCCGGAGGTCGGGGGCACGGGCGCCACCGTCGCGGACGCCACGGAGCCGCCCGCCGCCGACGCGGACGCACACGCGGGCACGGGTGCGGGTGCAGGCACGGGCACGGCCGCGGGTGCCGTACGCGCGGACAAGACCATGACCGCCGACGAGGCCGTCGGACGACTCTCCAGCGGCATGACCGTCGGCATCGGCGGCTGGGGTGCGCGGCGCAAGCCGATGGCGCTCGTGCGCGCCCTGCTGCGTTCGAACGTCACCGATCTGACGGTCGTCTCCTACGGAGGCCCGGACGTCGGTCTGCTGGCCGCCGCCGGCCGGATCCGCAGGCTCGTCACGGCCTTCGCCACGCTCGACTCGATCCCCCTGGAACCCCACTTCCGCGCGGCACGGCAGCGGGGCGACCTCGAACTGACCGAGCTGGACGAGGCGATGGTGATGTGGGGGCTGACCGCCGCCGTGCACCGCGTGCCCTTCATGCCGGTGCGGGCCGGGCTCGGCTCGGACGTGATGACGGTCAACCCCGGTCTGCGCACCGTCAGATCGCCCTACGGGGACGGGGAGGAGTTGGCCGCCGTGCCGGCGCTGCGGCTGGACGCCGCGCTGGTGCATCTCAACCGCGCGGACGCGCAGGGCAACGGCCAGTACCTCGGCCCCGATCCGTACTTCGACGACCTGTTCTGCGAGGCGGCGACGGAGGCGTACGTGTCGTGTGAGCGCGTGGTGGCCAGCGCGGACCTGCTGGGCGCGGAGCGGCCCGCCGGCGACCGCGCGGGAGCCGGCACGGTCCGCGCGAGCGGCGATTCAGGCGATGCGGACAACGGCACGGCCCGCGCGAGTCGCGGTTCACGCGGTGCGGACAACGGCACGGCCCGCGCGAGTCGCGGTTCACGCGGTGCGGGCGACGGCACGGCACGCGCGGGGGGCGTTCCGGGCGGCGGTTCGGGTGAAGGCCGACCCAGGCTGGGAGGCGGTGCGGGCGACACCGCCCCGCGCGGAGCGGGCGTACCGCAGACGCTGCTCCTGCGTCGCGACGCGGTCACCGGCGTCATCGAAGCCCCCCGTGGCGCGCATTTCACCTCCTGCGCCCCGGACTACGGCCGCGACGAGGCGTTCCAGCGCGCGTACGCCGTGGCGGCCGCCGACCCCGCCGCCTGGCGGGAGTTCACCGCGCGGTTCCTGTCCGGGACCGAGGACGACTACCAGGCCGCCGTGGCGGCCTTCACCGAGGAGGACGCGTGACCGCCACCCGCGCCGAGTACTGCGTGGTCGCCTGCGCCGAGGTGTGGCGGGGGGCGGGCGAGATCCTCGCCAGCCCGATGGGCACGGTGCCCGGCATCGGCGCCCGGCTGGCCAAGGCCACCTTCTCGCCCGGCCTGCTGCTCACCGACGGTGAGGCGATGCTCGTGGGCGCCGAGCCGGGCGTCGTGGAGGGTTGGCTGCCGTACCGGCGGCATCTGGCGCTGGTCACCGGCGGCCGACGGCACGTGATGATGGGCGCCGCCCAGCTCGATCGGCACGGCAACCAGAACATCTCCTGCATCGGCGACTGGAAGCAGCCCCTGCGGCAGTTGCTGGGCGTGCGCGGTGCCCCGGTCAACACCCTCAACCACCCGACCAGTTACTGGATCCCCCGGCACACCCGCCGGGTCTTCGTCGAGCGGGTCGACATGGTCTGCGGCGTGGGGTACGACCGCGCGGCCGCCGCCGGCCCCTCGGCCACCCGCTACCACCACATCCATCGCGTCGTCACCGACCTCGCCGTGCTCGACTTCGAGACCCCCGACCGCACCATGCGGCTGCGCTCGCTGCACCCCGGCGTCGGCGTCGACCAGGTGCGGGAGGCGACGGGATTCCCGCTGGCGGTGCCCGACGAGGTCCCGTACACCCGCGAGCCCACGCCTGAGGAGCTGCGTCTGATCAGGGACGTGCTCGACCCGCGCGGGGCCCGCCATCGGGAGGTGCGGGCGTGACCGCCGCCCCGCCCGCACTGCCGACCGCGCTGACCCGGCTCACCGGCGTGCGCCATCCGATCGTGCAGCCGGGCATGGGCTGGGTGGCCGGGCCCCGGCTGGTCTCCGCCGTGGCCGACGCCGGGGCGCTGGGCGTCCTCGGTTCCGCGACCATGACCCCGGAGCGGCTGCGGGCGGCGGTGCGCGAGGTCAGGTCCCGTACGGACGCGCCCTTCGGCGTCAATCTGCGCGCCGACGCCGGTGACGCGGCCGAGCGCGTGCGCATCCTCATCGAGGAGGGGGTGCGCGTCGCCTCCTTCGCGCTCGCCCCCTCCCGCGCGCTGATCGCCCGACTGAAGGACGCGGGTGTGGTCGTCATCCCGTCGGTCGGCGCCCGCCGGCACGCCGAGAAGGTGGCGGCCTGGGGCGCGGACGCGGTCCTGGTGCAGGGCGGCGAGGGCGGCGGACACACGGGAGGGGTCGCCACCACCGTGCTGCTGCCCGAGGTCGTGGACGCCGTCGACATCCCCGTCATCGCCGCCGGCGGCTTCTGCGACGGGCGCGGGCTCGTCGCCGCGCTCGCCTACGGCGCGGCCGGCGTCGCCATGGGCACGCGCTTCCTGCTGACCTCCGACAGCACGGTCCCCGACGCCGTCAAGGCCCGCTATCTGGCGTCCGCGGCGGCGGACGCCATCGTCACCACCCGGGTGGACGGGCTGCCCCATCGGATACTCCGCAGCGAGCTCGTGGCCTCCCTGGAGCGCTCCGGCCGGGCCGCCGCGCTGTTCCGCGCCGTGCGGCACGCCGCGTCCTTCCGGCGGCTGTCAGGGCTCGGCTGGGTGGAGTTGCTGCGCGACGGCGCGGCGCTGCGGCGTGCCCGGGGTCTGTCGTGGAGCCAGGTGCTGCTGGCCGCGAACACCCCGATGCTGCTGAAGGCGTCCATGGTGGACGGCAGGACCGATCTCGGGGTGATGGCCTCCGGGCAGGTCGTCGGCCGCGTCGACGACCTGCCGTCGTGCGCGGAGCTGGTCGGACGCGTCATGACCGAGGCGTCCGAGGTGTTGTCCCGGCTCCCCGCGCGGGGGTGAACCCGCCACGCGGGCATGACGGTCGACCGCGTCCCGCGCGGCGGCCGTCGGCGCGCGGGGAGCGTCACGCGCCCGCGCGGGTGAGCCGGTGCCGCGGGGGACTCCGGCGCGCCGCTCGCCCGCGCGGGCGAGCGGATTCCGCGGGCGACACTCCGGGGCCTCGCGCGGACACGCGGATGAACCGATTCCGCGCGCGGCACTACGAGGCCCCCACACCCCGTACAAGAGGCCCCCGCACCCCGCACCCCGCACGAAATGAGCCGATTCCGCGCGAGGCGCCCTCACACTCACCCGAGCGCGCCCTCACGCCCGCCCGGGCGCACGCTCCCGCCCACGCGGCTGCCGTACGGAACCCCGGCCCACCGCGACGGCGCGCTCAGAGCCGTTCGATGATCGTCACGTTCGCCTGACCGCCGCCCTCGCACATCGTCTGGAGCCCGTAGCGGCCGCCGGTGCGCTCCAGTTCGTGCAGGAGGGTGATCATCAGCCGGGCTCCGGTGGCGCCGAGGGGGTGGCCCAGGGCGATGGCTCCTCCGTTGACGTTGACCCGCGCGGGGTCGGCGCCGGTCTCCTTGAGCCAGGCGAGCACCACGGGGGCGAACGCTTCGTTGATCTCGATCAGGTCGACATCGTCGATGGTCATGCCGGTGCGGCGCAGGGCGTGGGCGGTGGCCGGGATCGGGGCGGTGAGCATCCGGATCGGGTCCTCGCCGCGTACGGACAGGTGGTGGACGCGGGCGCGCGGCGTCAGGCCGTGGTCGCGCACCGCGCGTTCGGAGGCGAGGAGCATCGCGGCGGCGCCGTCGGAGACCTGGGAGGCGAGCGCCGCGGTGATCCGGCCGCCCTCGCGCAGCGGCTTGAGGGCCGCCATCTTCTCGCGCGAGGTGTCGCGGCGGGGACCCTCGTCGGCCGACGTCTCCCCGTACGCCGCGATCTCGCGGTCGAAGCGGCCCTCGTCGGCGGCGCGCACCGCCCGCTGGTGGGAGCGGAGGGCGAACTCCTCCATCTCCTCCCGCGAGATGTCCCACCGCTCGGCGATGAGCTCGGCGCCGTGGAACTGGGTGACCGGTTGGTCGCCGTACCGCGCCCGCCAGCCCGTGGAGCCGGCGAACGGCCCCTCGCACAGCCCGAGCGGCTCGGTGGCCTGCCGGCTGGCGAAGCCGATCGGCACCTGGGACATGTTCTGCACACCGCCGGCGACCGCCAGGTCCTGGGTGCCGGAGAGCACGCCCTGGGCGGCGAAGTGGACGGCCTGCTGGGAGGAGCCGCACTGGCGGTCGACCGTCACCCCGGGCACCGATTCCGGGAGTCCGGCGGCCAGCCAGCTGGTCCGCGCGATGTCCCCGGCCTGCGGGCCGACCGCGTCCAGGCAGCCGAAGACGACGTCGTCGACGGCGGCCGGGTCACAGCCCGCGCGGTCCATCAGCGTGCGCAGCACGAAGGCGCCGAGATCGGCCGGGTGCACGGCGGACAGGGCGCCGCCGCGCTTGCCGACGGGCGTGCGTACGGCTTCGACGATGTATGCCTCGGTCATGGCCGCTCCTCCGTTCGTGGAGATGGTCCCGGGCCGGACGGCGGCGGCCGTGGTGCGCAGCGGCCGTGGACGCCCGTGCGGGCCCGGTCGTGGGGGTGTGTCACTCGCGCGGCGCGATGCCGTCCAGCACCATGGACAGATACTGGCGGGCGATCTCCTCGGGGCTGTGCTGCCCGCCCGGCCGGTACCACGAGGCGGCGACCCAGACGGTGTCGCGCACGAAGCGGTAGGCGAGTCGGATGTCGAGGTCGGCGCGGAAGGCCCCGACCGCCACACCGCGCTCCAGGGCGCCCAGCCACGCCTTCTCGAACCGCACCTGCGACTCGGCGAGGTAGCCGAAGCGCGGCTGCGCGGACAGTTGTCTGGACTCCTTCTGGTAGATGGCGACCGCCGCGCGGTGCCGGTCGATCTCCCGGAAGGACTCGGTGACGAGCGCCTCGATCGTCTCCCGGGGGCCGAGGTCGGCGGCGAGCACCGCGTCATAGCCGGCCCACAGCTCGTTCAGGAAGGTGGAGAGGATCTCGTCGAGCATCGACTCCTTGGAGTCGAAGTGGTAGTAGAGGCTGCCGGCCAGCATGCCCGCCTCGTCCGCGATCCGGCGGACGGTGGTCGCGTTGTAGCCCTGGGCGGCGAACACCTCGGCGGCGGTGTCCAGCAGCTCCCTGCGCCGCTCCGGTGCGGCGCTCACGGCGGTCTTCTTGATGTTCGGCACGCGGCCATTGTCGCCTCACGGGTGCTGCCCGCTCACGGACACCGTCTCGCCCGTCATGTACGAGGAGTAGTCGCTGGCCAGGAAGACGATGACATTGGCGACCTCCCACGGCTCGGCGGCCCGACCGAACGCCTCCCGTTCGACGAGATCGGTGAGCACCCGCGCGGTGGTGACCTTCGCCAGGTGCGGGTGCAGGGCCAGGCTCGGCGCGACCGCGTTGATCCGCACCCCGAAGACGGCCGCCTCGACGGCGGCGCAGCGGGTGAGCGCCATGACGCCGGCCTTGGCCGCCGCGTAGTGGGCCTGGCCGGCCTGGGCGCGCCAGCCGAGGACGGAGGCGTTGTTGACGATGACGCCGCCGCGGCCGTCCGCGCGCATCCGGCGCAGCGCGGCGCGGGTGCAGCGGAAGGTGCCGTTGAGGGTGGTGTCGACCACGGCGTGCCACTGCGTGTCGGTCATGTCCGCCAGTTCTGCGGTGCCGCCGAGCCCCGCGTTGTTCACCACGATGTCCAGCCGTCCGTGGCGCTCCCGCGCGAGGTCCAGCAGTGCGGCGACGGCGTCCTCCCGAGTGACGTCGCACGCCATGCCCGCGACGCGCTCCGCGCCGAACTCCTCGGCGAGCGCCCCGGCCGCCCGCGCGGTGCGGGGTGCGTGGGCGTCGCCGATGACGACCCGGGCCCCCTCCTCCAGGAAGCGGCGGGCGGTGGCGCCGCCGATGCCGCTGCCCGCGGCGGCGGTGATGACGGCGGTGCGCCCGGTGAGCAGACCGTGTCCCGGGACGTACCGCGCCCTGTTGTCCGTCACATGCGCACGGTAACCTACCAAACACTTGTTAGGGAAGGAGTGCGGCGCTCCATGGACCTGGACCCCAGCCCGGACGAAGCGGCCTTCCGCGCGGAGGCGCGGTCCTGGCTGGCCGCGCACGTCCCCACCGCCCCGCTGCCCTCGCTGGAGACCGCCGAGGGCTTCGCCGCGCACCGCGCGTGGGAGCGCATCCTGGCCGCGAACGGCTGGTCGGTGGTCTCCTGGCCGCGGCGCTACGGCGGCCGGGGGGCGTCGACCACCGAGTGGCTGCTCTTCGAGCAGGAGTACTACGCGGCCGGGGCGCCCGGCCGTGTCAGCCAGAACGGCACCCAACTGCTGGCCCCCACCCTCTTCGCGCACGGCACCGCCGAGCAGCGCGCCCGGGTACTGCCGCCCATGGCCGACGGCGAGGTGATCTGGGCCCAGGCATGGTCCGAGCCGGAGGCCGGCTCGGACCTCGCGGCGCTGCGCGCCACCGCCCGGCGGACCTCCGGAGGCTGGCTGCTGTACGGGCAGAAGACCTGGTCCTCACGGGCGGCCTTTGCGGATCGGGCCTTCGGACTGTTCCGCGGCGGGCCGGCGGGCGAGCGCCCGCACCAGGGGCTGACGTATGTGATGTTCCCGCTCGACGCGCCGGGGGTGACGGTGCGCCCGATCCGCCGACTCGACGGCAAACCGGCCTTCGCCGAGCTCTTCCTGGACGGCGTCTTCGTCCCGGACCGCGATGTGATCGGCGAGCCGGGGCAGGGCTGGCGGGTGGCGATGAGCACCGCCGGCAGCGAGCGCGGGCTGACGCTGCGCTCGCCGGGGCGGTTCACGGCGGCCGCCGCGCGGCTGGCGGCGCTGTGGCGGGAGCGCGCCGACCCCGCCGACACGGCGCTGCGCGACCGGGTCGCGGACGCGGTCATCGCCGCCCGCGCGTACCACCTGCGCGCCTGCGCGACCGCGACACGGGAGACCGAAGCGGCCGCCTCGCGGGCGGCTGAGACCCGGGCGGGTGAGGCACGGGCGGCTGAGACACGGAGCGGCACGCGCGCCTCCGCGCGGGCTACCGTCCGGCGAGCCGCGACCGCCGCCACCGCGCGGGCGGCCGATCGCCAGAGGGCCGACAACCCCGCCGAGGCCAGTGTCAACAAGGTCTTCTGGTCAGAGCTGGACCTCGCTCTGCATGAGACGGCGCTGGATCTGTTGGGGCCGTACGGGGAGCTGTCGGACGCGGCCGCGGACGCCCCTGGGGGTGGCCGCTGGGCCGAGGGCTACGTCTTCTCGCTGGCCGGGCCGGTCTACGCGGGCACCAACGAGATCCAGCGCGACATCATCGCCGAGCGGCTGCTCGGCCTGGACCGGGGGCGCCGATGACGGCGGGCGGGCTCGGGGGCGCGCATGTGGTTTGACCTGGACGACGCACAGAGGGAGTTCGCCCGGACGCTGAACCGGATGCTGTCGGCCGCCGACACCCCGGCGGTCGCGCGCGCCTGGGCGGCGGGCGAGCACGGCCCCGGCCGCGCGCTGTGGACCCGGCTCTCGGACGCCGGCGTCTTCGCCCTGGCCGTACCGGAGGCGTACGAGGGCGTGGGCCCGCTGCCGGTGGAGTTGGCGGTCGCGCTGATCGAGGCCGGGCGGCACGCGGTGCCGGGGCCACTGGTCGAGACGGTCGCCGCGTCGGCCCTGCTGACAGCCCTCGCCGAAGAGGCGGACGCCTCCGCCGGGGATCCAGGCGACAACGCCCAGGCCCTGGGCGGCACCACCCCGAGCACGGGCGACACCCCCCGGAACCCGGACAGCACCACCCCGAGCACGGGCCACAACCCCCGGAACCCGGACAGCACCACCCCGAGCACAGGCGAGAACCCCCAGAACCCAGACAGCACCGCCCCGAGCACAGGCCACAACCCCCAGAACCCAGGCAGCACCACCGGCAACGCGGACGACGCGACCAAGGACGCGCACGACACCGCCAGGGGCCCGGACGACATCACCGAGTCGTCCGCCCGCGCGGCGGCCGGGTTCTGGCTGCCGCGAATCGCCTCCGGTCGGGCCTCGGTCACGCTGGCCGCCCCCGCCGGCGGCCCGTACGCGCTGGACGC
Source organism: Streptomyces sp. LX-29 (assembly GCF_029541745.1). Taxonomy (NCBI): domain Bacteria; kingdom Bacillati; phylum Actinomycetota; class Actinomycetes; order Kitasatosporales; family Streptomycetaceae; genus Streptomyces; species Streptomyces sp. LX-29. Next base: position 7,654,484 of record NZ_CP089746.1, on the reverse strand, counting down.
GGACGCCGCGGACGCGGTGTTCGTCGTCGAGGCCGAGGGGCCGACGCTGCGACTGGCGGCCGGGCACAGCCCGGTGCAGCCCTCCTTCGACCCGGCGCGCCGGCTGGCCCGACCGGTCCCGGCCGGCACGGTGCTCGCGCGGGGCCGCGCGGTGGCGGCGGCGACCGCGCGGGCCACGGACTGGGCCGCCTTCGCCACCGCGGCCCAGACGCTGGGCGTGGGGCTGACACTGCTGGATCGCACCGTCGCATATGCGAAGCAGCGCGCTCAGTTCGGCCGCCCGATCGGCTCCTTCCAGGCGGTCAAGCACCGGCTGGCCGACGTGCACGTGGCGCTGGAGTTCGCCCGTCCGCTGCTGTACGGGGCGGCGGTGGCGCTGGCCCGCGGGGCGCGGGACGCCGGTGCCGCGGTCGCCGCCGCCAAGGTCGCGGCGGGCGAAGCCGCGTACGACGCCGCGCGGGCGGCGCTTCAACTGCACGGGGCGCTCGGTTACACGGACGAGTACCCACTGTCCCTCTGGTTCCGGAAGGCCCGTGCTCTCCGGATGGCCTGGGGCAGCCCCGCGCACTGCCGTGCTCGCGTGCTCGCCGGCTGACCCGTCCGCTGACCCGTCTGCTGACATGTCCGCTGGCACGTCGGCTGGCAATGTCGGCGGCATCCCCGTCCGCCGACGACCACCCCGGCCACCCCCACTTCTGGTCACTCCATGAAGCCGCAGGTCAGCCAAGAGTAGCCACCATGTATTAGTGAGACTTTGATGACATAAAAGATCGCCTGAATGTGACGCCCGTCACCGACTCGCCGTACACGCGGAAGTAATGTGACAGACATGATTCCGCTCGTCCGCCGCCGCTACGTGGACTTCGTCCGCGTCACGAGCATGTCCTGTTTGCGCACTGGCTGACCCGTCACCCGTCACCTACCGTTCCCCGCGAACGGTCACCTCCCTTCAGCCTTCACCCGGTGCCGCGCCGTGTCTCACCCGGACACCGTCGCGGTGCGGCCCGCCCATCAGCGGACCGCGCCGGGCCTCAACCTCGCGGATGTACCCATGTCGCAGCAGCTGCCCGTGATCGATCTCTCCGCCGCCTCCCGCGGGCCGGAGGCCCGTGCGCGACTGCACACCGAACTCCATGCGGCCGCCCACGACGTCGGCTTCTTCCAGCTGACCGGCCACGGCATCACCGACGCGGAGACCGCCGAGCTGCTGCGGGTCATGCGCGACTTCTTCGCGCTCCCCGAAGCCGACCGGCTCGCCATATCCAACCTGGAGTCCCCGCACTTCCGCGGCTACACGCGGATCGGCGACGAGCACACCGGGGGCAGCCGGGACTGGCGCGACCAGCTCGACATCGGGGCCGAGCGGCCGCCGCGGATCCCCGGCCCGAACGACCCCGCGTACTGGTGGCTGGAGGGCCCCAACCAGTGGCCCGAGGCCCTCCCCGAGCTGCGCACCACCGCCCTGCGCTGGGTCGACCGGCTGAGCGACATCGCGAACCGGCTGCTGCACGAGCTGTTGGCGTCGATCGGCGCGCCGCCGGACTTCTACGACGACATCTTCCGCGACGAGCCGCATCTGCACCTGAAGATGGTGCGCTACCCGGGGCGGGCTCCCGACGGCGCCGACCAGGGCGTGGGCGCCCACAAGGACTACGGCTTCCTGACGCTCCTGCTCCAGGACGACATCGGCGGGCTCCAGGTGGAGCGGGCCGACGGCGCCTTCCACGACGTGCCCCCGATCCCCGGGGCGTTCGTGGTCAACCTCGGCGAGCTGCTGGAGGTGGCCACCGACGGCTATCTGAAGGCCACGCACCACCGGGTGGTCAGTCCGCCCAGCGAACGCGAGCGCTTCTCGGTGCCGTTCTTCTACAACCCGCGTCTGGACGCCCGGGTCAAGCCGCTGCCGTTCGCCCACGCGCAGTCGGCGCCCGGCGCCACCCGCGACCCGAACAACCCCCTGTTCGCGGAGTACGGCCGCAACGAGCTCAAGGGCTGGCTCCGCGCCCACCCCGGTGTCACCCGGCGCCACCACGCCTCGCTCCTGGAGGAGAACGCGTCGGCGGCCTGACGCCGGTCTGCGGCGGTACGAGACGGCTTCCGGCGGCACCCTCACCACGCTCGGCACCGGATCGACCAGACGCCGAACCGACCAACCACCGGGCCGATCAACCGCCGGGCGATCAGACGCCGGACCGCCCAACCACCGGGCCGACCAACAGCCCAGCCGACCAACCGCCGGGCCGATCAGCCGTTCACGCCCACGAAGGCGCGGAACGCCTGACCCGGCATCAGCCGGGTGGCCTGGACCTCGGTGAAGCCCGCTCCCTCCAGCTGCGCGAGAAGTTCGTGGTGGTGCGGCAGCGGGCCGCCGAAGTCGGCCAGGTCGAACCAGAGGTTGAGGATGCGGAGCCCCACGTTCCCGTCCCGGCACGAGGTGGTCAACAGCAGCCGCCCGCCGGGCGCGAGCAGCCGGCGGGCCCGCTCCAGCACGGCGACCCGCTCCCCCTCGGAGAAGTAGTAGATGTTGTTGTGCATCATCACGAGGTCGAACGGCTCCCCCGGCTCCAGCTCCCGCAGGTCGGCGCGGCGGGTGTCGACCCGGTCGGCCAGCCCCCAGCGGGCCAGGTTGGCCGCCGCCTGATCCGCCACGTCCTGTTGCAGGTCGACGGCCAGCCCGGTCAGCAGCGGGTTGAGGCGCGCCGCGTGGCGTGAGTAGACGCCGGTGCCGCAGCCGATGTCGAGCAGCCGGACCGGTCGGCCGCGGTCCACGACACGTTCGATGGCCGCCTCGATGAACGGCTCCAGGACCCGGCTCGCCCGCGCGGTGACCTCGCCGTCCATGTCGCCCAGGGTGAGCCGCCGGCCGTCCTTGATCATGGCGGGCGCGTGGAGCAGCGCCGGGATCTGGTAGCTCACCATCTGCTCCAGGGAGGCGGCCACCGCCTCGTTACCCGGGCGGACGAGCGCCCTGGACAGCCGGCCGCGGAGCCGGTAACGGTCGCCACGGCGGCCCAGCTCGCCCAGCTCGACGCCCACGTCCAGCCAGCCCCGGAGCCGAGGGCCGGCCTCGGCGGGCGCGCCGAGCGCGAGGGCCAGCTCCTCGGCGGTGCGCGGCTGGTCCGCCAGCAGCCGGAGCACTCCGTTGTGCACCGCCGAGGTCAGGAACGCCGCGCGGCAGACGGGGGTGAGAACCCTCCGCCAGAGCGACACCAGCAGAACGCCCTGTCGGTTGCCGACGAGCTTGGCCATCGTCCGTAGGTTGCTCAAGGTCTCTCCTCGAATAGGGGGGCCGCTCCGCGGGCGCGCGTGCGCCTGTCCGCGGAGCGCTCACCGCGCGATCCGTCGCCACGCGGCCACGGCGCAGTCTCAGACCCCTTCCGAAACACGCGCAAGACCGCCCTATGCCCATGGCTCCCGGGCCTCTTGACCGTGCTGCGACCATGGACGGCGCACACCCCACCAGGTAGGACATTCGTACGACGACACCCGAATGAGGTACTCGCGCATGCACCGGACCCGGCCGACCCTGGAGAACGTGGCACTGTACGCGGGCGTCTCGCGCGCCACGGTCTCCCGCGTCGTCAACGGCTCCCCCAAGGTCGCCGAGGACAGTCGGGAGGCGGTGCTTCGGGCGATACGGGAGCTGGGCTACGTGCCCAACCAGGCGGCGCGCAGCCTGGTGACCCAACGCACCGACTCCTTCGCGCTCGTGCTGTCCGAGGAGGCGGGGCGGGTCTTCTCCGACGACCAGTTCTTCCCCGGAATCGTGCGCGGGGTGAGTCAGGAGCTGGAGGAGGCCGACAAGCAACTGGTGTTGATGATGGCCCGCTCGGCGGCCAGCCGGGAGCGCATCGAACGCTTCGCACTGGCCCGGCACGTGGACGGGGTGATCATGGCCTCGCTGCACGGCACCGACCCGCTGCCGGCCCGGCTGGCCCGGATGGGCATCCCCGTCGTCTGCAACGAGCGCCTGCTGGGACCGCAGTCGCCGCCGTACGTCGGGGTGGACAACGAGCGGGGTGCGGCCGCCGCCGTACACCATCTGCTCGACTCCGGCCGCACCCGCGTCGCCACCGTCGCCGGGCCGCGCGACATGGTGGCGGGCATCGACCGGCTCGCCGGCTACCGGACCGAGATGGAGGCCGCGGAGCTGCCGCGGTACGTCGCGGTGGGCGACTTCACCCGCGAGTCGGGCGCCCGCGCGATGCGCGAACTCCTCGCCCACCGGCCCGATCTCGACGCGGTCTTCGCCGCCTCCGACCTGATGGCCATGGGCGCGCTGCACGCGCTGCGCCAGGCGGGCCGCCGGGTTCCCGACGATGTGGCCGTGGTCGGCTTCGACGACATCGAGCCCGCCCGCTACACCGAGCCGCCGCTGACCACCGTCCGCCAGCCCATCGCCCACCTCGGCCGGCTGCTGGCCCGCCAACTGCTGCGGCTGGCCGGCGGCGAGGAGGTGGAGCCGGCGGTGGTGCTCCCGACCGAGCTGGTGGTGCGCGAGTCGGCCTGACCGGGGGCTCCCTCCCGTGCGGCCCGGCTACCCTCCGGTGTGCCGGGGGAGCAGCGCCCGCAGCTCCCGCTCGAACTCGTCGTAGCGCAGCCGCAGTTCCCTGCCCGGCCAGTCGGCGGGCAGCAGCCGACCGGGCAGCACCGGATCGGCCAGCAGATGGCGCAGGATCGCGGCGGCGACCGTGAAGCGCGCGGCCGGACCGTCCGCGCGGTCCAGGGCCGACAGCAGCGCCCGCGCGTGCCGCGCCCAGCCGTCCAGGTCCCACAGCCGCGCCGCCAGCGCGGCCGGGTCGTCCCGCGGAGCGCCGGTCAGCAGCGTGCACTGTGCGGCGACGACGGGCGGGTGCGGGCGCAGCAGGTTGTCGGGGCGCAGCCAGGTGCCCTCGCGCAGTTCGGCGAGGCGCAGTTCGGCCATCGCCTGGCGCAGCGCCGCGCGCTCGGCGGCCGGGCGGCGCTCCGAGGTGACCACGGCGATCTCCCACCCGCCGCTCCAGCGCCGGGTGTGCGGGGCACGGCTCTCGTCCTGGCGCGCCTGGCGGGCCAGCAGCCGCGCGGTGAGGCGGTAGCCGCCGTCGTGCGGTTCGAGGTCGCCGGCGGCGACCATGCGGGTCAGGGCGGTGCGAATGGTGCCCTCCGCGGTGCCGAACAGCGCTCCGATCCGGACCAGCGCGCGGGCCGGGAGCTGCGGTGGGTGGTGGCCCAGCAGGGTGCTGAGCACCACCGAGCGCGCGGTCAGCGGGCGCAACGTGAGCGGCCCGGCGTCGGGAGTGGAGCCGGTGCCGGTGCCGTGGGTGGTGGGGCCGGCGCCGGGGCCGGATGCGGTGTGTTCCATGGCTACCCGGAAACCCTATCCCTTACAGTTCTCCATCACGCATGATGGAAACGTAATACTTCCTGCCGCCCCGCCCCGCCGACCAGGAGGTCGCTGTGAGCGCAACCCACGAGGTCCTCAACCAGGCTCCGCCGCTGATCGACTTCAGCACCGCCGACGACGCCGCCCTGCTGGAGGCGCTGCGCCGGGACGGAGCCGAGTGGGGTGTGCCGGAGGTCAGGGAGGTGGGCCGGCGCGCCGGCTCCGCCGAGGTGCAGGAGTGGGCGCGGATGGCCGAGGAGAACCCCCCGGTGCTGCACACCCACGACCGGTACGGCCACCGGGTGGACGAGGTCGAATACCACCCGGCCTACCACCGGTTGATGACGGTCGCCGTCGAGAGCGGCCAGCACGCGGCGGCCTGGAGCGAGCCCCGCGCGGGCGCGCATCTGGTGCGCGCCGCCAAGTTCTACGCCTTCGCGCAGGCCGAGCCCGGCCACGGCTGTCCGATCTCGATGACGTACGCCGCGGTCCCCGCGCTGCGCGCGCAGCCGGACCTGGCGGCCGTGTACGAGCCGCTGCTCGGAGCCCGTACCTACGACTTCGGGCTGCGGCCCCCGCTGGAGAAGCGCGGGCTGATCGCCGGGATGTCGATGACGGAGAAGCAGGGCGGCTCGGACGTGCGGGCCAACACCACGTGGGCGGAGGCCCAGCCGGACGGCTCCTACGCGCTCACCGGCCACAAGTGGTTCACCTCCGCGCCGATGAGCGACGTCTTCCTGACCCTGGCACAGGCCGACGAGGGGCTGACCTGCTTCCTGGTGCCGCGCGTCCTGCCCGACGGCACGCGCAACCCGATCCGGCTCCAGCGGCTCAAGAACAAGCTGGGCAACCGCTCCAACGCCTCCTCCGAGATCGAGTACGAGGGAGCCCTCGCCTGGCGGGTCGGCGAGCCCGGCCGCGGGGTGCGCACCATCGTGGAGATGGTCAACATGACCCGGCTGGACTGCGTGATCGGTTCGGCCGCCGGCATGCGCGCCGGGTTGCGACAGGCGATGCACCACGCGGAGCACCGGCGGGCGTTCGGCGCCGAGCTGATCGACCAGCCGCTGATGCGGAACGTCCTGGCGGACCTGGCCATCGAGTCCGAGGCGGCCACCACGCTCGCGCTGCGGCTGGCCACCGCCCTGGACCGGGCGGAGGCCGGCGACCCGGCGGAGGCGGCGCTGCGCCGGCTGGGGCTGGCGGTGAGCAAGTACTGGGTGTGCAAGCGGGGCAGCGCGCACGCCGCCGAGGCGCTGGAGTGCCTGGGCGGCAACGGCTATGTCGAGGACTCCGGCATGCCGCGGCTGTACCGTGAGGCGCCGCTGCTCTCCATCTGGGAGGGCTCGGGCAATGTCGCCGCCCTGGACGTGCTGCGCGCGCTGGGCCGTGAGGAGGGCGTGTGGGACGCCTTCCTGGCCGAGGTGGACGCCGCCGCGGGCGCCGACGCCCGACTGGACGCGGCGATCGCGCGGCTGCGCGAGCTGCTCCCGCAACTCGCCGACCCTCAGCGAGCCCAGGTGCTCGCCCGCCGGCTCGCCGAGCAGATGGCCCTCGTCCTCCAGGGCAGCCTGCTGGTGCGCCACAGCCACCCGGCGGTCGCGGACGCCTTCTGCGCCTCCCGGCTCGGCGGTGACTGGGGACACGCCTTCGGCACGCTGCCTCCCGGCGCCGACACCGGCCCCATCCTGGAGCGCGCCCGCCTCAAGGACGTCCGTTGACCGCATCGGACCCGAAGGGCGCGACGGACACCCCCGCCGGCGGCACGGCGGTCCGCGTCGAGCGGGTGGGCCCGGTCACCACGGTCGTCCTGTCCCGCCCGGAGGTCCGCAACGCGGTGGACGGACCCACCGCCTCGGCGCTGGCCGACGCCTTCCGCGCCTTCGACGCGGACCCGGGCGCCCGGGTGGCGGTGCTGTGGGGGGAGGGTGGGACGTTCTGCGCGGGAGCGGACCTCAAGGCGATGGGGAGCGAGCGGGGCAACCGGGTCGCGGCCGACGGCGACGGACCCATGGGCCCGACCCGGCTGCGCCTCTCCAAGCCGGTGATCGCGGCGGTCAGCGGTCACGCGGTGGCGGGCGGCCTGGAGCTGGCCCTCTGGTGCGATCTGCGGGTCGCCGAGGAGGACGCGGTCTTCGGCGTCTTCTGCCGCCGCTGGGGAGTGCCGCTCATCGACGGGGGCACGGTCCGCCTGCCCCGGCTGATCGGCGCGAGCCGCGCCATGGACCTGGTGCTGACGGGCCGCCCCGTACCCGCCGCCGAGGCGTACGCGATCGGCCTGGCCAACCGCCTCGTCCCGAGCGGCCGGGCCCGTGCCGAGGCCGAGCGACTCGCCGCCGAACTGGCCCGCTACCCGCAGGCGTGTCTCCGCTCGGACAGGGCGGCTCTGCTGGAACAGGAGGCGCTGCCCGAAGAGGCCGCCCTGACGGTCGAACTCCGCCACGGTCAGGGCGTCCTCGCGGAGGCCCTGACCGGCGCCGAACGGTTCGCGGCGGGGGCCGGACGGCACGGGGACTTCTCCGAGCTCTGAACACCCTCCGACGACTGCTGCGGTGGCCTGGGCCACGCGACGGCCATCAGCCGATCCCGGTGATCATCGACCCCGACGACAGGAGCAACGCGCCCAACGCCCCCACCGCACCGTAACGTCGCACCTCTCCCCGGGGATCCAGTCGGCGGACATACCGCGTGGTGGCGGCGGCGAAAGCCACACCGCCCACGATGAACCACGGTCCCCACAGGCAGAGGTACCAGCGGGTCAGCCCCGCCAGGTCAGGCGCGACGGAGCGGGCCCCGACCTCGACCAGCACTCCCTGCACGACGAAGAGACAACCGTGCCAGACCAGCAGCACCGCCGCGCCGCCGCCACAGAACACCGTGAGACGGCCGATCCATCCGCCGCGCCGGTGTGTCAGGCCGACACCGATCAGGGCCCCGAAGACCTTCAGAAGACCGGTCACCCACAAGACGGCCACGAACCACGCCACCCGATCCTCGGCGAGCTTCACCAGGGACGGCGCCACCGTCGTCCGCGCGCCGAAGGTGAATCCCATCGCCCAGGCGAAGCTGGGTACCGCGAACAGGAGCCCCCATACCGCGGCAGCGAGCCCCGGCCAAGCGCCCGGCCGAAGGCGGGATGCCCGGCGCGGGGCCGGACGCGCTGCATCATTCACAGAGAGCTCGATCGCCATGGCTCCATCCTTGCCGGACCACGACGACGAGATGTCGTCCGCACGGATGATCGACCTCCACCGCGGGACCTACCTCGCGACGTCCTCGCGGCTGAGACGAACGGACTCAGCACCGACCGCCGTGCCAGGCCGCCACGGGCAGACATACGTCGGCCCCCACCGGAGTGGGGGCCGATCGCACCACCCCCGGAGCCGACCAGGGGTACCGTTCTGAACGTCTTGGGTTCAGAACGGAGCCAGCATGGCACAGCGCATCGACGAGCACACCGGCGCACGGATCGCGGACTACCGGAAGATCCGCCAGTTATCACAAACGGCGCTCGCGCAACGGGCCTTCATCAATCGCAGCACCCTCGCCAAGATCGAGTCCGGGCTGTCACCGGCTACTCCCACCCTCGTCGCGGCGGTCGCTCGCGTCCTTCAGGTCGACGTGGCGGTCCTCAACGGCCAGCCCTACCTCTCCGAGATGCAGCAGGACCACCTCGACAAGCTGATCAGCCCGCTGTCCGACGCGCTGGACCTGTACGACCTCGGTCCGGACCCCGATATCGTCCCCCGGCCCGTCGACCGGATCGTCGCCGACGTCGACGCCCTGTGCGAGGGAACGTGCGCCACGGAGTACAAGGACATCGGCACCAAGCTCCCGGGCCTGCTGGGCGAGCTCACCACCGCGCTGAGCCTGTTGCCGCCGGGTCAGCAACAGCGGCGCGCCAGCACCTCGCTGAGCTGGTGCTACTGGGTGTCGTACGAATTCGCCTACCATCTCGGCTACCACCAACTCGCCTCGATCGCCCTGGAACGCATGGGCTGGATGGCGGAACAGGCCCAGGATCCACTGCTGCTGGCCATCCGGTTGAGCAAGCGCAGCAGCATGCTGCTGCGTCGGGGCAACAACCGCATGTCGCTGAAGGTCATCGAACGCGGCCACCGCCTGGTCGAACAGTGCGACGAGCCGCGATCCGTGCCGGCGCTCGCCGTCGCCGGCAGCCTCCACCTGGCCTCCGCCATCGCCGCGGCCCAGGCCAAGAACGGCGACAACGTCAAGGGCTACATGGAACTCGCGCGGAAGGCCGCCGAGGAGATCGGACGCGACGTCCCCACCGTGTACTGGACGTCCTTCGGCAGGACCAACGTGATCCACTTCGACGTCGCCACCCGCGTGGAGCTGGGCAAGCTGGGCGAGGCGGTGAAGGAGGCCAAGGCGCTGCACTTCCCGCCGGGTCACCCGAAGATCCGAATGGGGCGCTACTACATCGAGATGGGTCGCGCCTACGCGGAGATGGGCCGCGGCGCGGCTGCGGAGCGATCACTGCGCCGGGCCCGTCAGGTGGCCCCCCAGCAGGCCAGGTACCACCCGCTCATGCGGGAGACGATCGGCACGCTGGTCCGGCGGCAGCGCCGGGCCTCCGACTCCCTGGCCTCCATGGCCGCCTGGGTCGGCATGTAGGGCCACCGGAAGGCTCGTCCCCGGATGACGCCGCGCCACCCTGCCGCGTGAGGGCGACACCACCCCGGACGACCCCGGCCCGACCACCCCTCGCGACGTGCCGGCCGCCGCGGGCTGACACACGTCGGCCCCCACCGGAGTGGGGGCCGATCGCACCACCCCCGGAGCCGACCAGGGGTACCGTTCTGAATGTCAGCAGAACGGAGTTCAGCATGCCACAGGGCATCGAAGAGCACACCGGCGCACGAATCGCGAGGGCGCGCAAGACGCGCCACCTGACGCAACGTGAGCTCGCGGACAGATCCCATGTCTCCTACAGCACGCTCACCAAGGTCGAACAGGGGAACCTCCCCGCCAGCCCCTCCGTCATCGGCGCCCTTGCCCGCGCCTTGTCCGTGCCTGTCTCCGACCTCACCGGCCAGCCGTACATAGAGGAACTTCGCCGTGATCAGCTCGACGGTCTGATCCAGCCCATCCGTGAGGCCCTCGACGTCTACGACCTCGGACTTGACCCCGAGGTCGCTCCCCGCGGCCTCGACGAACTACACGGCGACACGGAGCGGCTGTGCGCGCTCGTGCGCGCCACCGACCTCAAGACCGCGGCCGCCGAGCTTCCGGGGCTCGTCCACGAGGCCACCGCCGCGGCATACACCGACGGCTCGGACCGGTCCTGGCAGATCCTCGCCAGCACCTACCGCACGGCCTACGACGTCACCGCGAAACTCGGATACGCCGACCTGTGCACCGTGGCACTGGACCGGGTGGAGTGGGCCGCCCAGCGCGCGTCCGATCCCGTGCTCTCCGGGATGCGCCAGTACATGCGCGCTCTGGTGTATCTGCGGTCCGCCCAGTACGGGACCGGCCACCGGCTTGTGCGGATGGGCATGTCCACCATGGAGCAGGCACCACCCAGCCGTGAGCGCGACGTGGTGACCGGACAACTGCACCTCGGCGCAGCAGTGTTGTCGGCGAGAAGCAAGGACGGCGACACGGCGGACGCGCACCTGGCGGCGGCTGAGCGGATCGCCTCACGCACGGGCGAGGCGGTCAGGACGCACTGGCTGGCGTTCGGACCCACCAACGTGCGTGTGCACAAGGTGTCCACCCTGGCCGAGCGAGACCTCTTCCCGGAGGCGGTGGCAGCCGCCAAGGACCTTTCCCTGCCGGACGACTGGCCGCCGTCCCGGGTGAGCCACCACCACGCCGAGGTGGCCCGGGCGCAGCTGTGGATGGGGCGTACCAAGGAGTCCTTCGACAGCCTGCGCAAGGCGCGCCAGGTGGCTCCCCAGCAGACGCGCTATCACCCGCTGGTGCGCGAGACGTACACCGGACTGGCGCACGCCCGGCGGTCGATGCCCGAGACGTTCACCGGGTTCGGTTCCTGGCTGGGCATGTAGCGCCTCGTCACCCTTTGGCCGGAACTGTCAGAAACCTCTGATAGTTCCGGCCCTTTCACGTCGGCACGATGGCACAGTCCGCACACCGTCTGTCCATGGAGCCGACCATGACGACCCGCCCCCTCCCGTGGATGCCATCCCATAGCGGAGACGTCGAGGCGCAACCCGCAGGCCATTCCTGGGACGCCGTCAAAGTCCCCGCACTGATCGGCAAGGCCGCCCTGACGTTCCTCGGCGGGGACTCCGGGGCCGTCATCGCCGACGGCAAATGCGCGCTGTGGTACTGGCTCGTGGCGCCCGGTGCCGCCGCGGACTGGACGCTGCACCGCGTCCTCGGCAAGGGCGCCTACGTCGCCGTGCCCCCGGCCGACCGTACGAGAGGACCGGGCCTGCACTGGCGCGTACCGCCGACCCCTGGCCGCTGCCTCACCGAGCCCGCCACGCTCCACGCCGCGCTGCTGGCCGCCGGCCACACCGTCAAGCACTGCCACCGCTGCGACCGCATGACGGCCGAACCCGTCATCGTCGCCGACGTCCACGGCGCCACCGGCTCCGGCCGCATCATCCACGCCTGCCCGGCCTGCGCACCGCACTACCCACCCCCGTACGACCCCCTCACCCAGATCGCCACCGACCGCCGCGCGCTGGAAGGGCGGAGCCGGTGAACCACCGCCACACCACGGCGATCAACGCCATCACCCCGCCGGCCGGCGCGGCGCCCGTGAAGCAGCCCGCGGGCCTGACCTGGGACGCCGTACGCGTGAGCCTCGACAGCGCCGACGACGTACTCAAGCAGCTCGGTGACCAGAGCGGGGCGGTGATCGAGGACCCGGCCGAGGCGTGCCGGTACTGGCTGGTGGCCCCGGGCGCCGCCGAAGGGTGGACCCTGCCGCACCCGGTCCTCCGGCGCGGTGCCTTCGTGCCCGTGCCACCGGCCCGACGTACCGAGGGCCCCACCGTGCACTGGCGGGTGCCGCCGGGCCCCACCCGGGGCCTCACCGACGCGCTGCGCCTCCACGCGGCGCTGGTGGAGGCGACCGGCGGCCGGGAGGACCCGGTCCGCGCGGCCTGGATTCCGTTCATCGTGCACGCCACGAACTGCCCCGTGTGCCGCCGGTGCCCCACGGCGTGCACGACCGGGCTCGCACGATGGACCCACTACCGGGAGGCGCGGGCCACGGCCCTGCTCTCGTAGGCGGACACCATGTCGGGCGTTCAGGCGGTGAAGGTCCCCGCCGAGGCCGCTGAGGCACCGCTGAGGCAACTCGCGCTCTCGGTACGGAGTCTTCCTCTGTGCCGGCCTTCGGCGATGGCGGTGTCGGGCGCGTGGCAGATCTCACGGCCTGTGCCGAGGGCGGCGGTCATTCCACCGGAGCGGGGGGACGCGATGAGGCACAGGCGTGTGAGGACTCGGCGAGCGGTACGGGCGGGTGTGGTGGGCGTGGCGATGACGGCCATGGCCGCCACGGCGTCCGCGGCACCCGCGTGGGCCGGTCCGGACCGGAGCGCGGACGGGAGCCCGGGGCACGGGGCGGTCCAGCGGGCGATGGAGGCCGTGGTAGACGGCGGGATCCCCGGTGTCACCGCCCGGGCGAGGGACCGGGAGGGCGTCTGGAGGGGTACCGCGGGGGTCGGTGATCTGAGGACCGGGAAGCCGCGCGGCACCGAGGACCGCTTCCGAGTCGCCAGTATCACCAAGACGTTCGTGGCGACCGTGCTGCTCCAGCTGGAGGCCGAGGGCCGGCTCCGCCTGGACGACACGGTGGAGCGCTGGCTTCCAGGAGTCGTCCGGGGGCACGGCCACGACGGGCGGAAGATCACCGTACGGCAGTTGCTCAACCACACCAGCGGTGTGTACGACTACACCAACGACGACGACTATCTGAAGAAGTACGTCTACGCCCCGGGCTTCCTGAAGCACCGCTACGACACCAGGACCCCGCAGGAGGCCGTGGACGTCGCCATGGCGCACCAGCCGGACTTCGCGCCGGGCACCCGGTACCAGTACTCGAACACCAACTACGTCCTGGCCGGGCTGATCCTGGAAGCGGCCAGCGGCAACTCGTACGAGGACGAGATCCGCGAGCGCGTCATCGAGCCCCTGGGCCTGCGCGGCACCAGCCTGCCCGGTGACACCTCGTCGATGCCCCGCCCCAGCAGCCGGGCCTACTCGACGCTCTCCCCCGACCCCGAGGCGACGAAGGTCTATGACGTCACGGCGCAGAACGGCTCCCAGAGTTGGGGGGACGGCGACATCATCTCGACCACCGGGGACCTGAGCCGGTTCCTCAGCGCCCTGCTCCGGGGCGAGCTGCTCCCCGCCAGGCAGCTCAAGGCCATGATGACGACGGTGCCCCACCCCGAGGAACCCACCGCCGGCTACGGTCTGGGCCTCGCGAAGTACCAGACGAGCTGCGGTACCACGGTCTGGGGCCACGACGGCGGCTGGCTCGGCTCCCTGTCGGCGGTCGTGTCGACCGTCGACGGGCGCCACACCCTGGCCTACAACCTCAACGGCGACTGGGCCATGCCGGCCAACCTGGTGCAGGCCGAGTTCTGCGGCACCGAGCCGGGCACCGCCCTCGCGTCACGCCCCGGCCCGCACCGGCCCGGGCGTACGCACGGGTAAGGGCGGCGGCGGCCGGGAAGGGCACGACGGGTAGAGTCCGCCCCCGCGTACGAGATCACGAGGGGAGAGATGGGCGTTGGGGAGGATTCTGTGGCTGCACGATCCGAGCGTGTCCACCAGTACGAGGTCGAAATGGAGCAAGCCGGAGGACGGTCGGGTCTTTCGCGAGATACGGATCGCCGAGGGCCTCGCCCAGGAGCAGCGTGCCGCCCACCGCACCGTCGCCTTCCCTGAGCGGCACCTCCCGGTCGGCGGGGGCCTGAAGGAGTACCAGGCGGCACGCAAGCAGGGCGCGCGTCATCTGGTGCTGTGGGCCGACCCGTACCGCCACCAGGTGTACGCCCAGGTCGTCACCAGATCGGCGGCCAAGGGGCAGTCGGCGGTCTTCGAGGTGCTGGGCGCGGCGGGCGAGTCGCTGGCGGTCATCCAGCGCGATCCGGCCGCGCGGGGCGGGACGATACGCACCCGCTGGACCGTGCGGCAGACCGGGAGGCAGCCGGCCGTCGGCCGGAAGGGCCACCCGGTGTGGTGGGCCCTGTGGTGGCTGATCTCTCCCATCCAGTTGGCCATCGTGATCGCCAGCGTCCTCGGCGGCGGCGATGTCGCGCGCACCCCGCGCCGCACGAAGTGGCGGATCGACGGGGAGACGGTGCTGGACTGGGCGAACGGATTCGGCGACTTCGGGCTGGAGGCCCCGGCCGACTGGTGGGATCCGCGGGTCACCGCCTCCCTGGTCGCCCTGCTCACCAGCCACGACAGCTGGCTGGGCAACGCCTGGGACACACGGGTGGACTGACGGGGGCCAGGGGCCCGTCCGTCGGGGAATCGTCCGGACGATCATGGGGTTGAGGTGTCGGCACGCGAGATCTTCCAAGGAGCTGACATGTCCGACGAACCCGCCGTCCGCGAACTCCGCCTGGTGGTCACGGCAGCCGACTACGACGAGGCGCTGCACTTCTACCGCGACGTCCTCGGGCTGACCGAACGCGGCGCGTTCGCCTCCCCCGGCGGGCGGGTCACCATCCTGGACGCCGGCCGGGCCACCCTGGAGCTGACCGACCCCAACCATGCCGCCTTCATCGACGAGGTCGAGGTCGGACGGCGAGCGGCCGGCCATATACGGGTCGCCTTCCAGGTGGACGACTCCGCCGCCACCACGGAGAAGCTGGCCGCCGCGGGGGCGGAGGTGGTGGCCGAGCCCACGGTCACCCCGTGGAACTCGTTGAACTCCCGTCTCGAGGCACCGGGCGCGCTTCAGCTGACGCTCTTCACCGAGCTCGACGGGTAGCCGGCCGGCGACCGTCCCGGTCGCGGCCGCGGGCGGCCTCCTGGTTCACGGCCCGACCGGGAGGCCCTTCGGCTCCTTGACGCGCTTCATGATGATCTGCGAGTTCACCTCGGTGATGCCCGCCAGTGTGGTGAGTCGCTCGATCCACAGCTGCTCGTAGGCGGTGATGTCGGCGACCGCGATGCGCAGCAGGCAGCCGGGGCTGCCGAAGAGGCGGTAGGCCTCGATGACGTCGGGGATGTCCTGGAGGGCCGCCTCGAATGCCTCCACCGCCTCGCGGTCGCGCTTGACCTCGATGGAGACGAGGACCTCGAAGCTCCGGCCGACGGCCTCGGGGTTGATGATCGCCCGGTATCCCTGGATCACGCCGTCCTGCTCCAGCTGGCGGACGCGGCGCATGCAGGGCGAGGGGGTCAGACCGACGCGCTGGGCGAGCTCCTGGATGGTCAGGCGGCCATCGTTCTGGAGCTCACGCAAGATATTCTTGTCGATGGAATCCACCGCGCAATTATCCGCCACACTTCTGCGGATCGCGCGCTCAAATCAGCGATCCAATTGCGTGCGATTCGTCCTATCCTCCCTGTGCCCGGCCGCCACGCCCCCGTGGACGGCCGTCATGATCTCGATCGAGGAGGGACGGGCAGACGTGGGACAGGTCGTCGTCATCAGCACGGGCGGAACGATCGCCAGCCGCTGGCAGGGGTCGGGGTTCGCCGCCGACGCGCGAGGCGGTGACGTGCTCGCC
Source organism: Streptomyces sp. LX-29 (assembly GCF_029541745.1). Taxonomy (NCBI): domain Bacteria; kingdom Bacillati; phylum Actinomycetota; class Actinomycetes; order Kitasatosporales; family Streptomycetaceae; genus Streptomyces; species Streptomyces sp. LX-29. The sequence continues at coordinate 7,638,425 of NZ_CP089746.1, read as the reverse complement.
ACCGCCGCGGTGCCGGAGGGTGTCCTGGTACGGGTCGTCGACCTGATGAGCGTGAACAGCGCCCGGCTGACCACCCGCGACCAGCTGGCCCTGCTGCGGACGGTGCACGAGGTGCTGGCCGACCCCGACGTCGACGGGATCGTGGTCACGCACGGCACGGACACCCTGGAGGAGTCGGCCTTCCTGCTCGACCTCCACCACCACGACCCCCGCCCGGTCGTGTTCACCGGCGCCCAGCTCCCGCTCGAGGCGCCGAACGGCGACGGCCCGCGCAACCTGCACGACGCGCTGCTGACCGCGAGCACCGCCTCGATGCGCGACATGGGCGTGCTGGTGGTCTTCGACGGGCAGGTGCACGCGGCGCGAGGCACCGTGAAGGTCCGGACCCTGGCGGCCGACGCGTTCGCCGACCCGTCCGGCAGCCCGGTCGCCGACGTCAAGGACGGTCGCCTCCTCGTCCACCGGCGGCCGGAGCGGCCCACGCCGCTGCCCCTGCCGGCCGGCGGCGACCCCCTCCCCCGGGTCGACATCGTGACGCACCACTGCGACGCGGACCCGGTGCTGTTCGACGCCGCCGTCGCGGCCGGGGCCCGGGGCATCGTCCTGGTCGCCACCGGCGCGGGCAACGCCACTCCCGAGATGGCCGCCGCCGTCGCCGCCGCGGTCTCCAAGGGCGTGCTCGTCGCCCTCACCACCCGCGTCCCCTCCGGACCGGTCGCCGAGATCTACACCCAGGGCGGCGCCGTCGACCTCGCCGCCGCCGGAGCCGTGCTGACCGGCACCCTCCGCGCCGGTCAGGCCCGGATCGCGGTCCTCGCCACCGTGCTCGCCGCCCCCGACGCGGACGACAGGGACGGGCGGACGCGCGCGCTGCGCCACACCGTCGGCGCCCCGGCCGCCGCCGACGACACCCCGACCGTCGGCGGCGGCCCGGCCGTGACCGACGGCGCGCCGGCCGCCGGCTGAAACGTTTCCTCCCCGCTCCCCCACCGCACCCCGATCGGATACCCCATGTCGGCTCCCGTCCCCGGCCCCTCCCGCACCGAACACGACCTCCTCGGCGACCGCGACGTCCCCGCCGCCGCGTACTACGGCGTCCACACCCTGCGCGCCGTGGAGAACTTCCCCATCACCGGGACGCCCATCTCCGCCTACCCCGACCTCGTCACCGCCCTCGCCTCCGTGAAGCAGGCCGCCGCCCTCGCCAACCGCGACCTGGGCCTGCTCGACGGTCGCAAGGTGGACGCGATCGTGCGGGCCTGCGAGGAGATCCGCGACGGGCAGTGGCACGACCACTTCGTCGTCGACGTCATCCAGGGCGGCGCCGGCACCTCCAGCAACATGAACGCCAACGAGGTCATCGCGAACCGCGCGTTGGAGCTCCTCGGCCACACCAAGGGCGAGTACCGGCACCTGCACCCGCTGGAGGACGTCAACGCCGGGCAGAGCACCAACGACGTCTACCCGACCGCCGTCCGCCTGGCGCTGCGGCTCGCCGCCGCCCGCCTGCTGGAGGCCATGGACGTGCTGCGTGAGGCGTTCGCCGCCAAGGCGGAGGAGTTCGCGGACGTCCTGAAGATGGGCCGCACCCAGTTGCAGGACGCGGTGCCCATGACGCTGGGCCAGGAGTTCGCCGCCTACGCCGTCATGCTGGACGAGGACCGGGCGCGGCTGACCGAGGCGTGCGCGCTGCTGAGCGAGATCAACCTCGGCGGCACCGCCATCGGCACCGGGCTCAACGCCCACCCCGCGTACCCGGCACTCGCCTGCCGCCACCTCGGCTCGATCACCGGCATCCCGTTCACCGTCGCCGGCGACCTGGTCGAGGCCACGCAGGACATGGGCGCGTTCGTGCAGCTCTCGGGTGTGCTCAAGCGGGTCGCCGTCAAGCTCTCCAAGACCTGCAACGACCTGCGCCTGCTCTCCTGCGGCCCGCGCGCCGGCCTCGCCGAGATCAACCTGCCGCCCGTCCAGGCGGGTTCGAGCATCATGCCCGGCAAGGTGAACCCGGTGATCCCGGAGGTCGTCAACCAGATCGCCTTCGAGGTCATCGGCAACGACGTCACGGTCACCTTCGCCGCCGAGGGCGGCCAGTTGCAGCTCAACGCCTTCGAGCCGGTGATCGCCCACAGCCTCCTCAAGAGCATCCTCCACCTCCGGGCCGGCTGCCTGACCCTGGCGGAGCGGTGCGTCACCGGCATCACCGCCAACCGCGAGCACCTGGCGCGCCTCGTCGGCCAGTCCATCGGCCTGGCCACGGCCCTCAACCCGTACATCGGCTACGAGCAGGCCACCGCCGTCGCGCAGGAGGCGCTCACCACGGGCGCCGCGGTGCACGACCTCGTCCTGACCAAGGGCCTGCTGACCCCGGAGCAGCTCGGGGAGATCCTGCACCCGGACAACCTCGCCCGCCCCCACATCCGAGCCGCCGCGGCCGCCGACGCCTGACCGCCCCGGTAGCACCCGTACGCGCAGAAGCAGCAGCAGTGACACGAGAAGGAAGCGACACCACCATGGCAACGGCGCCTAGCGTCTCGTACTCGATGACGGTCCGACTGGAGGTGCCGGCCGGTGGCAGCGCCGTGAGCCAGCTGACCACGGCCGTGGAGTCCTCCGGCGGGTCGGTCATCGGCCTCGACGTGACCGCCTCCGGTCACGAGAAGCTCCGGATCGACGTCACCATCGCCGCGACCTCCACCGCGCACGCCGACGAGATCGTCGAGAAGCTGCGCGGCATCGAGGGCGTCTCGCTGGGCAAGGTCTCCGACCGCACCTTCCTGATGCACCTCGGCGGCAAGATCGAGATGTCCTCCAAGCACCCGATCCGCAACCGTGACGACCTCTCCATGGTCTACACCCCCGGTGTCGCCCGGGTCTGCCAGGCCATCGCGGAGAACCCCGAGGACGCCCGCCGCCTGACCATCAAGCGCAACAGCGTCGCCGTGGTCACCGACGGCTCCGCCGTGCTGGGCCTGGGCAACATCGGCCCCATGGCCGCCCTGCCGGTCATGGAGGGCAAGGCCGCCCTCTTCAAGCGCTTCGCCGGCATCGACGCCTGGCCGATCTGCCTGGACACCCAGGACTCTGATGAAATCGTCGCCATCGTCAAGGCGATCGCCCCCGGCTTCGCCGGCATCAACCTGGAGGACATCTCCGCCCCGCGCTGCTTCGAGATCGAGGCCCGACTGCGCGAGGCCCTGGACATCCCCGTCTTCCACGACGACCAGCACGGCACCGCCATCGTGGTCCTCGCCGCGCTCACCAACGCGCTGCGGGTGGTCGGCAAGGCCATCGAGGACGTGCGGGTGGTCATGTCCGGTGCCGGCGCGGCGGGCACCGCCATCCTCAAGCTGCTGATCGCCGCCGGCGTCAAGCACGCCGTGGTCGCCGACATCGAGGGCGTGGTGCACGCCGGCCGGGCCGACCTGGTCGACGCCGACACGAGTTCTGACATGGCATCGCTGCGTTGGATCGCGGACAACACCAACCCCGAGGGTGTCACCGGCACGCTGAAGCAGGCGGTGCGGGAGGCCGACGTGTTCATCGGCGTCTCGGCGCCCAACGTGCTGGGCGGCGAGGACGTCGCCGCGATGGCCGAGAACGCGATCGTCTTCGCACTGGCCAACCCCGACCCCGAGGTGGAGCCGGCCCTCGCCCGGCAGACCGCCGCGGTGGTGGCCACCGGCCGCTCCGACTTCCCCAACCAGATCAACAACGTGCTGGTCTTCCCGGGCGTCTTCCGCGGCCTGCTGGACGCCCAGTCGCGCACCGTGAACACCGAGATGATGCTCGCCGCCGCCCGGGCGCTGGCCGACGTGGTGCACGACGAGGAGCTCAACGCGAACTACATCATCCCGTCGGTCTTCAACCCGCGCGCCACGGAGTCCGTCGCCGCGGCCGTGAAGCGCGCGGCTCTGGCGCTCCGCAAAGCCGAGTAGCCGGGAGGTGTGAGGAGGGCACCCACGGGGGTGGCGTCCTCCTCACGGGTGCCCGGCGCGCACCGCCGGCGCCTCGGCGGTGATCCGGTAGTAGTCGAGCAGCCCCTCCCGGTAGGCGGTGAGGAAGTTCCGCGACCAGGTCCCGGCGTAGCCCGCGGTGTCCAGCCAGCGGTCCCAGCCGGGCCATACCTGTGCCCCGATCGACTCCACCCGCACGGCGCGGAGTCCGGCCGCGCGCAGGGCGTCGGTCAGCGCGTCGAGCGGGTGCGCGACGTCCAGGCCGCTGGCGAAGCTGTCCAGTATCCCCGCCAGGCGCTCCTCGGCGTCGGGGCGGTCATCGGGCGGAAAGAATCCGGCGAGGGCCAGGCGGCCGCCGGGGCGCAGCACCCGGCCGGTCTCGCGGGCGAAGGCCGCGAGATCCCGGAAGTGCTGGGCGGCCTCGACGCTGTAGACGCCGTCGAACCGTCCGTCCTCGAAGGGCATGTGTTCGGCCGCGCCCTCGCGGAAGCGGAGCCGCCGCGGGCTGCCGTCCAGCAGCTCGCGGTTCTCCTCCGTGGCCCGCCGTACCTGCTGTGGATGGATGTCCATGCCGGTGACCTCGCCGAAGGCGAACTCCTCGACGGCCAGGGCGCAGCCGAGTCCCCGGCCGCAGCCCACTTCCAGCACGCTGCCCCGCGCCCGCGCGGGGCCCGCGCTCTCCTCCGTACGGGTGAGCGCCTCCAGCACGCGCCGGTACAGCTGCCGCTGGCTCAGGACGCGGTCCGCCACCGTCAGCGGGCGGGTGAGGTCGATGCCCTCCCAGTGGCCGAAGTTGATGAAGCCGCCCGCGAAGGCGGGGACCGTGCTGAGGTCGGCGGGCCCGTACACCTCGCGGACCGTGGGCGGGATGGATTCCATGGATTCCGAGGTCATGGGCGCCCCTTGTCTGCTGCCGCGCGGTCGACGGTGCCTGGCCGCCGGAAGCCTAGTGGGCGCCCGCCGCGGTCCGCCACGGTGCTTGACAGGGCGCGTCGGGCGGGTGGCTCCCCGTCGGGAGCCCGCCCCGCCGGCTGTCAGGGGCTGACGGCGAGGACGAGATAGGCCGTCAGGAGGGACAGGTGCACCCCGCTCTGGAGGAGCGTGGCGCGGCCCGGCACGACGGTGAGGGTGCCGACGGCGACGGTGAGGGCGAGCAGCACGGTGTGGGTGGCGCCGAGGCCGAGGACCAGCGGGCCGCTGAGCCAGATGGAGGCCACGGCGACGGCGGGGATGGTCAGGCCGATGCTGGCCATGGCCGAGCCGAGGGCGAGGTTGAGGCTGGTCTGGATGCGGTCGCGCCGGGCGGCGCGTACGGCGGCGATGCTCTCGGGCAGCAGCACCAGCAGGGCGATGACGACGCCCACCACCGCCTGGGGCAGGCCGGCCGCCGCCACTCCGCGTTCGATGAGCGGAGAGGTGGTCTTCGCCAGGCCGACGACCGCGACCAGTGCCACCCCCAGCAGCGCGAGGCTGACGCGCGTGGCCCGCGCCGTGGGCGGCTCGATGTGCTCCTCGGCGTCGATGACCTCGCCGTCGGCGGTCAGCGGGAGGAAGTAGGTGCGGTGGCGCACGGTCTGCGTCGCGACGAACAGCCCGTACAGGACGAGTGCGGCCAGCGCGGCGAAGACGAGTTGGGCCGGGGAGAACCGCGGCCCCGGGGTGCTGGTGGTGAAGGTGGGCAGGACCAGGCTCAGCCCCGCCAGCGTCGCCACCGTCGACAGCGCCGCCCCGGTGCCCTCGGCGTTGAACACCGCGATACGGCGCTTGACCGTGCCCACCAGCAGGGACAGTCCCACGATGCCGTTACAGGTGATCATCAGGGCGGCGAAGACGGTGTCCCGCGCCAGGGTGGCGCCCTTGCCGTCACCGCCGGCCATCAGCGTGACGATCAGGGCGACCTCGATGACGGTCACCGCCAGGGCCAGGACCAGGGAGCCGAAGGGTTCCCCGACGCGGTGCGCGACCACCTCCGCGTGCTGCACGGCGGCCAGCACCGCCCCCGCCAGACAGCAGTCCACCAGCACCACCACGGCCACGGGGAGCGACCGCCCCCAGGTGGCGGCCAGTACCCCGATCGCGATCAGCGGCACCAGCACGGGCCACTGCGCGGCCAGCCGGCGAACCCCAACCTCCATGGGCACGAGTCTGCGTCGCCCGCCGGCGCCGGCGGACCAGCGACCGCGCCGCTGCACCCGCACGGACCCGACCGCTGATCCATCTGCCGCACGGCGACCGGACCGCATACCCGACGGGTGCGCGGGACGTGCTTGCCCCGGTGACCGGCGGCGGCGGCCGTGCCATCGTGGAGCCGCCCGATTGGTCTGCACCTGCCACCGGAGGGTCGATGCGCGACACCACCGTGACACCGGGGACGCCCTGCGCCACTCCCAGGGACGGCGAACCACCCCTGCACCGCCTGGAGGTGTCCCTGCCCGACGCGGTGCCGTTCGCCGCGGGGAGCTTCGACGCGATCGGCCCGCTGTCCCGGGCGCCCTTCCCGCACCGGCACACCTTCTACGAGATCGTCCATGTCACGGCCGGCACGGGGACACACGTCCTGGACCTGGTCCGGTGGGAGCTGCGCCCGCCGCACCTGTGCGTGATCCTGCCCGGGCGGGTGCACCACTGGGACGACGTCCGCGAGCTGGACGGCACCGTCGTCCTGTTCACCGAGGACTTCCTGCTGGACCACCCGGGCGACCGGGCGCTGCTGCGCCGCCTCGGGGAGCGCCCCTGGCTCGGCCTCGACGCGTCCGCGCACGCCCGGACCGCGCGGCTGATGACCGAACTGACCGAGGAGTACCGGCAGGGGACGGCGGGCTTCGAGACCGTGCTGCGCTCCCTGCTGCACATCCTGGTCGTCCGTACGGCACGGCTGGGCGGCTCCGGTGCGGCGCCGCCGCCCACCCGCCCGGGGGCCGTCGCCGAGGAGTTCGCCCGACTGGTCGCCCGCACCGAGACGGCGGTGGGGTCCGTGCGGGAGTGCGCCGAGCGACTGGGGGTCACTCCCGGATATCTCACCGAGGCGGTCCGGGCGGCCACCGGACGGACCCCCGCCCGACTGCTCCGGGAGGCCCGCGTCTGCGAGGCGCAACGCCTCCTCGTCAGCACCGAGTTGTCGGTGCGTCAGGTCGCCGTCCGGACCGGCTTCGCCGACCCCGCCTACTTCTGCCGCTTCTTCCGGCGGGAGACCGGGACGAGTCCGGGCGACTTCCGAAAACACCACGGTCACCGCGCCCCGTCCATCGAAGCCGCGGACACGCCGGCCTAGGTTCATTGCCGACCCCCCTCACCTCCCCCGACGAGGAGCAGGCATGGACAGCGAGGCCAACCCCGCCCACGTCAGCCGCAAGACGGTGCTGCGCGCCGCGGCCGCCGTCGGCATGGCGGTGCCCGTGACCCTCATGGGCGTACCGGCGCTCGCCCGCACCCTCACCGGGAGCGGCGAGCCCCCCGCGCTCACCCCGCCGTGCGACGACGGGGACGACCCGACCCCGCCGCAGACCGAGGGCCCGTACTTCAAGCCCGACTCGCCCCGGCGGAGCAGTCTGCTGGAGCCCGGCCTGCCCGGCGTCCGGCTGACCGTCAGCGGCTATGTCTTCGGGCTCGCCTGCCAGCCGGTCTCCAGGGTCCTGCTGGACTTCTGGCAGGCCGACACCGACGGCGCCTACGACAACGCCGGGTTCCGCCTCCGCGGCCACCAGTTCACCGACTCCCGCGGCGCGTTCGCGCTCACCACGATCGTGCCGGGCCTCTACCCGGGCCGCACCCGGCACCTCCACGTCAAGCTGCAGGCACCGGGCAGGCCGGTGCTGACGACCCAGCTGTACTTCCCGGGAGAGCCCCGCAACAACACCGACCCGATCTTCGACCGCCGGCTGCTCATGTCCGTGCGGGACACCGGCGGGGCCAAGGAGGCCGCCTTCGACTTCGTGCTGAACGTGTTCCAGGGCCCGGGTCCGACGCCCACGCCGACCGCCACCGCGACCACCCCGCCGCCCGGCGGGACATGGGCCGTCGGCACCGCCTACGCGGCCGGGGACCGGGTCACCTACGGCTCCTCGGGCTATGCGTGCCTCCAGGCGCACACCGCCCAGCGCGGCTGGGAGCCTCCGTCGGCACTCGCCCTGTGGCGGGCCGTCTGAGCGACCGCCCCAGGCCGGCCCCGGCTCCGCGCGCCGTCCGTCCGCCGCCCGGCCCATGACGGAGCCGTCCCCGGTCGTCGCCGCGCGCGACGGACCTCGGGGTCATTCGGTCTCGAGGTCGCCGCCCGCGGCGAGGCGGCGGACCTGGTCCTCCTGGGCGAGCCGCCGCAGCAGTTCGAGCATGGGGGCGGAGAGGGCGAAGACGATGGCCGCCCGCTCGGCCTGGGCCGCCGGATCGTCGATGGCGGCGGCGCGCTGGAGGTCCAGGCGGGCGGTGGAGCGGGCCAGCTCCGCGTAGGCGAGGAGCCGGTCCAGCTGGTAGTCCGCCTTCAGTCGCCTGAGCTCCTTCAGCGCCGTCGTCAGCCCGCGGACGTGCGGGGACGTATCGGGGACCTGCCAGCCCATGGCCTCGATCAGGTCCGCCACGTCCGCCTCGGCGGCCGCCTCGGCCTCCGCCTCCCCGTCGGCCTCCCCCGCCGGCGACTCCGCGACGGGCACCGGCAGGGCATAGCTGATCGCCCCGAGGGCCCCCTCGGTGCTGTCGGACTGCTCGACGGCGGCCAGCACGTCTCGGGTGGCGGCGATGGACAGCCCGCCGAGGGTGGTCAGCGCCTTGATCAGCCGCAGCCGCTGGACGTGCTCCTCCCCGTACTCGGCCAGCGTCGCGGCCGTCGCCCTGCCGGCGGGCAGCAGGCCCTGCCGCCGGAAGTACTTGATGCTGGCGACCGGCACGCCGGTCACGCGGCTGAGCTCCGAGATCTTCATATGACTTCCTCGACTGGTGGTGCGGCCGGGCCCCCGCCGGCAGGCGATTGGACACCCCACCTCGATACTGTCACTATCTAGCAGCTAGATACCTTAAGTATCTAGTTACGGAATGTCATCGCACTGGAGCAGTCTGCCACCATGCCTTCCCCTCAGCCTTCCTCCGTGCTCCGCAGCCCACGGCTGTGGATCGGCGCTGGCCTGATCGTCGCGGTGCTCTCCACCGTGTTCGCCCTGCTCTACGTCGGCGGCAACGTCGACCCGAAGGGCAACCTGCGCGATCTGCCCATCGCGCTGGTCAACAGCGACAACGGCGCCGATGTCCAGGGCAAGCACCTCAACCTCGGCGACCAGGTCGTCTCCGGGATCGAGAAGTCCGCCGCGGACAGCGACAGCATCGACTGGCAGGTGCTCAGCCGACAGGAGGCCGACAAGCGGCTGGGGCAGGGCAAGGTCTACGGCGCGCTCGTCGTGCCGAAGGACTTCACCGCCGCGGTGACGGGGCTCGCCGGCCCGCAGCAGAAGCAGCAGGTCGCCCGGCCGACCCTGACGGTGCTGACCAACCAGGCCGCCGGCAGCATCGGCTCCTCCCTGGCCGGTCAGGCGACGCAGCAGGCCGCCCACGCGGCCTCCGCCCAGATCGGCAAGGACCTCCTCAGCCGGGCCGACCAACAGGGCGCCCGACTCGCCCCGGCCGCCCAGCTGATGCTCGCCGACCCCGTCTCGGTGAAGGTGGCCGTCGGCCACCCGCTCGGCTCGCACAGCGCCATGGGCCTGAGCGCCTTCTACTACGCGCTGGTCCTGGTCGTCTGCGGCATGCTCGGCGCCAATGTGATCCACTCCCAGGTCGACACCGCACTGGGCTACCTGCACAGCGACTACGGCCCCATCCGCCTGCGCAAGCCCGTCCAGCACACCAGCCGCGCGCGCACGCTGGCCATCAACACCGTCGTCATGCTCGGGCTCTCCGTCCTCATGGGCTCCCTGGTCGAGGCCGCCACGGTCGGCCTCCTCGACATGGACGCCCCCCACCGCGGCCTGCTGTGGCTCTACTCCGTCGCCACCATCGCGGTCGTCGGCGTGGGCGTCCTGGCGCTGCTCGCCGTCTTCGGCACCCCCGGCCTCCTGCTGTCGACCGTGGTCTTCGTCGCCATGGCCGTCCCCTCCTCCGGAGCGACCGTGCCGATCCACGCGATGCCCGACTTCTTCCGCACCCTCGCGGAGTTCGAGCCGCTGCGGCAGATCACCGACGGCGCGCGCTCCATCCTCTACTTCGACGCGCAGGCCGACGCCGGCCTCGCCCGCGCCTGGACCTCCATGGGCGTCGCCCTGGTCGCCGCCCTGCTCTTCGGCTTCGGCATCACCCGCCTCTACGACCGCAAGGGCCTGCACCGCATCCCCCGCCCCGCCGACTCCGCCAACGCGGCGGAGCCCGCGACGGCCTGAGACCGACCCGGATCCGGCGAGCCCACGCGAGGAGCCGCCGGAGAGGGCCGCAGACGGGCCTGCCCGTCCCCTTCGTGGGACGGGCAGGCCCGTCCTGGTTTTCTCAGCGGACCCGGTGAACCCGCTGACTGGTGAGCTCGTAGCGGGCCCCCACGACGTCCAGCACCCCTGCCGTGATCTTCGCGGCGAGATCCGACTCCGAGGCCAGGCGCGACCGCACCCGCCGCACGTTCGCCGTGATCGCCGCGTCCACCCGGGCATCGCCCTGGAGGGTGCGGTCGATCACCGGGCGGATCTGATCCGTCAGATACCGCACATGGGCCGACAGCTCCGATCCACCCTCGTCGGCGCGGACGGCCGCGGAGACGGCCCCGCAGGACTGGTGCCCCAGCACCACGACCAGCGGGACCCCCAGCTCCAGAACCCCGTACGCGATGCTCCCGAGGACCGCCTCGTCCAGGACCTCGCCCGCCGACCGCACGGTCAGCAGATCACCCAGCCCCTGGTCGAACACCAGCTCCGGAGGGACGCGGGAGTCGACGCACCCCAGCACCACGGCGAAGGGATGCTGGCCGCCGGCCAGCGACTCCCGCACGGCGCGGCCCTGGTCGGGATGGCGCTCGCGGAACGTCCGCCAGCGCCGGTTCCCCGCCGCCAGCGCCCGCAGCGCCGCCTCCGGAGTCCCCGGCCGGGCGCCCATCCCGCAGGGGGCGGCGACCATCCCGCGGGGGTCGACGGCCATCACGCAGGGGTCGGCGCCCGTCCCGCGGGGGTCGGCGGCCACCCGGCGGGAGTCTGCGGCCGCGACGACAGCGGCGGCGCCGCTCGACGCCGCCGAGGCTCCGCACCTCGACCCGGTTCCCAGGGCGACCACGCCGCCGACCCCGGCCCGCATCAACTGGCGCCGGCGCAGCCATGCGTCGACCCCGGGGGGACCACCAGCATCACCGCTCATACCGGCACAAGTTAGGCGCGCCCGCCCCCGGACTCTCCGGAATCCTCCCGCGTTTGGCCCGCTCTTGAGCGAGACTTGAACAAACCACGATGTTCACCGGCGAGTTACTCACCCTTGCGCGAGCCTCTGGCCACAGCGTGCGAACGGGACGCGGCGGTCCGGGCGTCGAGGCGCGGGCGCCGTCGAGGGGCGGCGGGCGAGCTCCTCAGCAGGTCGCCGGGCACCTGAGTTCCGCTCCGACATCCGGCTGGTCGACGTCTAAACACCGACCCGGCAGATACGGCCCCCAACTCCCCCTATCGGGCTAATTATCGGGGTGATGCGACGGGTGGGCGGCCCCGCTCGTCCACCATCTCCGCGTGAAAACACGGAAGCGCGCCCGACGGGCGGGAGCCCTGGCCGCGGCCTTCGTGGCCCTGTCCTCCGGCACCATAGCGACAGCCGACGACGGGGCCGTGGCCACGACGCGCGGGGCGGGGTGGTGTCTGACCGCCTCCGCCGGCCCCGGCGGGGCCGTGGCCCGGATGCACCGTTGCCCCACCCCCACACCGACCCCCACGCCGACGCCGACCCCCACGCCGACCCCGAGCCCCACACCGACGCCGAGCCCGCGGCCCACGCCCAGTCCGGTCACCACGCCCCCGCTGCCGCCCCGACCGAGCCCCACGCCGCCGAGGCCCACGCCGGCGCCCGCGCCGCCGATCTCCCGGCCCGCGCCGGAGCCGCTGCCCACACGGGTGGCGCGGCCGGCGCCGCCCCCGAGGACGTCGCCGAAGCCCAGGCCGACGCCGTCGCCGAAGCCGACCGTCGCGCAGGTCGAACTGCGCGCCCAGCACCGTCCGTTGCCGAAGCGGCCGGAGCGCCGCACCTCGCTGGTCACCTTCACCCTGCTGCTCACGGTTCCCGCCGTGCTGGCGGCCGCCATCCTCCGCCCCCGCTCGCGCGCCGGCTCCGGCGGCAGGCGCGGCCGCTGACGACCCGGGAGGTCAACTGATGTCCGAATGGCTGGTACTGCTGCTGGCGATGGGCGGGGCGTGTCTGGTGGTCGTCGTCATCACGGTCGCCAAGGAGCGCCGGGTGAGCGACGACTACGACCCCAGCGAAACCCCGGACGTGATCGAGTACATGACGATGATGGTGGGCGTGGTCTACGCCATCGTGCTCGGGCTCGCCATCGCCGGAGTGTGGGAGTCGCGCGGCGCGGCGCAGGACGGGGTGCGGACCGAGGCGCAGGCGCTGCACGAGGTGAGTCTGCGGGCGGACGCCTATCCGGCCCAGGGCCGGGAGCGGATCCGCCGGGACGTGGCGGCGTATGTGGACCACGTCGTCAACGTGGAGTGGCGGGTGATGCTCGACGAGGGGGAGCTGACCGAGCGCGGCGACGAGCTCCTGGCCAGGGTGCGCAGGGACGTCTCGGAGCTGCGGGGCGAGGGCGCGGAGGCGGCGCTGGCGTATCCGGGGCTGCTGGACCAGGTGGCCGCGGCCGACGACGCGCGAGGCGCACGGCGGGAGAGCGCGGGGCCGACGATGCCGAGCGTGGTGTGGTTCGGACTGGTGCTGGGAGCGGTGCTGGCCGTCGGGCTCATCTTCACGCTCCAGATCCGCCGTTCGCCCCGCGAGCTGATGCTCTCCGGGCTGTTCAGCATGCTCATCGCGTTCCTGCTGTTCCTGGTCTGGGACTTCGACGCCCCCTTCGGCCGGGACATGGCGGACGCCGTCGGCCCGTTCACCGACCTGTTCCCCGGCGCGCGGGGCGACTAGCTCGACGTACTTTAGGCGCAAGAAGAAGCAATGCCTGTTCCCCGGCGCGCGGGGCGACTAGCCCGGCGCGCCGGGGTCCGTTCAGGCCGACTCGTCGATCCGGTCCGTGAAGTCGACGGAGGACAGGTCCTGTCGGCGGCTGATGTTGAGTTTCCGGTAGACCCGGGTCAGATGCTGTTCCACGGTGCTCACGGTGATGAACAGCTTGGCCGCGATCTCGCGGTTGGTGTAGCCGTGTGCCGCGAGCGCGGCCACCCGGCGCTCCGAGTCGCTGATCTTGTCCTGGCCTGGTGCCTGCCCGAACTCCCGGTAGTCCTCCTCGTGGTGCCCGGGGAGGACCGCGTCGCACAGCGGTTGGGCTCCGCACTCGCCGGCCATCTGCCAGGCGCGCCGCTTCATCATGCTGGAGCGGGCGACATCTCCGGTGGTCTGGTAGGCGTCGGCCAGGTCGGCCAGGGTGCGGGCGAGTTCATAGCCGTCTCCCACGGGGTGGAGCTCGTCGACGGCCTGGGCCAGCAGCCGGGGCCGCTGTTGTTCGTCGGCGACGGCGGCCTGGGCGCGCCAGGCCATGCCGCGGACGCGTGCGGGGCTCTGCTCGACGGCGGCCAGCTGCTCCCGGATGGTGTGTTCGGCGCAGGCGCGGCGCCCCAGGGCGAGCAGCGCCTCGGCGGCGTCGATCCGCCAGGGCAGCAGGGCGGGCCGGTCGACGCCCCACTTCCGGGCGAGCCACCCTATGCTCAGGAAGTCGCCCAGCCCGGCGTGGTGGCGGCTGGTCGCCAGGTAGTAGCGCCCTCGGGCGCGTAGGTAGGGCAGCACCTCGAGGCTGTTGAACAGGTCGTCCGGGACGGGCTGTTCCAGCAGCACTCCGGCCTCGGCGTAGCGGCCCATGGCGGTGCAGGCCAGGATGCGGCTCACGGTCGGCCCGACGCCGAAGATGCTGCGGTTGCGGACGGGGGCGTGGCCGAGGGCCAGCCGTCCGTACTCCTCCGCCTCGGCGAACCGGCCGCGCATCAGGGCCACTTCGGCCAGCACGGCGCAGAGCAGCGCCTGCCAACCGGGAGCGTCGCGGCGGCCGGCCTCCTCGTACAGCCGCCGGCCGCGCGTCGCGGCCCGCTCCGGATGCCCGGCGAGCGACAGCACCTTGAGGTAGTTGGCCACGGTCGGCAGCGTGGTGTCCATGAGCGGGGAGGCGTCGAGGGCGCGTTCCGCCTCGGCCACCGTGCAGCCGTCGACGCCCCGGCCGAGGTGCAGCCACACGGTGCTGGACGCCAGCAGGGCGGGCAGCGCGGCCGGGGCCGCCGGGGAGGAGCGGAGGGGGTGGGGGCCCGGGGCGCGCTCCGGTTCGGCGCCCGGCCCCCGCCGCCGGGCGTGCTCCGGTGCGCCCACCACACCCACCGCGCCCACCGCGCCCGGTGCCCCCGGGGCGAGGCCCCGCCCGGCCGGCTCGGTCCTGCCGTGCATCAGCAGCAGCCTGCCGAGCAGTTCGGCGGAGGACGCGGAGAGCAGTCCGGCGCGGTCGGCCTCGACGGGTCCTGCCAGGTGCTGTTCGGCGATGAAGGGGCTCAGCCGCCAGGTGACGAAGGCGATCCTGATTCTGATCGAGGCGCGCAGCCGCTCGTCGGGGCAGCCGGCGGACGCCAACTCCAGGTAGTCGATGGCGGACTTCGCCTCGTCGCGCTCCAGGGCCTCGTCGGCGGCCTCCTGGAGCACCGCGGTGGCCCATGGCTCGTCGGTGTGGCGGGCGGCGAGCAGATGACGGGCGACCTCCCGCGAGGGGACGGCGGCGGTGTGCAGCAGCCGTGCCGCCCTGCGGTGCAGCTCCAGGCGGCGCTGGGGAAGGATGTGCTCCAGCACGGCCGCCTCGGCGACCGGATGTCGGAAGTGGCCGCCGTCGAGGATGCCCGCCTCGCTGAGCGCCTGGCTGCGCCGGGCCGCCACGGCGGCTCCGGCCCCCAGCAGCCCGCCCAGGAGCTCGGGGGTGCTGTACGCGCCGAGCACGGCGGCGCCGGCCGCGAGTTCGGCGGTCTGCGCCCCGCTGCGGTGCAGGCAGGCGAGGACGGCCTGGGCGAACGGGCCGCCGACGCTCAGTCGAAGGGCGCCGTCCGCGTTCTCGACCGCGCCGTCGGACCGCCCGCTCAGCCGGTGCTCCTCCAACAGCGCCCGGAGCAGCAGCGGGTTGCCGCCGCTGGCCGCCCACAGCTCCTGGTGGAGGGTCGACTCGGCGGGCTCGCTGATCTCGGCGGCCAGCATCCGGTCCACGCCGTGGCGGCTCAGCCGCCCCAGCCGCACTCGCTGGAAGCTCGCCTGCCGCAGCAGTTCCGTATGGAAGACCGGGTCGCTGGAATCGCGGTCGAGGGATTCCGCGAACACCAGCGACATTCCCGCGGACCGAAGCTCCCTACCGATTGCGAGAAGATACTCCAAGGACACTTTGTCGGCCTTTTCGACATCGTCGACAAAAGCGACCACATGGCGACCGCACGCCGCCTCGACAAGGGCCGAACAGATGTCTCCCACCGCGTCGAGCCGTACCGCTCCCGGGAGATTCGAAGGAAATTCGAGCGAGGCTCGTGAAGTAATCAACTCATCCAGAACCAAACGCATCCTCATTCTGGCGGAATCGGTCAGCGCGGGACCGGCGAGCAGCTGCCGCAGCAGCCCGGTCCGCTGCTGCGCCCCCACGGCGCAGCCCGCGGAGGCCAGGACGAGACAGCCCGCGTCCGCGACCCGCTCCGCGACGACATCCAGCAACCGACTCTTACCGCATCCGACCGCCCCCTCCACGAGCACCACCCGAGGAGCGTTCGAGTACCTCCCGGAAAGCAAATCCTGCAGAAACCCTAATTCACATTCCCGCTCGATAAGCAATATCCCCTCCCCCGCACCGCCGGGTACCAGCGAACCGATGCGCCAGCCCGAAATTCCTATACCGGCGTGCGCCTCGACACCCGCCAGTGTAAGCATGCGCCTAACCGATTAAGCCAAACATGACCTCGATCACGCGACGAAATGGCCGAAACCATTCGACCGAATCGATCGAACAGATGAGGGGGCACGACGAACAGCGGCGGCTGTTGTGCGCGATATCGCGCACAACAGCCGCCGCTGCGGGTCGGGATCACGACCGGCGGGCGGGTGCCCGCCGGCTACTCCTCGATCGCGATCACCATGTTGGGACAGTTGCGGACCGCGCTCCGGACCGCGTCGTGGTGCTCGGCCGACGGCAGCTCCGTTAACAGCACGACCACGCCGTCGTGTTCATTCTGGTCGAAGACCTCAGGCGCGCTGAACGCGCACATCCCCGAGGCCACGCACCGATCGGCGTCGACCTTCACCTTCATCGTCAATGCCCTTTCTCTGCCGGCAGGATGGCCTCCCACGCTACGGGCACGGCCGCGGGCCCGGCCACGGGGGTGCCGGTCTTGAACGGGACCTCCGCCAGCGGCACGGCGAGCCGCAGCGAGGGCACGCGCCGCAGGATCGTCTCCAGTGCCACTGTCAACTCCACCCGCGCGGTCTGCTGGCCGAAACACTGATGTGCCCCGTATCCGAAGCCCAGGTGTCCGGTGGTCTTCCGGGCGATGTCGAGCCGGTCGGGGTCGCGGAAGATGCCGGGGTCGCGGTCGGCCGCCTGGATCGCCAGGATCACATAGTCACCCTTGGCGATGGGCTGACCGCCGAGCACGGTGTCCCGGGTGGCCTCGCGGAAGATCCCCGCCGCGCCGCCGAAGAAGCGCACGATCTCCTCCACCCCGCCCGGGATCAGCTTCGGGTCGGCGCTCATCCGCGCCAGCTCCTCCGGGTGGGCGAGCAGGGCGAGCATGCCGTGCGAGAGGGCGGTGGCGGTGGTGTCGAAGCCGGCGACCAGCATCACCGCGCTCATCGACACCAGTTCCATGTCGCTGAACGACTCGTCCGCCGCCGCGCTGCGGGCGATCATTCGGCTGACCCCGTCGTCCTGTGGGTTCTTCCGACGCTCCCGTACCAGCTCGTAGAGGTAGCCGTGCAGCGGCCTGATCGCCTCGGCCAGTTGCAGGGCGTCGGTGAGCCCGCTGAACACCACCGCCGCCGCATCGTGGAACAGCGCCCGGTCGGCGTAGGGCACCCCGACCACCGTGCCGATCGCGGCGGTCGTGACCGGCACCGCGAAGTCGTGGTAGAAGTCGGCGGTCGTGCCGGCCGCCGCCATGGCGTCCAGCCGCTCGTCCACGATCCGCTGCACCTTCGGCCGGAGCTGGTCCAGCCGCTTGGGGGTGCCGAGCTCAGGGCCGATGTGCCGGCGGAAGCGCTGGTACTCCGGCCCGTCCATCCGGGTGAACTCCCCCGGCGCCACCGGGCGGTCGGGGTCGGCGTGCGCCATGAAGTGCACGACCTGCCCGGGGCGGCTGCTGAAGCGCTCCGAGTCGCCGAGCGCCTCGCGGACGTCGGCGTACCGGCTGACCAGCCAGGCCGTGACCCCGGTGGGGCACTTCACCCGGGTCACCGGGGCCTCCACCCGCAGCCGGGCGTACTCCGGTGACGGCCCGAAGGGGCACTCGCTCGGTCGCGGCATGGGCAGGTCCAGCAGGTCCTGCCCGCCGGACCGGTCCGTGGTTGCGTCCATGGTCCCTCCTAGGCCCGCTCGCGCAGCGCGCGGCGGAGGATCTTCCCGCCCGCGTTGCGCGGCAGTCGGTCGACGAACTCGTAGGCGGTGGGCGTCTTGTAGTCGGCGAGGTGCCCCTTGAGGAAGAGCACCAGCTCCCGCGCGGTGGGCCGCTGGCCGGGGCGGGGCACGATGTACGCGTGCACCGCCTCTCCGCGGACCTGGTGCTCCACGCCGACCACGGCGGCCTCGGCGACCGCGGGGTGCCGGCTCAGCGCCGCCTCGACCTCGGCCGGGTAGACGTTCTCCCCTCCGACCAGGATCACGTCCTTGATGCGGTCGCGGATGTAGACGTAGCCGTCCTCGTCGACATGGCCGGCGTCCCCGGTGTGCAGCCAGCCGTCGACGACCGTGCGCTCGGTCTCGCGGGGCCGGTTCCAGTAGCCGTCCATCACGGCCGGGGTGTCGATGCGCAGTTCGCCGATCCGACCGGGCGGCAGCGGGCTCCCGTCGGAGCCGACGGCCTGCACCGCCACCCCCGGATAGGGGCGCCCGGCGGCCCGCAGCCGGGGGTTGCCGGGGACGTGGTCGGCCGGGGGCAGGCAGACCGCGGAGGCACAGGTCTCGGTGAGCCCGTATATCTGCGCGAACTCGCAGCCCATCACCTCCAGACACTCCTTCAACAGCGGCTCGGGGATGGGCGAGCCGCCGTAGACCACCTTGCGCAGACCGGTGAAGTCGGCCGGGGTGGTGGCCGGTTCGGCGAGCAGGATCTGGAGCATGGAGGGGACCATCAGGGTGGTGGTGACGCCGCCGTCGCGGATCAGCCCCATGATCTGTTTCGCGTCGAAGCTGCGCGTCAGGACATTGGTGGCCCCGGCCCGGAAGCCCTGGAGGAACCACCAGGGCCCGCCGATGTGGTGGCCGGGCAGCACGCTCAGGCTCCGGTCGTCCTCGCGCCAGTCCAGCCAGTCCAGCCGGTGCCGGGCCAGCAGGTCGTTGACGGCCCAGAAACTGGCCTGGCTGAGCATCACGCCCTTGGGCGCCCCGGTGGTACCGCTGGTGTAGATCTGGGCCAGCGGACGGCCGGGGCTGGCGCCGGTGCCCGGGTCGGTGTCGGGCTGCTCGGCCTTCCAGGTGAGGAATCCGCTGCCGTGCGTCTCGGTGGCCTCCAGCGGGATCACCGTGCGCAGCCCGCCCAGCCGGGCCCGGATGCCCGCCACGGCGGGGAGGTGCTCCTCCTCGGTGAACAGCAGCTCGGCCCCGGAGTCACCCAGGATGTGCTCGATCTCGCCGGGGGTGAGTCGCGGGTCGGCCGGCACCAGCACGGCGCCGGTCTTGGCGCACGCCAGCAGCAGGTCGTAGTAGTGCTCGGAGTCCTTGCCCAGGTAGGCGATCCGGGCGCTGCGGGCGACCCCCTCGGCGAGCAGGGCGTGCGCGGTGCGGTTGCTGCGCAGTTGGAGCTCCCGGAAGGTGACCGTGACTCCCTCGCACTCGATGGCGATGCGGTCCGGCCGGGCCTCCGCGTGGTGGGCCGCGGTGGCGGCGATCGTGGGCAGCCGGGGCACGGCGGCGCTCCCGCCGCTCATCATCGGGCTCCTTCGGTCGCGGTGGTGGTGAGCAGGGTGTCGATGAACTCGGCGAGCTGGGCGACCGAGGGGTGGTCGAAGACGCTGGAGGCCGAGAGCGGGATGCGGAAGATCAGCTCCAGCGCGTTCTTCAGCTCGACGGCGGCCAGCGAGTCCAGGCCGACCTCGAAGAAGCGGGCGTCCGGCGGCACGTCGTCGGGCCCGTCGAAGTGCAGCAGATGGGCGATGACCTGGCGCACCACCAGGGTGACGGCCTCCTGCCGCTCCGCCCGGGGCCGCTCCAGCAGCGCGTCCAGGTCGACGTCGATGGCGGCGGGCCCGGAGACCCTGCCGACCTGGTGGTAGAGGGCGTTGGTCTGCGGGCGCGAGGCGGCGACCTGGTCCCAGTCGGCCTCGGCGATGGTCACCTGGGCCGGCGGGGCGTCGAAGAGCCGGAACAGCGCCCGGACGCCGGCGGTGGGCTTGAAGAAGCTGAAGCCCTGGTGCTCGATGTTGGCGATGTGCTGCTCGTCCATGCCGGCGGCCAGGCCGATCTCGCCCCAGGCACCCCAGTTGACGCTGGTGCCGGGGAGCCCGGCCGCGTGGCGGCGCACCAGCAGGGTGTCCAGGAAGGCGTTGCCGGCCGCGTAGTTGGCCTGGCCGCGCGAGCCCAGCACCGAGGTGACGGACGAGTAGCCGATGAAGAATCGCAGCTCGGGATGGGTGAGCGCGGCCTGGTGCAGCAGCCAGCTGCCGTAGACCTTGGCTCCGAAGACGGTGTCGATGCTCTCCCAGGTCTGCGCGGCCACCGGCGCGTCGGCGAGCACACCGGCCGCGTGGACGATGCCGCCCAGCGGCTGTGGGCGGGAGCGCAGCTCCTCGCTGATCCGGGCGACGTCCGCGGCGTCGGCGACATCGCCGGCCAGCGCCAGCACCTCGGTGGACGGGCCGAGCCGGGCGCGGAGGGCGGCGAGTTCCTCGGCGTGCGGGGTGCGCCGGCCCAGCAGGGCGAGGTGGCGGGCGCCGAGTCCGGCGAGGCGCTCGGCGACCAGCCGGCCCAGTGAGCCGAAACCGCCGGTGATCAGGTAGGTGTGGTCCGGGCTGATCTCGATCGGGGCCGCGGCGGGCGAGCGCTCCGCGCCGAAGCCGATCACGACCTTGCCGATGTTGGCGCCTCGGCTGAGCACCCCGAACGCCTCGTCGACCTCGTCCAGGGTGTACACGGTGACGGGCGGCGGGGTCAGCTCCCCGGTGGACACCAGCTCCACCACCGAGGCCAGGGTGGTCTCGGCCAGCCGCCGGGTCTGTTCCGCGGAGACGTCGCTGAAGTCGAGGTAGTCGATGTCCGCGCGGTGCCGGGAGACCTCGTCCGACGTCAGCAGGCCGACCTTGCCCAGCTCCACGAAGCGGCCGCCGTGGGCCACCGCGCGCAGGCATGCCTGGGCGAAGTCCTTGTTCAGCCCGCCGATGACGATGTCCACGCCGTTGCCGTCGGTGGCGTCCAGCACCTGGTCGACGAAGTCGAGGGAGTGGGAGTCCAGCACCTGGCGCACGCCCTGGGAGCGCAGCAACGGCCACTTGTCCGGGTGGGCGGTGGCGAAGACCTCGGCTCCAGCCCGCTGGGCGAGCTGGACCGCTGCCTGGCCGACGCCGCCGGCCGCCGAGTGGATCAGCACCCGCTCCCCGGGCCGGACGCGGGCCAGCTCGTGCAGCGCGTGATGGGCGACGAGGAAGGCGGTGGGCAGCGCCGCGGCCTCGGCGAAGCTCAGGTGGGCGGGCTTGCCGACCGCCTGCGCCGACTCCACGGTCACCTGTCCGCGCAGCGAGCCGAGGTGCGCGACGACGACCTCGTCGCCCACCTGGAAGGCGGCGTCGGGGCCGGCCGCGGTGACCACGCCCGCGCACTCCTGGCCGAGCGGCAGCTCCAGCGGCCCGGTGCCGGCCTCCTCGGCGAACTGCCGGTGCAGACCCAGGACGTTGAAGACGTCCTTGAAGTTCAGGCCCGCGGCGCGCACCCGGACCCGGATCCGGCTGCCCTCGGGGTCGGGCTGCTCCTGGAGCGGCACCGGGACCACGCCGCTGACCTGCCCGTACTCCTTGACGACCAGCTCGACGTCGGTGCGCGGGCCGCCCGTCTCGGCGTAGACCCGGCGCACATGGCGCAGCCCGGCGCGGTAGGCCACCTGGTAGTCGGTGGAGTCGTTGGCGGCCCACTCCTCCAGCAGCGCGGGGTAGCCGGAGCCGTCCTCGCCCGCGGCGGGCAGGTCGACCAGGGTGACCCGGTAGGTGGGGTACTCGGTCCACATCACATGGCCGAAGCCCCACAGGGTGGCGGCGGCCGGTGGCGCGTGTCCGGCCTCGCCCCCGGGCCGGTCGCCGGGCACCCACTGGCCGCCCTCGGTGATCAGCCACAGCCGCTGGTCGCGGCCGAAGCCGATCTCCTCCAGGGCGTCCCGCAGCTCCAGCACGTCGCGGTAGTTGCGCTCGCACTCCTCGCGCAGCTCCTCGCCGGGGCGGGCGGGCTGCCAGAACCAGCAGACGTCCGTGGGCCGGTCCCGGAGCTGTTCCACGGCCTCGGCGGTGGTGTCGACGACGGCCAGGGTGACGTCCCGCGCGGCGGCGGGCCCGGTGAGCGCGGTGAGGCCCTCCGGTCCGGGGCCGATCAGCAGGGCCCGGCGCGGTTCGGGGTCGGTGGTGCGCAGCGAGCGCTTGACCCATCGCACCTCGGAGTACATCCGGTCGCGGTCCGGGGCGGCGCCGGCCACCTGGCGCAGCGCCAGGCCCTCCAGGACGAAGACGGTGCGCTCGCCGTCGAGGATCAGCAGGTCGGCGGTGGGCGCGGGCGGCTCGTCCGGGCCGCCGGCGGTGTCGGCGTCCGCCTCGGGCACATGGAGCCGCAGGATGCTGCGGAGCTGTTCGCCGCGCGGCTTCTTCAGCAGCCGGCAGCGGGTGAAGCCGACCGGCATGGCGACGACCTCGCTGTCGCCGGCGAGCGCGGCGAGCGTCTGGAAGGCGCAGTCGAGGATGGCCGGCGGCAGGTGCTCGGCCGTGAGCGACGCGGGGCCGCGCAGCTCGCCGACGGCCAGGTCGGTGCCGTACGCATCGGCCCGGCGCAGTCCCTGGAAGGTCGGGCCGTAGTCGACGCCGAGCTCGGAGAAGTCCGCGTACAGGTCGTCGGCCTGGTGTCGGCGGTCGGGTTCGGCGCGCTGCCGGGTCAGTCCGCGCAGGATCTCGTCGGTCTCGGCGAGTTCCGGGGCGGGTCCGGTGCCGAGGGTGGCGGTGACATGGGTGCGCTCCAGGGCCGGGGCGTCGGGCTCCTCGCCGGGCACCAGGCTCACGATCTCCACCTCGGCGGTGCCGTCGGGCAGGGTCCGCAGCCGGGTGCGCAGCTCGACGGTGGTGTCCTCGGGGAGGAACAGCGCCTCGTGGATCCGGGCGTCGGTGACCGGCAGCCCGGTCTCGCCGTGCACGGCGTCCTGGAGGGCCAGCAGCATCTCGATGTAGCCGGCGCCGGGGAAGACGACCTTGCCCATCACCTTGTGGTCGGCGAGGTAGCCGGGCCGGTCGGCGGCGACGCGGGCGGCGAACTCGCGCACGCCGGCGGCGCGCTGGGCCTCGGCGGAGACCTCTCCGCCGAGCAGCGGGTGGCCGTCGGAGCCGCCGCGGGCGGCCGGGAGGGCGCCGGAGGGGGCCGGGAGCCAGTGCCGGCGGCGGTCGAAGGCGTAGGTGGGCAGGGTGATCCGGCGGCGGGTGCGGCCGCGGTGGTGTTCGGGCCAGTCGACGGGGGCGCCGGCGGTGTAGAGCTGGGCGAGGGTCTGCCGGGTGACGGTGGCGTCGGTGTCCTCCGGGTGGAGGCTGTTGAGCCACTGGTGGTCGGCCGCGTCCTCCAGACACTGTTTGCCCATGCCGATGAGTTCGGTGGCGGGGCCGGTCTCCAGGAAGACGTGGCGGCCGCGCTCGGCGATGGCCCGCATGCCGTCGGCGAACTTCACGGCGCCGCGCAGATGGCGGGCCCAGTAGTCGGGGGTGGCCAGCTCGGCCGGCTCGGCGATCTTCCCGGTCAGGTTGGAGACGAGGGTGAACTCGGGCTCGTGGAAGGTGAGTCCGGCGACCACCTCGCGCAGCGCCTCGGCGCCCTCGGCCATCAGCGGCGAGTGGGAGGCGCAGGAGACGGCGAGCCGCTTGGTCTTGATGTCCCGGGCGGCGAGGGCCTCCTCGACCTGGGTGAGCGACTCCTTGCCGCCGGAGAGCACGATCTGCCGGGTGCCGTTGACGGCGGCCACGGACAGGTCCTCGTACCGCTCCAGATAGGGGGCGACCTCGGAGACGGCGGCCTCGACGGCGGCCATCGCGCCGGGCGGCGAGGCGTCCATGAAGCGGGCGCGGGCGTCCATCAGGACGACGGCGTCCTCCAGGGTGAACAGCCCGGCGACGGTGGCCGCGACGATCTCGCCGACGCTGTGCCCGGCGAGCACGGAGGGCCGCACGCCCCAGGACAGCCACAGCTTCGCCACCGCGTACTCCAGCGCGAACAGGGCGGGCTGCATATAGCGGATCTGGTGGATGAGCTCGGCGTCCTCGGCGTCGCCGAGGATCATGTCCCGGATGGAGCGGCCCAGGTGCGGGGCGAAGAGCCGGTCACAGGCGTCGAGGTGCTCGCGGAACACCTCGAACCGCTCGTACAGCGGCCGGCCCATGCCCACGTACTGGGTGCCGCCGCCGGAGAAGAGGAAGGCCACCTTGGCCGGCCCGGCGGCGGGCGCGCCCTGCGCGGCCCGGGTCAGCCCGCGGTCCAGCAGTCGGGCGAGGTCGTCGTGGTCCCGGACCACGCCGGCCAGCCGCAGCGGGAAGTGGGCCCGCGCGGTGTTGGCGGAGTAGCACAGGTCGCCGACGTCGGTTTCGGGCTCGTCCCGCAGCAGCCGCTGGTAGCGCTGGATCTGACCGCGCAGCGCGGGCGCGGTCTTGGCGGACAGCGTGAAGAGGTGGGCGCCGTCGTCGTCCTGTCGCCGCGACTCCTCCGCGGGCCGCGGGGCCGGCTCCGGGGCCTGCTCCAGGACGACCGAGGCGATGACGCCGGTGAGGCCGAAGGAGTTGACCATGGCCCGTCGGGTCTCGGCCTTCCAGGGCTTCAGGGTGGTGGGCACCGCGACCGGTGCCGTGTCCCAGGCGATGCGGCTGGAGGGGGTGGTGAAGTTCAGGTGCGGGTAGATGGCGGCGTCCCGCAGTTGGAGGGCGGTCTTGACGAGACCGCCGATGCCGGCCGCGGACTCCATGTGGCCGACGTTGGTCTTCAGAGAGGCGACGGTCACCGGGTCCCGCGGGGTGTGCGACTCGCCGAAGACGGCGCTGATGGCGCCGATCTCGATGGGGTCGCCCAGCGGGGTGCCGGTGCCGTGGGCCTCGACGTACGAGATGTCGTGCGGCCGCAGCCCCGCGGACTCCAGGGCGACCCGGAGCAGCCCCTCCTGGGCGGTGCCGTTGGGAACCATCAGGGAGCTGCTCTCGCCGTCCTGGCCGATGGCCGAGCCTCGGATCAGGGCGTAGACGCGGTCGCCGGCGCGCTGGGCGTCGGAGAGCCGCTTGAGGATCAGGGCCGCGCCGCCCTCGCTGCGGCAGTAGCCGTTGGCGGACTCGTCGAAGGTCTTGCACTGCCCGTCGGGGGCGAGCATGTTCGACTGGCTGGCCATGATGTAGGGGCGCGGGCTGAGGATGGCGTTGACCCCACCGCACAGCGCGATGTCGGTCTCACCGTTGCGCAGACCCTGGGCGGCCAGGTGCACCGCGACCAGCGAGGCCGAACAGGCGGTGTCCACGGTCACGCAGGGGCCACGCCAGCCGAGGAAGTACGAGAGCCGGCCGGCGACCGCGCTCAGCGTGGCGCCGGTGGGCATGTAGCTGTTGAGTTCCAGGTTGGAGTAGCCGGCCATCTCGCCGGCGTAGTCGAAGTTGCTGACGGCCATGTACACGCCGCCGCGCCCGTGGCGCAGGGGCGTCGGGTCTATGCCCGCGTCCTCCAGCGCCTCCCAGCCGACTTCGAGCGCCAGCCGCTGCTGCGGGTCGACGAAGTCGGCCTCCTTCGGCGAGATGTTGTAGAACTTCGCGTCGAAGTGGTCGGGCTTGTCGATGAACCCGCCCTGCGCGCACCGGATGGTGCCCTTGGACTCGGGGTCGTCGGACTCCAGTCCGGGGTCCCAGCGGTCCGTGGGCAAGGGCCGCACACCGGACTGTCCGGTGCGCAGGAACTCGGCGAACTCCTCGGGGGTGTTGTTGCCGCCGGGGAGGCGCAGACCGATACCGACGATGGCGATGGGCTCGTCGATGGAAGAGGGCATGGCTCCTGCTCTGGGTCGGCTGGACGGGGTCACGCGGTGGGCACGGAGGACGGCTTGTGGTTGCGGATGGCCAGGCGGACCTTCCCGTTGCAGGCGGCGGTCTCGTCCTCGCCGTAGCGGACCTCGGTGTTCAGGATCAGCAGCGGTCCGTTGCCGCCGTCCCGCTCTTGGGCGCCGGTGAGGTCGAGCTGGCCCCAGAAGTCACCTGTGGTGATGGCACGCCGGAAGCTGGAGCGGAAGTCGACCAGGAACATGTCCTGGAGCTGCCGCTCCCAGAAGTCGTCCAGGGTCCAGTCGCTCAGGGCGTGGACCAGCCGCTCTTTGACCGACTTGGCGACGATGAAGTAGTACATCTGGTTGAAGCAGATGTTGAACTCCACCGAGTTGAAGTGGCCGGTGTCGTCGATGTAGCAGGACTCGGGGATGTGGAACCGGCCGCGGACGCTGACCTGTCCGCCCGCCTCACCCGGGTCGCCCTTGGCGATGGTGGTGACCGAGGTCAGATAGCGACAGTGCGGCTTGTAGACCCGCAACACCCGTTCCAGCAGTGCCTCGTCGTTCGGGAACTCCACATGGCCTCCTCAGCCGATTCCGGGGTAGAACTCGAACTCGTCGTGCACGGTCACCCGGAAGGAGACCGTGGGTTCGGGCTTGACGGTGTGCAGGGCCCGGTGCACCAGCGTGCGGTTGTCCCAGATCAGCATGTCGCCCTTGTCGAACCGCTGAAGGTGGACGTTCTCGTGCTGGCAGGTGGGGTCGGACTGGCCGACCGCCTCGAACAGCTCCTCCAGCAGGCCCTCCCGCAGCGGGTTGCCGGACTCGTCCTCCAGCCCGCAGGTGATGGCCTGGCTGAGGTAGAGCACCGACTCGCCGGTCACCGGGTGGGTGAAGACGGTGGGGTGCCGGGAGGCCGGGGTCTCCTCCTCGATCTCCGCGAGGATCTCGACGACCGGGCGGTAGACGTCGCTGGGCCGGATCTTGAAGTACCGGCGGACGCTGTTCTCACTGCGGGTGTTCTTGATCTCGGTCTTGAGCTCCTCCGGCAGCTTCTCGTAGGCCCGCGCCATGTCGATGAAGTACGTGCCGCGGTTGTGCTGCGGGACCACCTGCGGGTAGATCAGCGTCAGCCCGAACGGCCGCGGCATGAACGAGTAGTCGTGGTGCCAGAACTTCCCGGTCTGCGGCACGCCGACCTGCTGTCCGTCCTCCTTCACGTTGGAGGAGACGAAGATCTCCTTCTGCTCGGGGTGGTGGTACATCGGCTGGTAGTACGTCTCCACCTCGCCCAGCCGCCGGCCGAACGCCACATACTCGGCGGGCGTCAGGTGCTGGTTCTTCAGGACCACGATGCGGTGCCGGTAGACGAGCTGCTTGAGCGCCGTGAGATCCTCGGCGGGCGCGTTGAGCGCGTCGAGCTCGTCGACCGCCACGCCCATCCGGGCGCCTTCCTGCGGAATGGTGATCATCGGTCACCTTCATGGGGGTTGGGCAACAGAGTCGCCCTCAACCTAGGCAGCGCGTTGGTCACGATGACAGGACACCTGAAGCCTCTTAGGGGTCACCCTCACCAAGACAGGGGAGGTAGGGGTGGCCATCCCGGTACACCCCTACGGCATGTGCCGGACGCAAGGGAGCGGGGAGGTGTACGCAGGGCGGGTGCGGGGAAGGCGGGGCCGGCCGAACGGGCGGGCGGGCACACGACGGAGCGGGGCGTCGCCATGCGACGCCCCGCTCGGGGTTCCGGGCTCTGATTCCGTCGGCGCGGTGGGGCGCGGTCTACGCCGCGCGCCTCACTCGGCCACGTAGGTGCGGCGGCTCCACCGGAAGACCCGCAGCGTCCGGCCGGACCTCTCCAACCACTCCGCGGTGGGCGCGTAATGGTCGTAGTGGCTGCCACAGGGCAGCTTGAGGGTCTGCTCCAGGTCCTCCACTCGCACTATCCACTCGTTCTCGACGGCGGGGTCCGCCGAGAGGGCCGCGGGGCCGCCGCGAAGCACCGCGTTGCCGTCTTCATGGACATGGGCCATGGTCGCCTCACTTCCTTAGCCGCCGGCTCCCACTGTGGCCAGCGTCGCTCAGGAGAGGCTCAACCGACGCCGTAGCGCCGGTGGAGTGACCGGTCAGCGCACCGGGACGGGGAGGATGCGGCGCAGCGGGTCGTCCGGCAGCCGGCCGTGCCGCTTCCACTCCCGCGGATAGCCCACGGAGACCTCCTGGAACCGCACCCCGTCCTCCACGGTCACCCGGGGGATGTGCAGATGTCCGTAGACCACCGTCTCGGCGTTGAAGCGCTGGTGCCAGTCGGCGGTGAGCTCGGTGCCGCACCACAGCGCGAAGTCGGGGTAGCGCAGCACCCGGGTGGGGAGCCGGGTGAGCGGCCAGTGGTTGATGAGCACGGTCGGCAGCTCGGGGTCGCGGGCGGCCAGCCGGGCCTCGGTCTCCGCCACCCGGGCCCGGCACCAGGCGTCACGGGTGGGGTACGGGTCCGGGTGCAGGAAGTGCTCGTCGGTGCAGACCACGCCGACCTCGTGGGCGTGGGCCAGCGCCGCCTCCTTGGTGGTGATGCCGTCCAGCCGGAAGGTGTAGTCGTAGAGCAGGAAGAGCGGGGCGATGGTGAGCGGACCGCCGTTGCCCTCCCAGACCGGGTACGGGTCCTCGGGCGTGACGATGCCCTTGGACCGGCACATCTCCACCAGGTGCTCGTAGCGGGCGACGCCGCGCAGCTCCAGCGGGTCCTTGGGGTGGGTCCACAGCTCGTGGTTGCCCGGCGTCCAGATCACCTTGGCGAACCGCTCGCTGAGCAGGCCCAGCGCCCACTCGATGTCGGCGAAGACCTCGCCGACGTCGCCGGCGACGATCACCCAGTCCTCGTCGGAGCCCGGCCGCAGCCGCTCGACGATCGCCCGGTTCTCCTCATAGGCCACGTGCAGGTCACTGATGGCGAGTAGTTCGCCCCGGTGGGTGCCGCCCATTACTTCTCCTGTCGTACGGTGGCGATCATGGTGCGCTGACTCGCCAGTGCGGGCCGGTTGATCACTTGACCGGCTCTGGCGCTAGCCTCGCAGATGTGGTGGACAAACTGCCCGCGTCCTTCGAACGCGGGACGGACGGGCCGAAGGTCATCGTCGTCGGTGTGGACGGCTCGGACTCCTCCTGGCGCGCCGCCGCCTACGCCGCGGGGCTCGCCCGGCGGCAGCACGCCCTGCTCGCCGTCGTCTACGTACAGCCGCTGCTGACGGCGGGCGCGGCGCTGGGGGCGCCGGTGGCGGAGGCGACCGAGGGGGTGGCCGAGGAGCTGATGACCGAGATCAAGGCGTCGGTGGAGCGGCTGCGCGGCGTCTTCGAGGTGCGCTGGGAGTTCCACACCTTCGCCGGCGATCCGTACAACGGCCTGGTGACCGCCGCCGACGAGCTGAAGGCGGACGCCGTGGTGGTCGGCGCGTCCGAGCAGGCCGGGCACCGCATCGTGGGCTCGGTGGCGGTGCGGCTGGTCAAGGCGGGGCGCTGGCCGGTGACCGTGGTTCCCTAAGTCCACACCCGGCCGCGGGTGGCGGGTTACCCCTCGGGCGGCGTCCGGCTCGCGCGGTGGGGTGCGGTGCGGCACGGTGAGAGGGACCACCGAACCCTCGCACGGAACGCGGAGAGCGCCATGTCCCACCACACCTATCGGGTGACCGAGATCGTCGGCAGCTCCGAGCAAGGCGTCGACGACGCGATCCGCAACGGCCTGGCGCGGGCCGCCAAGACCCTGCGCAACCTGGACTGGTTCGAGGTCGGTCAGATCCGCGGCCATCTGGTGGACGGGAAGATCGGCCACTACCAGGTGGGTCTGAAGGTGGGGTTCCGACTGGAGGAGGCGGAGTCCTGAGCACCGCCCCCGCGATCCCGGGCGCGCGCCACCGCCCCCGGTATGCGGACGGCGCCCGGGGCGGCGGCCCACGGCCTCCGCGGCCGGACCGCGCCGACGCATCGTCATATCCCCCGCCCTCGCTGCCGCGCCCCTGACAACAGCAGCGTACGTGAGGCGCGTGCGGCACCACGAGTGATCTTCGTGACCCGCGCCGGCACACGGTGTGCCCGGGACGGGAACGGGCGCCCGCGCGGGCGTCGGGGCACGGGGGCGTCCCCGCCCTGTAGGGGCGTCCGCACCGTGCCCGGCACGCCGGGCGGGCATGGCCGCGGTGTCAGAGCGCCGTGAGGGAACGGGCCCACGGGCAGTGGAGCACCCTGAGGGGACGGGCCCGCGGGCGACGGAGCACCGCGGGAGGACGGGCCCGGGGGCGACGGAGCATCGCAAGGGAACGGGCGCGCGGGGGACGGAGCACGCGAGAGGACGGGCCCGCGGGCGTCAGAGCGCCGTGAGGGAACGGGCTCGCGGGCGTCGGAGCGCCGCGAGAGCACGGGCTCGCGGGCGACGGAGCATCGCAAGGGAACGAGCTCGCGGGGACGGAGCACCGCGCCGCGAGCGCCCGCGGGGCGTCGGAACACGGGCACCGCGTGAGCGGCCGAGGGAGTGTCAGAGCGCCGTGACGGGCGCGTCCCAGTCGATGCGGTGGCCGGTGAGCCAGTCGTCGGCGCCGTTCCCACCGCGCTCCAGCCGGCGCGGCGACAGCGCGTCGCGCAGCACGCGCTGGACCGGGCCCGGCGCCACCTGCCGGGCCATGGCGGCGCTGGTGGCCACCGCTCGCTCCACCCGCTCCCGGCGCAGCCCTTCGTACGCCGCCAACGCCCGCCCACGGTCCGGCAGATCGCGCAGACAGCGGGCGAGTTGCACCCCGTCCTCGATCGCCATCGACGCGCCCTGGGCGGCGTTGGGCGCGGCGGCGTGTGCGGCGTCCCCGATGATGACCATGGCGTCACGGGACCAGGTGGGCGTGGTGGCGAGATCGTAGGCGTTGCTGCCGACGATGGGGCCGTCGGTGGTGCGGACGAGGTCGGCGACCGGCGTGTCGTCGCCCGCGAAGAGCTCCGCGACGCGGTCCCGCCACTGCCGTGGGGTCGCGGTCGCGAGCTCCTCCCGCTTCAGCTCCGCCCCGGGAGCGTTGGCGAACCACCAGAGCTCGCCGTCCGGTGCGCGGGTGCAGCCGAAGAAGGCGCGCTTCCCATAGATCATGGTGTACCCGTCGATCAGGTCGGCGGGGAGCGCGGGGTCGGTCGCTCGGCGGTAGCCGCAGACGGTGTTCTGGCCCGTGTAGCGAGGCCGGGGCGCGGCGGCGTCGATGGTCTTCCGAAGGGCCGAGTGGACGCCGTCGGCCCCGATGAGCAGGTCTCCGCAGGCTCGTCCGCCGTCCGCGAAGGAGGCGACGGCACACCCGTCCGGGCCGGTGTGGGCGGCCACGAAGCGCTTGCCGTACTCGATCCGTATGCCGCGGCGTGCCGCCTCGGCGCGCAGCACACGGCACAGGGTGGCCCGTTTGAGCGTGCGTGGGCCCAGGGCGTCGTCGTCCGCCCCGGCGTGCCGCCGCGCGCCCGCGCCTGTGTCCGGGGCCGTGTCCGGGCCCGGCGTACGGGTCGAGTCCGGCGGGGCGGGGGCCGGGGCCGAGCCCGCGAGGGGCCTGGTGACGAGGCGCTTGCCGGTGGGGCTGACGAAGGTGACGGTCTCGGCGGGGAAGGAGGCGTCCCATACGGCTCGGTGGGCGTCGACGGCCCGGAGCGCGGCCAGGCCGTTGGCGAAGACGAGCAGGAACGCGCCGGTGTCGTCGGCCCCTTCGGTCTCGGGCCGCGCCTCGTAGACGACCGGGTCGAACCCGGCCTTGTGGAGCGCCAGCGCGGCCACCACGCCGGCGATGCCGCCACCGATGATCAGGGGTTGGGGGGTCATGGGGGGGTGCTCCCAGCAGTCGGAACCGGTCATGTGCCGGTCGGGCGGGGCAGGGGCAGGGGCAGGGGCAGGACCAGCGCTATCAGGGGCGGGCGGGCGACGTCCAGACCGCCCAGAGCGGAATCAGCGGCTCGGCACGGGTCAGTCGGGGTCCGGCTCGACGTAGACGATGACCTGCTGGTGGCGCAGCACATGACCGTGCCAGGCATAGCCGCGGCGGACGGTTTCCGCTATCGAGCCGACGGGACGGCCGTCGTCGGCGGGACGGACGCCGACGACGTGGTGGCGGGCCGGGTCGACGGGCCCCTCGTCGTGGACGTCGGCCACGTCGCAGGCGGACAGCAGCCGGGACAGCCGGCCGTCCAGCCAGCGCAGCGCGGCCGCGGCCTGGGCGGCGTCGGCGGGTGCGCCGCCCTCCTTGGTGAGTTCGGTGAGCCGGTCGGCTATGGCGAGCAGTTCCGACACCACCGGATGCGGGAGCTCCGCCTCCGCGCGCAGCATGCTCTGTTCGGCGCGCAGTTCGGCGGCCTCCGCGCGCAGCAGGGCGTTCTCCTCGCGTAGTCGCGCGGAAAACCGTTTGACCAGTGGATTCCATGCCATCGTCGTCTCCCCGTTGGCGATCCCCCTCGCGATCGCC
Source organism: Streptomyces sp. LX-29 (assembly GCF_029541745.1). Lineage (NCBI taxonomy): Bacteria > Bacillati > Actinomycetota > Actinomycetes > Kitasatosporales > Streptomycetaceae > Streptomyces > Streptomyces sp. LX-29. Next base: position 7,606,457 of record NZ_CP089746.1, on the reverse strand, counting down.
GACGCCGCAGCCTCCGGGCGGAACAGAAAGTGGGGGATGCCCAGTGTGCCCGGACATACCCGACCCGTACAGCACATCGTCAGGGGTCCCCCGCCACCGCTTCCGGTGGCCGCGCGAGATACGGTCGTGACACGGCCGGTCGGGTGGGCGGCGTTCATCCGACGGGCCGTCAAGAACCTGTGACCTGAGGGGAAGGCCCATGACCAACCCGTTCGAGAACCCGGACGCGCTCTACCTCGTGCTCATCAACGACGAGGGCCAGCACTCGCTGTGGCCCTCCTTCGCGGAGGTGCCGGAGGGCTGGACCGTGGCCCTCGGGGAGAGCAGCCGTCAGGAGTGTCTGGAGCACATCGAGACGCAGTGGACCGACATGCGTCCCAAGAGCCTTGTCGCCGCGATGGACGGCGCGTCGTAGCACCCCGCCGGACCGGGCGCACGCCGTGGGCGCGTCTGCGGCGCGCGCTCCGGCCCGGTGGCCGGTCCTTGGACGGGCTCACCCGGCGAGCGGGCCCGCGCGGGGCGGCTCTGACAGCCCGCGCGGGGGCGGCCCGACAGCCCGAGCGAGGGCCCGGCTCCCCGCGCGAGCACCCGGCTGCCCTTGAGCCCGACGGCCCGCGCCACAGCCCGCGCGGTGCGGCCCGACGGCCCGAGCGAGGGCCCGGCTCCCCGCGCGAGCACCCGGCTGCCCTTGAGCCCGGGAGCCCGCGCGAGGGCACGGCCACGGGGCGCGAAGGCCCTACGGCGCGCGACGCCGCCGGGGCACGGACCGTGCCCCGGTGCCCAGCCGCCCACGGCGCGGGCGCCACAGCGCGAGCCTTGCGCGGCGCAGGTGGGGCGGGCTTCGGGCAGTAAAGGAACCAGACAGCACAGGAGCCGGGCGGCGCGCTCCCAGCAGGCGGGCTTCAGCAGGTGGTGGCCCAGCAGGCCACCCGGCGGACGACTCGGCGCCATCCGCCGCGGCCCTATGCCGAACGGCGCAGCAGAGCCGTGGCGATGGCGACCTGGGCCGGCTCCAGCGACGTCTTGCCGTCCTCGACGTCCCACAGCGCGTTCTGCAGCACCCGGCCGAGGGTCCAGCCGGTGGCCCGCTCCCGGTCGAGGCCGACGGCCTCGGTCAGCAGGTCGAAGCGGCGGAGCACCGCCCGCGCCACGTCGCCCGTCGCCGTCACCTCGTCCCACCGGTTGTCCAACGCCGGCAGCAGCTCGAACCCGGGATCACCGGCCAGCGGTTCGGGGTCGATGGCCAGCCAGGGCTCCCGCTCGCCGGCGAGGACGTTGTCGTAGTGCAGGTCCCAGTGCAGCAGGCGGTCGCCGGACTCACCGATCAGTTCGGCCACGGCCGACGCGCAGGTCCGCACCAGGCGCCGTTCGGCGGGGTCGCGCAGGGCGGGCACGGCCCGCGGGACCTCGTCGAGCATGGCGGCGGCGATGTCGGACAGCCGCCGCAGGC